>NZ_JBHLWB010000004.1:0-242457 GCF_042433055.1 Gallibacterium trehalosifermentans
ACCGAGAGTAGTCCATTGCTTGCAATTGGCACTAGTAGGAATCCCCGTCCTTTAGGGCGGGGAGGATGTCAAACTGTGGGCGAGCAGCAACTCCCAACGGTATCAGGCTTCAATACTTTAATTCATGAATTGGGGCATAGCTTGGGTATGAAGCATCCTTTTGCTAGCGGGCAGCGCAATCCTACGGTGGCAGAGCCAAGCGAACAATTTACCGATACCAGTATTATGAATTATAACTCAAGAACGGTGGTAAATGTGCCGACAGGGGATAGCGACGGTTCGTATTATCAATTTAATGATTCAAAAACGCAGTTAAGTCTGTTTGATATTGCCTATATGACCTATTTTTATGGCGTAAACCAAGCGTATCATGCGGATAATAATACCTATCGTTTTGCAGCGTTTAATCCACAGTCTAGTGAGGCAAACAATGGTGCTGAATATGGCGTGTTGATTGTTGATGGCAATGGGCGAGATGTGATTGATGCGACGGATCAAACGGCAAGTGTGCATATCGATTTAACCCCAGGTAGCTGGAATTATGTCAATCAAAAAAACGATACGATTGCTTACCAACCAGCGGATAATCCAGAGAATGCAACACCACAAGCAGGACAATTATTCATTAGCTACAATAGTATTATTGAAGATGCGAAAGGTGGCACAGGAAACGACACCTTGATTGGTAATGATGGGGCAAACTATTTATATGGCTATGATGGTGATGACACTATTATTGGCGGCGCAGGCAACGATCAATTAGATGGCGGGCGCGGTGCGGATACGTTAACAGGTGGCACTGGCGCAGACCAATTTATCTTTGCGAGTCCGATTGACGGTAAAACGGATACGATTGTTGATTTTAATGCCGCTGAGGGGGATAAGATTGTGTTAGATAGCCGCTTCTTTAAAGCGTTAACGCGCGGCACTTTAGCGCAATCACACTTCCATTCAGGCACCGCGCCAGCCGATGCAGATGATTTCTTAATTTATGATAAAGCGAGCGGTAAGTTGCAATATGACGAAGATGGCACGGGGAATAAAATTGCTGTAACGATTGCGACGTTGCAAAATCATGCGGATTTGCTTCATGCTAATATTGAGGTTGTTTAGAGAATAGCGTTAGGTTTCGCCCTAAAGGACGAAACCTAAATCTCTATAAACCAAAATTTAAATTACCCCTTTACCCCTGTGATCCGACACCACTCTTCCCTTTCCGCAACAACATCTAAGGTAAATTGGCTTGCATAAGCCGCAGATACCGTTTCACTTTGTGTTGCTAAAATACCAGATAAACCTAAATGCCCTTGTGGAATCACCAGTGTAGAGATGATCGGTGCTAATTCTTTTAACGGACCAGCAAGGATATTGGCTACCACCACATCAGCTTGCAGATCTTGCGGCATATCGGCAGAAAGATATAGTTGCAAACGATCTTCCACATTATTACGTTTGGCATTTTCACGGCTGGCTTGAATCGCTTGTGGATCAATATCAATACCAATCGCTTGTTTTGCACCAAGTTTTAGCGCAGCAATTGCTAAAATGCCTGAGCCACAACCGAAATCGATCACCGTTTTACCACTAAGATCAAGTGAATCTAGCCATTCTAGGCAAAGTGCAGTGGTTGGGTGAGTACCTGTGCCAAACGCTAAACCTGGATCAAGCATTACATTCACTGCCGTTGGATCGGGAATTTTATGCCAACTAGGACAGATCCATAACCGTTGACCAAATTTAAGTGGGTGGAAATTTTTTATCCATTCTCTTTCCCAATCTTTGTCTTCAATTTGTTCAATTTTATATGCAGTTTCCACTGTCATCGCTTGTGCGGCAAACAGCGCTTGCACAATCGCCTGCATATCCGTTTCGGCATCAAACAACGCCATCACATCGGTATTTCCCCACAAGCGCGTTTCCCCTGGGAGCGGCTCAAAAATCGGCGTATCCTTACTATCCATAAAGGTAACAGAGACTGCGCCTAATTCCTCCAACAACTCACTTAATTGTTCTGCTTGTTCGTTTGTACTATTTATTCTAATTTGTAGCCACGCCATACTTATCCTTACTTTGTTTTTCACCAAATTTGTTTGCAATTAAAAATGCGACTAACCCAAAAACGAGCGATGGCACAATCGCGTGTAAGCCAAATGGTTTCAAGGCTGCAGTGGTAAAAGCAATATAACTCCCCAACCCTGTTACCATTGATGCAATCGCCCCGTAGGCATTCGCTTTATCCCAGTAAAGACCGAGAATGATAACCCATAAAAACGCCGCTTCCAAACCACCAAAAGCAAATAAATTTAACCAAATAATCATATCAGGTGGATTTAACGCCGCTAACACCAGCAAACCACTGAACAGCAAGGTAATCAGCGAAGAAAAACGACTAATTTTCTTTTGGTTTTTCGCGCTTTCTGGTTTCGCGGAAAGATAGAGATCTTTCACAAAAATAGATGAGGATTGAATCAGTTGCGCATCAATCGTTGACATAATTGCCGACATCGGTGCGGCTAAGAAAATGCCTGCAACAATCGGCGGCAACACTTGCACCATTAACGCTGGAATCACTTGATCTGGAATGGTGAGATCAGGAATGATGACACGCCCTAACGCCCCTGCAAGGTGCATACCAAGCATAATAATACTTAATACAATCGTGCCAATAATCATACCTCGATGTAATGCCTTACTATCTTTGTAAGACATACAACGCACGGCGGTATGTGGCAAGCCAATCACCCCAAAACAGACGAGAATCCAAAATGACGCCATAAAAGAGAAGCTTAGCATCTCATTCGGACCATATGGCGAAACCAGCGCAGGATCAATTTCACTCAGCTTGGTTACGGCAGATTCTACCCCGCCAGCCGCATAAATCACGCCGCCGAGTAAAATCATAGTACCGATAATCATCACGGTGCCTTGAATCGCATCAGTAAGCACCACTGCGCGGAAGCCGCCGATAAAGGTGTAAAGTCCTACGGTAACGGCAAAAATCAATAATGCTTGTGTGTAATTTAACCCGATGGTGGTTTCTAATAATCTTGCACCGCCGATAAATTGCACGGTCATTGCGGCAAAAAAGGCAAAGAGTAACGAAATACAAGAGATCCAGACTAAATATTTGTTTTTATAGCGATAAAGAAGTAAATCATTAATGGTTAATGCGTTTGTTTCTCGTGATAACATCGCAAATTTTTTCCCTAATGTCCCTAAGGCTAACCACACCACAGGCACTTGGATCATAGCGAGCAACACCCAACCCAATCCAAATTTATAGGCGGCACCTGGTCCACCAACAAAAGAACTGGCGCTGGCATAGGTTGCTGCGGTGGTCATCGCAAGGACAAACCCCGTCATTGAACGATTCCCGACATAATATTCAGTTAAAAAATCACCTTTTTGACGTTTGCTATACGCATAAAACGCCGCTCCAAAAATAAAAGCTAGATAGATAACTAATGGAAAAATCACGCCTAAGTTCATTATAATTTCTCCTTATCATCTTGTTTTTCTAAGGAAATCTCTTGGAAGAAGATACGGATTGTCCAGTACCCCACCACAATAAAAAGCATTGGTAAATAGATACAAGCCAATTCAAACCAAAGTGGAAAACCGAGAGGACCGTGAGTATCTGCTGGTAAGTAAGCACATAAGCACCAACCGAACACATAAAGAACGGCTAAAATAAGTGTGATTTTGGCTTCCTTTGTCGCTTGTTTATATCGTTGTTGCTTTGACACAAATACCTCCTGAGTTAACCATTTAATTACAAAGAAGAAAAAGGCTTGATTTTTATCAAGCCTTAACAATCTTATAACAATTTACAGTTATTTCAATTTATTATGAATAAACGCCAGTAATTGCTGTTTTTCAACCATTTGTTTTTCGCCTGTGCGACGTGATTTGTATTCAATCTCGCCTTTTTCCAGATTTTTCTCACCAATCACAATCATATGCGGAATACCAATCAACTCCATATCTGCAAACATTACTCCTGGGCGTTCTTTGCGATCATCAAACAACACATCTATACCTTGTTGTTGTAAGGCTTGATAAAGTTCTTCTGCATATTGTTGTACCTCAGGTGATTTGTGCATATTCATCGGCACAATCGCAACTTGGAATGGTGCTAAAGCATCACTCCAAATAATACCTCGTTCATCGTGGCTTTGCTCAATCGCAGCAGCAACCACACGCGTTACCCCAATACCATAGCACCCCATCATCATAATTTGCGGTTTGCCATCTTCCCCTTGTACGGTCGCTTTCATTGCGTCTGAATATTTGGTGCCAAGTTGGAAAATATGTCCAACCTCGATCCCGCGTTTGATTTGCAGCGTCCCTTTTCCGCAAGGGCTAGGATCTCCCTCTACAACATTACGCAGATCCTCCACTTCTGGCATTGGTAAATCACGCACCCAGTTAATGCCAAAATAATGTTTCCCATCAATATTTGCGCCTGCAGCGAAATCACTCATATTAGCAACGGTACGATCGATGATGATTTCTAATGGTAAATTAATCGGACCTAAAGACCCCGGACCTGCACCAACAGCTGCTTTAATTTCTTCTTCTGTTGCGAATGTTAATGGACTAGCCACTTGTGCTAATTTTTCTGCTTTCACTTCATTTAATTCATGATCACCACGCACTAATAACGCTACTAACTTACCTTTTTCAACACCATGTACAATCAACGTTTTCACTGTCTTTTCAACAGGTAAACTAAATTGTTCCACTAATGCAGCGATCGTTTTCGCATTTGGCGTATCTACAATACGCAGTTCTTCAGTCGCTGCTGTTCTTTCACCTAATGGCAACGCTTCGGCTAATTCAATATTAGCAGCATAATCAGATTCAGTAGAGAAAACAATATCATCTTCTCCGCTTGCAGCTAATACTTGGAACTCGTGTGAAGCACTACCACCAATCGATCCTGTATCAGCTTGTACTGGACGGAAATCCAAACCTAAACGGTTAAAAATATTGCAGTACGTTTGATGCATCACATCATAGGTTTCTTGCAAGCTCTCTCTGGTTAAGTGGAATGAGTAAGCATCTTTCATAATAAATTCACGCGAACGCATAACACCAAAACGAGGGCGCACTTCATCACGGAATTTGGTTTGAATTTGATACAGATTGAGTGGTAATTGTTTATAAGACGAGAGTTCACGGCGTGCTAAATCGGTGATCACCTCTTCATGGGTTGGACCTAACACAAACGGACGATCGCCACGATCATTCAAACGTAGTAATTCTGGACCATATTGATCCCAGCGTTGCGATTCTTGCCACAGATCAGCAGGTTGAACAACAGGCATAATCACTTCAATAGCGCCACTTTTGTTCATCTCTTCACGCACAATCTGTTCGACTTTTTTCAAGACACGCATCCCCGTTGGCAGCCATGTATATAATCCCGCAGCCAGTTTGCGGATCATACCTGCTCGTAACATTAATTGATGACTCACCACTTCTGCATCGGCAGGGGTTTCTTTAAGGGTAGAAAGTAAATATTGACTTGTACGCATAATAAAATTCCATCATAAAACAAAAAAATTGCCCGTATTCTAGCATTAGCCCCTAGTTGGTGAAATACAGAAATGAAATTTATTCTATGCGGTGGAAATAAAATGTGCGACGAGATGAGCAAACCACGCCGCTAAACGAGCAAATAACGTGCTAAGGCAGTCGCCATAATGCCAATGGTTACCGTAGGGAGAAAGGAAAAACGCATTGCCGCAAGTAGCGTAATAATTAAGCCCAGCCAATCTGCTGGTTGGTCGCTAGTAAATTCAGGCGCAATAATAGAAATTAAGACACACGCTGGGACTTGAGCCAATAAGTTACGTGTCATAGGAGAGGGGTGTTTGTTTTGCAAAAGAAAAAAGCCGAGTAAACGGGTTGAATAGGTTACGGCAGCCATAACGAAAATGGTTAAAATTTCCCAGCTCATTTGCTTTTCTCCAACCACCAAATCACTGCCAAACCGCTCAGCGTGCCGAATGGCACATACCAAGCCCCTTCAATAAATTTATAAGAAAGTGCTGCAACCACTAAACTGACTACCCACGCTATCGCAGCTCGCCCACCATTCCACATACCTTTCAGTAACACTAAAAACACAGCGACAAACGCCATATCTAAACCATAAATCCGAATATCTCCAATAATTGGACCTAACCATGCGCCAACAGCACTCGATGCAATCCAAGTGATATACAGTGATAACGCCACACTAAAATAGTAGCTTAGGTTTAACTGCTGTAAAGCGTGTTTTTTATGGTGATTAAGTGCTAATGCCCAAGATTCATCGCACATAAAAAAGAGAACGATTAATGCCTTAGATAACGGTAAGCCTTTAAGATAAGGCGCTAATGTCGCACTCATCAAAATATGGCGACAATTCACTAATAGCGTGGTTAATGCAATTAATAATAAAGGAGGCGGAGAAGTCCATAAGCTTATCGCCGCAAATTCCGAACCACCTGCAAAATTGATCCCCGTCATTAATGGCACTTGCCATAAAGTCATCTGTTGGGCAGTAGCTTGCGCCCCTAAAACTAAACCGAAAGGAATTAGTCCAATCAGCACTGGCAGCGTATCTTGTATGGCTTGCGTCATCGGACGGTGCGTGCTTGGTATATATATTGTTGGCATAGTAGTGTGATACTGTTGAATATTTGACCAATAAAAAAGGAGTTACTATAGCGAGAATTTAAAAAAATGCCACTATTGTAAATAAAAAATATGTTTTATTACATTTGTTGACAAAAGGCTATGGGGGGGGGGAAAATAACCAATGGATTATAGTCGAAGTTTGACTATAGTTTGGTGTGGTATTGCAATAATGTTTTACATTTCAATGTGAGAATATAAAGATGAATAAAATACAAAAAATAATAACCCTACCAAAGTTGTTATTCGTGTGTTTGCTATTTGTGGGGAACCTTGCAGCGCAATTCTTGCCTATTGCAACCGTAAGTACGGCGCTTTTCCTTGCTTCTAACCATGTGTATGCACAGGGACCAGGTGGGGAAGAGGGAGAGGACGAGGAAGATGACGAGCCAGCTGCTGAGGGAGAAAGTCAACCTGCTCCTCCAGCTGCTCCAGCAGAGCCAGAATCTCCAACTCCTCCAACTGCTCCAGCAGCAGGCGGAGAAGCAGAAGAGGATAATCTTCCTGCAGATGCACCAGCAACTGATGGTGATAGTGGCAGTGATGGAGCTGAAGAAACCCCTACACCTGAGGCTTCAACTGGAGACAATGGTGGTACTGGTAGTAGCGACACTACAGCAGGAGATGGCGCTAATGGAACGCCAACTGTAACTACTCCAGCAGTAGAAGGAACAGCAGGTCAACCAGCAGCACCTGATGCACCAACAACTACTGCAGATCCTGCTGCACCTTCAACACCAGCAGCACCAAGCAACGTGATTGTAGGTCATAATACCGAAAGCCAATGGGCAAGCGTATTGGCCGCAGACCCAACTGTGCCACAAACCACCACCGATACGCAACAACGCGTGTATGACGCCCCTGTTGCAGCGTATACATTAATGCCACGCATTGGCATGGAATTAGGTTACAGCACCCTAGGCACCTTACACGAAAGACGCGGCGAAAACCAAATCCTCTCATGGGAACGTTGCGATACCTGTAGTGATGAAGAACAAGTGGACGGACAAACTTGGGTGAAAGTATGGGGCAAAACCTTTAGTCTAGATGGCAAAAAACGCCTCGACTTTGCAACCAAAATGTACGGCATCAAAGTCGGACACGATTTCAGCATCAAAAAAGATGACAAAGGTGGACATTCCTTAACAGGGTTATATTTAGCCTATAGCCGCGCGAACAGCAAATTCTACGACCAATACTACGCCGTACAAAACAGCGCAGGTCAGTATATATTGCAATCCAACAAATACACAGGCAAAGGACGTTCAGAATTATACGCCTTAGGCTTAACCCACACCCGTTATCACGTGAATGGCGGCTACCTTGATTTAGTCGGACAACTCCACTGGTTAAGAGGTTACTCTGTTGATAACCAAGGAGAAAAAACCAACAAACAACGCGGAAAAGGGTTTGCGCTGTCAGCGGAAGTGGGTAAACCGATTGAGTTAAAAGAACTCAACGAAAGACAAAGTGCATGGTTTATCGAGCCACAAGCACAATTAATCTACCAATATATGTCATTCAACCGCTTTGCTGACGCATACAGAAGCGTGGCGCCAGAATCAATAACAGGCTTACGCGGACGTTTAGGGGTACGTTTAGCCCATAATCGCTTAAAAGACGATAAAACCCGTACGTTATATGCAGTGGCGAATATTTGGCATAATTTCAACGCAAATCACTCAGTAAGAATTGGCACCGAGAGAGTAGGCGAAAAATACGCTAACACATGGGGCGAAGTGGGCGTTGGCTTACAACGCGCATTAGGCAAACAAACCTACTTATACGGTGATGTACGTTATGAGTTCAGCTTCAAAAACCACGCTTATGAAGCCTACCGCGGCACGATTGGTATCAAATATACTTGGAAATAAACCTCTAAAGTAACGATATAAGTAAAGGCGATGTGAGACATCGCCTTTTTTATTTTGCCTTAGAGGGTGTTTTTGGTTGTTTAAATAGAATTTTTTTGTAGGGATTTAAACAAAATAGCAGGCTAGGTTACGTTAGTAATAAACACCAATTTTAAAATACAACACGTGTTAAATGTTCCCCCCCCCCTCCCCTTGTGTCTTGCCCGAGTGCAGGAAAGATTTTTAGGCAAAAAACGTCTAATTTTTCGCAGAAAAATATCAGTTTTTTGCCGCCCGAAAAATCTTGACGGAATGAGGAAGTAGCAAGGCACTAGGGCGTAATTTTTTGCCTACTTTTTTGTACGAGCAAAAAAGTAGGTCGTCTTTAGGCGAAACCTAAATTGTTATAAAACCTAAATACCAATTTAAACAAAAAAATTTTTATTTGAGAAAAAAGGCGCTTGTCTTTAACCAAAACCTAAATCTATCAATAATCTAAAAATTTACTTATAACCCTACTAACAAACAAACTGAGATTTAAGGAAGAATTGTATAAAAATCCCAAATGGATCCCCTTGTGTCTTGCCCGAGTGCAGGAAAGATTTTTAGGCAAAAAACGTCTAATTTTTCGCAGAAAAATATCAGTTTTTTGCCGCCCGAAAAATCTTGACGGAATGAGGAAACAGCAAGGCACTAGGGCGTAATTTTTTGCCTACTTTTTTGTACGAGCAAAAAAGTAGGTCGCCCTTTAGGGCGAAACCCAAATATCAATTTGAACAAAAAAGCAACTCGCCTTTAGGCGAAACCTAATATCTACATAAAGGTGATGTAAGAATAGAGCACCTTTTATTTTTTCCGCAAAATATCTCGGCTAAGATAAATTTTATCCCCCACTTTGACCGCATTTCTGCTAAACCAACCCTGATTGACTTCTAAGGCATAACGCATTGGCGCAGTTGGACAGATAAGACGTGTATCGAGCGGTTGCATATCCAGAATATCGGTGATCTTGCCTTGTTTGTTGATATAGGCAATGGATAAAGGCAGATAAGTATTTTTCATCCAAAAACAGCGTTTTCTTTCCGTTTTATAGATAAATAACATACCGTCATTTTCGGATAAATAGGGGCGAAACATTAAACCCAAGATGCGGTTTTTGGGGGTATTGGCAATCTCAATGTGAAGGATTGTGTTTTTGATTGGCAAGGTTGCTGTAGGCATCGGTGGATTGGTGAGCGCATCAATGAGTGATGGCACGGCAAATACGGTTGGGATATGAAGTGATAAGCATAGTGCCAGTAATAACGAGCGGTAAGACATCTGTTTATCCTGCGTAAATCTTGAATGAAAATTAAGGTTGATTATAACGTTCGTTGATCCTGAAGTCTTTTACTAATTTTTTGCTAATTTTTCCCTTTTATATTACGCAGCGCTGTGAAACAAAAGGAGACAAATTTTTTCCAGCATTTAACTCTAGATAAATTATAAAGGTAAACAAATGACTAAATTTACTTCAAGATTATTTGTACTCTCTTCAGTGGCATTATTGTCGTTAGGTTCAGCGTCATCTGTGTTGGCAGGTAAACATGCAGAACCATTGGAAAAACAACAGTATTTAGAACAAGCTGTTGCCGTGAGTAAAATTACGTTAGTGCAAGCGATTGAGATTGCACAACAAAAAGCAGAGGGAACGGTTTTAGAAGCTGAGTTCCACCCACGAAGAGAACATCACCCTGTTTATGACATCGAAATTTTAACCAAAGAGAAGCAGATTAAAGAAGTTCGCATTGATGCGGTAACGTCGGAAATCTTGCGCAATGATGTGAAAGAACGGAAACCACATCACCATAAAAAGCATAAAGATTAATATTATTACTCAATTATTCTCCATAACTTATAAACATTAAATAATTACCCCACTCTTTTACAGTAGCCGTTGTGGCTACTGTTTTTTTATCTGTCAAGATCCATTCCTTTGTTGCTATATTTCCGCTATCATCTAGGATTTTTGTAGTAACACATAAAAATAAAGGAAGTTGTATGAATTTACGTGAGGCAATTAGTCGTAGTCCAATGAGTCCTTATCAATGGGGCATTGTGATTATTGCAGCCATTATGAATTTATTAGATGGATTTGATGTGTTGGCGCTGGCTTTTACGGCAACGGCAATTCGTCAAGAGTTTGGCTTAAGTGGCGTAGAGTTAGGAACGCTGTTAAGTGCGGGATTATTTGGTATGACGGCTGGATCCCTCTTTTTAGCACCGTTTGCTGATAAAATCGGGCGGCGTCCTTTATTGATTATTGCCGTGTTACTCTCAGCGGTTGGTATGTTTGGCTCTGCCTTTTCGGATAGTCAATTTTGGCTTGGTGTATGGCGAGTGATCACTGGGCTGGGTGTGGGTGGTATTTTGGTGGGTACCAATGTATTGACGAGTGAATATTCCTCTCGCCGTTGGCGCAGCTTGGCGATCAGTATTTATGCCGCTGGTTTTGGCGTTGGCGCAGTTTTGGGCGGAATCTTTTCCGTGATGTTACAAGCAGAATATGGCTGGCGTTCGGTCTTTTTGGTTGGCGCTATTTTAACGGCAGTCTGTTTGGTGGTGATTATCTTTTGGTTGCCTGAATCCATTGAGTTTTTATTGGTGAAACAACCTAAAAATGCGTTAGCAAAATTAAATCGTATTACGATGAAAATGGGATTGGGTGATCAATGGCAGTTACCTAATAAAGTGGAAACCTCTGCGGTTGTGCCGCGTATTTCGTTCTCGCGTTTATTGGATCACAGTTATCGTCGCTCGACGTTATTATTATGGACGGCATTTTTTGCCATTATGTTTAGTTTTTATTTTATTAGTTCGTGGACGCCAGCCTTATTGAAAGAAGCAGGAATGACGGTTGAACAAAGCGTAAGTATTGGCATGATGATTTCATTAGGAGGCACGGCGGGTGCCTTACTTTATGGCTTTATTGCGACATATTGGCGCGCAAAATCGGTTTTGCTCTTTTTTACCGTTGCCGCTGCATTTGCCGTCGTTTTATTTATTTTATCGAGTGCTGTGCTGTGGCTAGCGATGCTATTAGCGATTTTGGTTGGCGCATTGATTAATGGTTGTATTAGTGGACTTTATACCTTAAACCCAAGCGTTTATGCAGCAGATATTCGTAGCACTGGCGTGGGAACAGCGATTGGGGTGGGGCGTATTGGTGCTATTCTCGCGCCAACGATTGCAGGTATTTTATTAGATCAAGGTTGGGATAAGCAGAGCTTGTATATTGGTGTGGCAGCTGTGTTATTAATTTCTACGCTAGCTTTGTTTTATTTGAAGAGCCATCAAGAGAGTTAATTTCATATTGAGAATATTTGGTTTTTTCTTAAATTTATGAATTTTATCAAATAGTTATTGCTTTATATAATTTAGCTTGGGGCAGAACCTCAAGCTAAATTTCATTAAAAAGTAGCAAATTCTAGTAATAAAGCGGTAAACGCGATACGTGATTTAGGCTATTCGTGGTGATGAAATAATGCTTATTTTACAAATATTTATCTAACACTTGAGCAATACCATCATCATTGTGGTTTAAGGTAACTAATTTCGCCTGTTGTTTCACTTCTTCTTCTGCATTTCCCATTGCTACCCCTAAACCTACTGCGGTTAGCATACTGGTATCATTATGATTATCGCCAAACGCGATCACCTGTTCTGGGGCAATATTCCATGAGGCTAAAAGTTCTAATAGGCGCCCCCCTTTGCTATTGCCAACATTGGCAATATCCACGCGATTAACCCAAGACCATTCACAGCTAAATTGATCCTCGGGTAATTCATTCACAACTTTTGTCATCACGTCCCGACTCGGCGCACTAATCACACATTTCCAAATGGTATCGCCACTAGTAATAAAATGATATAAATCAGGTACTTGTTGTACATTTGGGCGTACTTCGCTTGGGCAACTTTCAACCCATGCTTTAAATTTTTCCATATGTGGGTTAAAGGTTTGGAAGTTCATGGCATCACGTGAGTACAATAAAACATGAGAACCATAGTGATAAGCGAGATCAAGGATTTTCTTCGCTTTTTCTGCGCTTAATGGGTTGGCGGTTAATACGTTATCTGTTTCCATTTGGTATACATAGGTACCATTGCAACAGACAACAGGGGTATCTAAACCTAACTCGTAATAATAAGGTTTGACGGCAGTATGGTGTCGTCCTGTTACTAACACTACTTTTACCCCTTTTTCTTTTGCGCGCTGAATCGCAGCGAGACTACTTGGTAAAATTTTTCCCTCATGGTTCAATAAGGTGCCGTCTAAATCAAAAGCAATAACTTGGTAATTCATTTTCTTCCCCTAAAATAAAAAAACAGGCGAGTTGCCTGTTTTATCTGTGTTAATTTATAGTAAACCTGCAATCTGCAACGCTTCCATTACTTTTGGTTGGGCTGCCTCGCTTAGTGTCGTCAGCGGTAAGCGTAATGTCGGCTCATCAATTAATCCTAATTTATAACACGCCCATTTCACTGGAATTGGATTAGATTCGACAAAGAGATCGTGATGCAATGCCATTAAACGTTGATTAATTTTTTCTGCTTCAGCAAAATTGCCCTCAAGAGCTAATTTACATACTTTTGCCATATCAGCCGCTGCAACATTGTTAGTAACGGAAATAACGCCTTCTCCCCCTGCTTTCATGGAGTCTAAGAAAGTGGCATCATCACCACTTAACACAATAAAATCTTCGCCTGCTAATTGTTTGATTTTTTGCACACGACTAACATCGCCTGTTGCTTCTTTAATCCCAATAATATTTGGAATTTCAGCTAAGCGACCAACGGTTTCTGGCAACAGATCGCTCCCTGTACGCCCCGGCACGTTATAAAGAATTTGTGGTAAATCTGTACATTCGGCAATGGTTTTAAAATGGAGATACATTCCTTGTTGGGTTGGTTTGTTGTAATAAGGGACAACGGTCAAACAACCTGCAATGCCACTACCATTTAATAATTTTGTCATGGTTACTGCTTCGCTAGTAGCATTTGCACCCGCACCAGCAATAACGGGGATGCGTCCATCGGCAAATTCGACCGTTTTTAAAATAGTTTTAATATTTTCTTCGATACTTAATGTTGCTGCTTCACCGCTTGTTCCTACTGAAACAATCGCGCTCGTACCAGCATCGATATGGTAGTTAACTAATTTTTTGAGTTGTCCATAATTGACTTCGCCTGCGCTATCCATCGGGGTAACTAGGGCTACAATACTGCCTGAAAATAAAGGTTGTGATGACATAACTACTCCTGATATTTTTTCTTCTATATTTCGCAATTTTGCTCATACAGTTTAAATCGAAACAATGTTTTCTAGCTTGCCAAAAATACCTTACATTGCAAGCAATTTTTTTATTTTTCGCTATAATTCTTGTGAAAAATGCTCGCAAAAAAGGAGAAAAGATGAAAACGTTGGAAATTGGTGATAAAGCACCTGAATTTTGTTTAGTTGATCAACATAATCAATCGGTCGCATTGGAGAATTTTCGTGGGCAAAAAGTCCTTGTTTATTTTTATCCTAAAGCGTTAACACCTGGTTGTACGACTCAAGCGTGCGCTATTCGTGATAGTCAAGCTGAATGGCAAGCGTTGAATGTTAACGTTTTAGGGATTAGTCCTGATCAACCAAGTAAATTAGCGCAATTTGCACAGAAAAAAGAGCTTAATTTCACTTTACTTTCTGATCCAGATCATCAAGTAGCTGACGCGTTTGGTGTTTGGGGCGAAAAGAAATTTATGGGAAGAACGTTTGATGGTATTCATCGCATTAGCTTTTTAATTGATGAGCAGGGCGTAATTGAAAAGGTTTTTGCTAAGTTTAAAACAGGTGAACACCATCAAGTGGTTTTAGATTATTTGAAAAACAATGCTTAATTAATAGTAAATAGTAAAAAAGGCTAATTCATGCAAAAAATTAAGCCTTTTTATTATTTGATTATTTATGCCGTTCTTTCAGTTTTTCGATTACATCTGCCCACGCTAAGTTGGCATCTTGCAATAACACGGTTAAGTGGTAAGCCAAGTCTGCCGCTTCGCAAATCGTTTCTTCACGATCTTTTACGGTGGCTGCCAGTGCGGTTTCCACACCTTCTTCGCCCACTTTTTGTGCGATGCGTTTTGTGCCACGTGAGTAAAGGTGTGCGGTGTAAGAGCTGTCAGGATCTGCCCCTTTACGGCTGGCGATCAACCGTTCTAGCTTGCTAAAGAAGATCCAATCTGGCTCATCTTGCTTTTCAAACTGATGAAAACAGCTTTCCGCCCCTGTGTGGCAAGTTTCGCCAACAGGTTTCGCCAAAATTAATAAGGTGTCGTTATCACAATCAAGGCTCATATCGACCACATTCAAAAAATTGCCCGACGTTTCGCCCTTTGTCCATAACCGCTGTTTGGTGCGAGAAAAAAACGTTACGCGTTTTTCTGCCTGCGTTTTTGCTAACGCTTCTGGGTTCATATAACCTAACATCAACACTTCGCAAGTGTCCACATTTTGAACGATAACTGGTAATAAATTATCGACTTTTTGCCAGTTGATTGTTTCAATCATTTGTTTTTCTAACATAATCACTACCTAACATCTCACTGCAATATTTGCATCTTTTAAATACTGTTTTAATTCACCAATATTGATGATCTGTTTATGAAACACACTTGCAGCTAATGCACCATCGACGTTGGCCTCTATAAAAGCATCACGGAAATGCACCATCTCACCTGCGCCACCTGAGGCAATCAGTGGTACTTGGCAAACTGCACGCACTTTGTTCAGTTGAACTAAATCATAGCCGTTACGCACGCCATCTTGGTTCATCATATTCAGCACAATTTCCCCTGCACCACGTTTTTGCACCTCTTGCACCCAATCGACTGTTTGCCACTGGGTTTGGCGTGTGCGTTTTTCATCGCCTGTGTATTGATTAACCCAATATTTGCCGGTTTCCTGCTCAAACCAACTGTCCACACCGACTACAATCGCTTGCACACCAAAGCGATCTGCTAGTTGATTAATCAGATCAGGGTTAGCAAGAGCGGGCGAATTGATCGAAATTTTATCTGCCCCAAAGGCGAAAATTTGCTCGGCATCGGCAATGGTTTTAATTCCGCCCGCAACGCAAAATGGAATATCGATCACCTGTGCGACACGCTCTACCCAGCTTTTATCGACCGTGCGACCGTCTGATGAGGCGGTTATATCGTAAAACACCAGCTCATCTGCCCCTTCTTCGGCATAACGCTGAGCCAGTGGCACAATATCGCCAATGATTTCGTGATTGCGAAACTGCACGCCCTTAACCACCTGCCCATCACGCACATCTAAACAAGGAATTATCCGTTTTGCCAGCATTTTATCGCCTCCTCCACATTAAATTTACCCTCTAATAACGCACGCCCAACAATCACGCCAGCAACCCCTGTGCCTTTTAAGGCTTCAATGTCGGCTAATGTCCCAATGCCGCCTGAAGATTGAAATTGCACTTGAGGGAAGTTGGCACAAATTTCACGATACAGTGCCACATTTGAGCCTTGCAGTGTGCCATCTCGTGAAATATCGGTACATAAAACGTGCTGTAAGCCGACTTGTTGAAAGTCGTCAATCACCGCTTCAAGGGTTAAATCGCTGGTTTCTTGCCAGCCGTGAATGGCGATTTGCTTGCTCCCCTGTGGGCTGATGTGAATATCTAACGCCAACACAAATTTCTCCGCCCCATATTTCTCAAACCAGCGTTTGACCATATCAGCTTGTTTGACCGCCGTTGAACCCACCACAACACGATTAGCCCCAACTGCCAATAAATCCGCCACATCTTGCTCCGTGCGGATACCGCCGCCAACTTGAATTTGGCTTTGTGTCGCTTCAATAATCTGCCCAATTAACGCTGTTTGGCGTTTTGCTGGATCTTTCGCTCCTGTTAAATCGACCAAATGCAACTGCTTCGCCCCTTGAGCGATATAGCTGGCAAATTGTTCAATCGGGTTGTCGTTATAAGTCGTTTGTTTGGCATAATCGCCTTGGTGCAACCGCACCACCTGCCCGTTTATCAAATCAAGAGCAGGGATAATTTGTGATTTCATTATTATTCCTTATGTTAAATCTGTTCCACAAAATTACGCAATAACTGCGAGCCGACTTGCCCTGAACGCTCTGGGTGGAACTGCACGCCATAGAAATTATCGCACTTTAGGGCAGCTGAAAATGGCACGCCATAATCACAAGTGGCAATTGTATTGG
This sequence comes from Gallibacterium trehalosifermentans, assembly GCF_042433055.1. Classification (NCBI taxonomy): domain Bacteria; kingdom Pseudomonadati; phylum Pseudomonadota; class Gammaproteobacteria; order Pasteurellales; family Pasteurellaceae; genus Gallibacterium; species Gallibacterium trehalosifermentans. The sequence continues at coordinate 16,819 of NZ_JBHLWB010000004.1, forward strand.
CATTTGGCAACACAGCATAACTATGCACAAAATAGAAATGGCTATTGACCGCAATCTCAGCAAAGAGCGGTTCATTTTCAGCAAATTTTACCTGATTCCAACCCATATGGGGTAACGGCAAGCCTTGAGCTGGCAAGGTTTCGGTTTTCCCTTGCATTAAGCCTAAGGTGCTGACGTTGCCTTCGGTTGAAAATTCGGTCATCAACTGCATTCCCAAGCAGATCCCCAGCACAGGCTGTTTGAGCTGTTGAATGGTGGCGATCAGCTGGCGTTCAGCTAAATTGTGCATTGCCGCTTTCGCCGTGCCAACACCGGGTAAAATCAGCTTATCCGCTTGGGTAATTTCGTTTAAATCACGGCTAATGTTGGCGTGATAACCCAATCGGTCAAAGGCAAATTTCACCGAAGAAAGATTGGCACAGCCCGTGTCGATGATGATAATGTTTGGCATTTTATTCCTTCTTATTTGTGTTTTTTTCTAATTCTTCTCTTATGATGTAAGCTTTTTCTTTTGCATCAGTTTAGTTTACTTGAAATATCTTGTTCTAACTTCTATATAAATTTTTTAAGATTTGTTCCTCCTTAGTAACTTAATAAATTCTTTCTGGATAGTTTCTCTCTGTTTAAGATTTTTCTGTCAAATTTTTAATGAAGCCTTACGATTAGCTTCTAGTTATTCACTCTATACTTTGTATCCTTTTGACGAATTACATCTATCATAAGGAGGAACTAAATTGTTGCATCAGTAAACCTGTAAGCATAAACAGATGATAAACCAGCTTTTAGGTTTAAGGGAAATTTATTTTTTCTAGAAAAAAGCCCCTTTATTTAGGGGCTAGTATTTTAAAAAGTAAATTTATAAAGAGTTATATTATTGATTAGGTTCTTCAGGGTAACCTGCTTGAATGAGTAGTAGATTCAATAATTTTAGTCGTTCCTCTTTTTCAGATTTGCTGAGTAGCGATTCATGTTTCAGATAAAATGCGCCGATAAGCTTCCAATAGAGATCGAGGCTTTCTATTAGGATCATATCTTTTAATTCAACAAAGATCTTTTCAGGACCTCGTTTTTTAAACTCTTTTACATTTTTTACCCCAATTTTAGCTAACAATCTTTCATGTTTAATACTTAAATTAGGTAAATCTCTAATCTGATTTTTTCTTTTCTTAATTAATTTTTGTTTTTCTTGTTTTACCTGTTCAATAGATAAATTAAGATATAAGCGAAATTCATCATCATTATTTATAATTTCGTCTGGTAAATAAAAATATTGATTAGATGGTGTAGTATACGGATTTGGTATCGCTCCTTTTTGTAATAACAGTTTGGCTAGAGCTCCAGTCGCTCTAATATAGAAAAAGTGTTTCTGATAAATACCAAACATACAATTATTTTTGAACAGACCATACCCATAAAATAAACTTTTTGCCGTAACGGAACCGATTAGTTGTTCTAATTTTTCGCGAATAACGGCAGTGTTGATTTCAGTTTGAGTAAATTTTTGCATAAAAAATCTCCTTAAATTGATAATAAACACATGGTAATATCATTACTTACAAATGCACTATAACAGTAGAGTATTAATTGACAAAAATATTTTGTAATAAAAATGTTAAAAGTGTGATATAAATCGACAAATGGAAATGATTTTTAATAAAATTAGATTATATTTTAAGCATTTTGGGTGATTTTTTATGCAAGGTGAGTTAAAAACTTTGTATAAATTTTTCAGAAATATAGACGGAAAAAATTACTTTTTGCTGGCTTACTAATTTATAGCAGAGAATAGATAGGGATTTTATATCAATTTATTAGCTAAGCTTAACAACTGATTTAGTTCAGATGAAATGTAACAATGATTTGAAATGGTGGGTCGTGAAGGATTCGAACCTTCGACCAACGGATTAAAAGTCCGCTGCTCTACCGACTGAGCTAACGACCCAGAGATGTGAGTTAATATGTGGTGGGTCATGAAGGGATCGAACCTTCGACCGACGGATTAAGAGTCCGCTGCTCTACCAACTGAGCTAATAACCCACTTAAATTTGATTAAATGTTAAGTGGTGGGTCGTGAAGGATTCGAACCTTCGACCAACGGATTAAAAGTCCGCTGCTCTACCGACTGAGCTAACGACCCTAATAGGGTAAAATATGGATTAAATGGTGGGTCGTGAAGGATTCGAACCTTCGACCAACGGATTAAAAGTCCGCTGCTCTACCGACTGAGCTAACGACCCATGTCTTACCATATTGCAACGGGTGCTTATAATACTGATTTTCGGGAACTAATCAATAAAAATTTTTATATTTTTTGCTGTTTGATTTAATCAAAAACACTTTGCTTGAAAAATAGGCATAAATTTAGGCGAATAGTGTGGAATTTTATCAAGATGATAATATTTTTTACTATTCTTCATTAATATCAGCAAAATTAGCTTGAGTAAGTTGTGCTAAATCTTGTGGTTGCAATTCAATATCAATTCCTCGTTTTCCACCTGAAATAAAAATTGTTTGAAACTGTTGAGCGGTAATGGAAATAATTGTTGGTAAATGTTTTTTTTGTCCTAATGGGCTAATTCCGCCAACAAGATAACCAGTAGCTTTTTCTGCGAGATGTTTATCTGCAAGTTCGACCTTTTTTACGCCTAAGGCTTTAGCTGCTTTTTTTAAATTTAAACTAAACGCAACAGGTACTACCATTACTGCCAGTTGTTTATCATCACCATTTGCAGTAACCAGTAGTGTTTTATAAGTTTGTAATGGAGAGAGATTTAATTTTTCTACTGCTTCTTTACCAAAATTGGTGTTATTAGGATCATGATTATATTGATGAACTTGAAAAGATATTTTTTGTTTCTTTAACAGGTTGATTGCTGGTGTCATGGAAAACATTCCCGTCGTAAAAATTAATTTGATAAAATAACGAGTCGAAGAGTAGCACGGAGAACAAAATGAGTTCAAATATAAATATTATTATTGCAGCAGATTTTTCCTTAGCAGAAAAATTAGTTGCTGTTTTGGAGCAGAGTCAATTTGTTTCAGCGAAAGTTGCCATTATTGAAGCAGAGAAATTTTCTGAAGAACAGACAATTCGTTTTAAGGGTAAATATGTTGAGCAATTAAATTTTACAGATGTAGATTGGCGAGGATATGATTATTTATTATTTGCAGGTAACTTAGAGCAAGTTACTCATTTAGCGGCCGCTGCAGAAGCAGGGTGTATTGCGATTGATATGCTTGGTATTTGTGCCTATTTAAGTGATATTCCTGCGATAGTGCCAACAGTAAATAATGAAAGAGTAGCCGATATTAGACAGCGTAATATTGCCTCTTTGCCAAACCCAATAATTTCACAATTAGCATTAGCATTAAAACCTTTATTGCAGCAGTATCAAGTTACTCAATTATCAGTAACTTCCTTGTTGCCAATGTCCTATTTTGGTGAAGATAAGATTCGGGAATTGGTTGGTCAAACTGCTCAGTTATTAAATGGGATACCATTAAATGATGAACAGCAGCGTCTAGCATTTGATGTGGTACCTGTATGTGATCAAGGGGATCTTAATAAACAGCGTATTTTGTTAGCAAAAGTATTACCTGAATTTACAGGGCAGTTTATTACTCATCAATTACAAGTGCCTGTTTTTTACGGGTTTGCACAACAAATTACCTTGTCAGGTTACGATTTAGAACAATTAGATAAGAATAATTTGTGGCAACAAAGTAAGTTATTACAAATTCATTCAGAAAAATTATTGACGCCTGTAACTAACGGGGAGATGGAAAGTGATACAGAACAATTACCACAATTACATCTTCATTCAATGTTTAGTGAAGAGGGGCAATTAAGCTTATGGGCGGTAAGCGATGAGCGTGGTTTTGCTCGAGCAAGATTAGCCATTGAGCTATTACAAATAATTGATGAATGGCAGGGCTAATGTTTATGTTAAGTAATAAGGGGCTGTTTATAGCCCCTTAATTGTAATGGATCTTTAGAAAAGTTCTTTCATTTCACCTTTGCTGTCTATGATTTGATTACCTTGTTCAGGGACAAAGTATTGGGTAGGTTCTGTACCTTCAATAAAATATTCTAATCTGCCACCAGAATCTGAAAGTAAACCGTTTTCCATTGAAATACGTTTTTGGATAACGCCATCAGGTATTGGATCATTTCTCACAGGTAGTGATTTTAGTGCGTTACTCATATAATCAATCCATGCAGGCATAGCTGATTTACCACCAGACTCACCTCGCCCAAGATCAAGTTTATTATCGTCAAATCCGATATACACCGATGTAACTAAATCTCCACCATAACCAACATACCAAGCAACTTTAGAATTATTTGTTGTCCCTGTTTTTCCGCCAATGTCAGTCCGTGCAATCGCTTTACCACGCCAGCTTGTACCTGTCCAATTACCGCCTGGTTCACCATAAATACCAGAATTCAACGCACTACGCATTAAGAAAGCAATTTTACCGCTGATAACACGTGGTGCATATTGAGGTTCTATGGATTGTTGAGGATCATTAGTGTTATGACTAAGTAGACTTGGTGCATTTTCTAGTTGAATATTGTTTGTATTGAGTTCGGGTACATCTGGAACCGCTTCAGTATTGTCTTCATCGCCAGAAGTATTGGCTGAAAGCGGAGTATCAAGAATAGCCCCCTCTGTTGCTGAATTGTCAATTTTTAATGAGAGAAAATCGGCAGGGGTTATATCGCCGTAAATGACAGGAATTTGTTTATCACTACATTGAAAACAAGCAACTTTTGGTTTTGCAGTAAAAATTTCATTACCAGTATTATCTTTAATAGATTGGATTATATAAGGATCAATAAGAAATCCGCCATTATCAATTACTGCATAACCTCTAGCCATTTCTAATGGCGTAAAAGAAGCAGCTCCTAAAGCTAAGGCTTCAGTTGCGGCATATTGATTTTTTTGGAAGCCAAAGCGTTGCAAATAATCAGCAATATAGTCAATGCCAACCATATTGACGGCACGTACCATCATCACGTTTTTTGATAGCCCCAACCCGACACGTAAGCGTAAAGGACCATTAAATACATTAGGTGAGTTTTTAGGTTGCCACGGAGTTTGTCCTGCTTTGCGGAGTGTTATTGGCGCATCATTTAAAATTGTTGCGAGCGTTAAACCTTTATTTAATGCTGCTGTATAAATAAAAGGTTTAATTGAAGAGCCAACCTGAACCATAGATTGCGTTGCACGATTAAATTTACTGTGTGCAAAACTAAAGCCACCAACCATTGCTTTAATTGCACCATTGGTGCTATCTAATGAAACCATACCAGAATTAGCAAGTGGAATTTGGCGTAATCCCCATTGCTGTTTATTATCCTGTATTAGCCAAATCATATCGCCTTTATGCAATATTTTATTAATGTTTCCAGCCCATTTAACTGCATTCTGGTTTAAAGTAATTATTTCACCATTCGCCAGCATTGCTTGTGCTTGGTTGTTTTTCATTTCTAGAATTGCAGCAGGTTGTAATGGTTTACTATCAGGCTGTTTGTTTAAGAAAGCGATAATGCGATCTTTGTCCCAAGCGATTTCATCTGCTTTCCATAATGTTGCATTTTTACGATAACCATGACGCATATCATAAGCAATCAGATTATTTCTTAATGCCTTTTGTGCATTTAACTGATCAGTAGAATTGATGGTAGTAAATACTTGATAGCCTTTTGTATACGCTTGTTCTTCACCATATAGCTTGACCATTTCTTGACGAACAGCTTCAACAACATAATCTGCTTGCAGATCTAATTTTGAACCATGATAGCTCGCAATGATGGGTTCTTGTAGTGCCTGCTGATATTGGGCTTCGGTAATATATTTTTCAATTAACATTCTACTAAGCACAATATTACGCCGTTCGGTTGCTCGTTTTAATGAATAAATTGGATTCATTGTAGAGGGAGCTTTCGGTAAACCAGCCAAGACAGCAATTTCACTTAGTGTTAACTGATCAAGCGTTTTGCCAAAATAAGTTTGTGCTGCTGCTGCAACACCATAGGCACGATAACCAAGGTAAATTTTATTGAGGTAAAGGGCTAAAATTTCATCTTTGCTTAAATTATTTTCAATTTCGATTGCGAGAACGATCTCTTTTAACTTACGTATTAATTTTTTTTCAGGCGTTAAAAAGAAATTACGTGCAACTTGTTGTGTAATAGTACTCGCACCTTGAGAAGCGCCACCAGAGGTAATGGCAACTTTTACTGCCCGAGCAATACCAATCGGATCAATGCCATAATGTTCATAAAAACGGCTATCTTCAGTGGCAATCACTGCATTGATCATCTGTTGAGGGATTTGTGTTAATGGAACAGGAATACGACGTTGTTCACCAATTTCACCAATTAACTTACCATCTGCGGTAAAAACTTGCATAGGTTGTTGTAATTCAACAGTTTTTAATTCATTAACATTAGGTAATTGAGATTTGATGTGAAAGTAAAATATTCCACCAGCTACACACCCAAGAATAAACAACGTGAAAATAGAACTAAATATTAATTTTACGATCTTCATCGAAAAAAATTCTCTCTATAAAAATAAAGCTACTAAATGAAAGTAAAGTGTACTTATGTTTTAAAATTGAATGTTGATTATACGATGAAAGTTCTATTTCCTCCACGAAAAAAAGACAAAACTGCTACCATTAGAGTGGGCGTGTTTTTTGTATCTAATTGTTTACATTATTCTTTTTTTACTCCTGAACAGCAAGTTATATCGGGTGTTGTTAAAGATATAACGATGTTAACAACATTATTGACCAAACAGTATCGTTACGCAGCCCAACAAATTCTTTATGTTTCTGTTTTGCCAATTCATTTAGTGTGGCGCAGAAGTTATCACTATCCACAAAAATTAACGCAATATGTCCTTGAACAGCAAGTCTATCATCTACTGGAAAATGATTTGCCACATGATGGGAGTCCTATTTGGTTTGATTATATCTATCAAGGTGAATATCTCGATTTATATGTGGTTAAACAGCACAATGCCCAGCAAGAGATAGAAAAATATTATCCATTACCGTTGAGTATATTAGATGTCTTTCCTCGCGTTTTATTACGAGCCTTTCGTCATTTGTCGGAGAGAAATGCAACGGAAAGTGTGCTGTATTGTTATTATGCAGAACAGTGTATTTTTCTTTTGGACTCACCTTTTAAAACGGAACTATTTGTAACACAAGAAGATTTTTATTCTAGTTGGGAAAAGTATATCACGGCATTTCGCAATAATTTCTCCAGAATTATTTTATTTCAGACAGATAAACATCAGTCAGTGGATATTACAGCTATCATTAATCATGAAAATGTACAACAAATTACGACTTTATCCGAGGGGGAATTTATTTGTTTAGGGTGTGCATTATGGGGGCGAGATGATTAATAAAAAGTTATTTGAAATTAATCTCTTAGATTGGCGCCAACAACATTATCGCCGACGTTATCGTCAGGTCAGTATATTCATATTATTGTTGATAATTATCGTTAGTTTAGCGGGTTATCGTTTATTGACATCTGCACAGCAACAATCTGCTAGATACCATACGCTAAACCAGCAACAGCAAGCACTCAATAATCGTTTACAGCAAGTGAAACAAGATTTGTCTAAACAACAACACCTGTTAAGTGAACATTCATCATTAGAAAAAGTACCATTAAATGAGCTGGTTTATTTTGTACAATTTCTCTCACATCTACCGTTAGGAAATGGGCGTTTATCTCTCGCGCAAATTGAAGCAAGCTCTTTTGCTAATGAACAAAAGGCAAAATTGCATTTTATGATTATGGGAGAAAATATTGCACAACAAGAATTTTATCAATTACAACAATATCTATTAACGCATTGGCCATATCCAATTACGTTAGAACCTACGATATTAACCAGTAAAAATACACAAAAACACACTACTTTTACTTTACGTTTTCAGCAAAAAGAGGCGTTGTAATGGCTAAGAATATGATGAGGTTTCCTAAAGGTATTCATTGGTATCTATTACATCTGCCTAATCACCTATTGTATTTAATTGGGCTATTTTTATTATTATTACTGTTGTCGTACCCTATCTGGAAAAATTGGACGCTTTTTCAACAGATTGCAACATTAGAAGCAAGGCTAGCCAGCGAATCCGCACTAATGTTAAAGCAGCAACAAACGCTACAACATTTACAAAAAAGAGTCAGTGAGCGACAAGATACACAAAAAAATACGCAAAAAATAGCAACATTACATCAACAATTAACCGATTTGTCTGATGATACCTCAATACGTTTTGATATGCAGATGAGTAATAAAGATTTATTACGTGTTGAGCTACATTTATATGCTTCTTTCCAAGATTTTATAGAAAATTTTGACCTGTTATTTCAAGTTATTCTTGCTGACTGGGCGATTTCATCATTACGTATCGAACGAGGAGCGGAATCAGATCAGCTGGGAGTATTACATATTGCAATTCATCTATTTTCTGAGGAGCTACGTGAATGAAACAATTAATACTTTATCTATTATTGAGTTTAGTAGCATTGACGAGTATAGCAAAACCGTCAATCAAGGATCCTTTTTTTGAACATTCAGCGCCAGATTTTATTGCCGAGAGACAAAATAATTATCAGGCACAAGAAAATTTAGATGAATTTGAAACCGTAAAAGTGAAATATATCCAAGTAAATGAATTAGCAAAAGTTTTTAATGAAAATGGTGGTGGTTTATTATCAAGTTTATCTGGATTTAGTGTTGCGCCACAAAATAACTTAATTTTGATCAAAGGAACAAAGCAACAGATTAGTCAATTTAAAAAGTTAATTGAGCAATTAGATAAACCAGGCGAGCAAATTGCCATAGAGGCAAGGATTGTTACGATTAATAATGAAAGCTTAAATGAATTAGGTGTGCGTTGGGGAATGTTTAATCAAACAGATGGTTTTCATAAAGTGGCGGCAAAATTAGATAGTTTTGGCGTAGATAATTTAAATGCACATTTAAATGTGAATTTTTCCACGAGTGCTGAAGCGGCATCGATTGCTTTACAGGTTGCAAAGATCCATGGGCGATTATTGGATCTGGAATTAAAAGCGCTAGAACAAGAAAATAACGTTGAAATTATTGCTAGTCCACATCTATTAACCTCAAACCAAAAACGCGCTTTGATTAAACAAGGCTCAGAAATCCCTTATGTTATCGAAGATGATAATGAGAAAAGAAGCCGTACACATATTGAATTTAAAGAGGCAGTTTTGGGCTTAGAAGTTACGCCACAAGTGCTTCATCAAGGTATGATTGCATTAGATCTGGTTGTAACACAGAATGCAGCAGGTGCAACTATTCCTTACGGTGCAGGGCAGGTTGTTACGATTGATAAACAAGAAGTGCAATCTCAAGTCATGGTCAAAGATGGTGAAACAGTGGTTTTAGGCGGAATCTTTCATGATTTGATTGGTAAAGGTGAAAATAAGGTTCCCTTATTGGGCGATATTCCTGGGTTAGGCAAATTATTTAGTAGTAAAGCGGAACGACATCAAAAACGAGAATTAGTCGTTTTTATTACGCCAAGAATTATTCATAATGCGGCAGAGACGTTAGAAAATTATCAGAAACGTAAAGATGAATTTATGCACAAGAATAATCTTTGATAAAAATGCACGGTAAGGTTGAAAAATACGCCGATTTATTGAGATAATAGCACGCTATCTCAATGAACATTCGAGGTCTTGGGGATCTTTTGAGTGTGGTGCTAATAGAAGAATACTACGGTATTCTTTTTCTTTTGTCAGGTGTATCGTAATACAGTAGTCATAACACCTAGTAAAAACAACATAATAAGGTAACTTTTATTGAGTTACAGGCGCTCAAAGATCGAACTATTCATTTATCTTTAAATTATTTAGAACGATAAAAAACATGGCAGAAAAAAGAAATATTTTTTTAATTGGTCCTATGGGAGCAGGGAAAAGTACAATAGGTCGCCAACTTGCTCAATTATTAAGTATGGATTTTGTGGACTCAGATACTGAAATTGAACAACGTGCAGGCGCCGACATCAGTTGGATTTTTGATGTTGAGGGCGAAGATGGCTTTAGAAAAAGAGAAGAGCGTATTATTAATGAATTAACGCAACGGCAAGGTATTGTGTTATCCACAGGTGGTGGCGCGATAATGTCAAAAGAAAATCGCAATTACCTTTCTGCACGAGGAATTGTGATTTATTTAGAAACAACAGTTGAAAAACAACATCAGCGTACATTGCGTGATAAAAAACGTCCTTTATTACAAGGTGTAGACGACCCTCGCCAAGTGTTAGAAGATTTAGCAAAAATTCGTACACCGTTATATGAAGAAATTGCGGATATTACTTTGCAAACAGATGATCAAAGTGCCAAACTAATGGCTAACAATATTATTGATTTGTTAGAGAATTTCACTGGTTAGTCCGATCAATAATTAACATATTAAAGGATAGAAAAATGGTAGATGTTTATGTAGAACTTAAAGAACGACGTTATCCAATTAGTATTGGAGCGAGATTATTAGCAGAGCCAAGTAGTTACTATCCTTTAAAACGTGGCGACAAGGTGATGATTGTTACCAATCCAACGGTCGCAGCACATTATTTACAAACCGTAAAAACGACTTTGTCGCAAATTGGTTGCCAAGTCAGTGAAGTGCTTTTACCTGATGGTGAAAAGTATAAAACGTTTGCATCATTAAATTTAATTTTTACTGCCTTGTTAGAGGCTAAACATGGACGAGATACCACTATTCTGGCGCTAGGTGGTGGGGTAATTGGTGATGTTGCGGGATTTGCTGCGGCATCTTATCAACGTGGTGTACGTTTTATTCAAGTACCGACAACATTACTGGCACAAGTAGATTCTTCTGTTGGCGGAAAAACAGCAGTTAATCATGAATTAGGTAAAAATATGATTGGTGCTTTTTATCAACCAGCAAAAGTGATTATTGATACAGATACCTTGCGTACATTACCAGAGCGTGAGGTCAGTGCTGGTTTAGCGGAAGTGATCAAATATGGAGCAATTTTAGATCAGGCGTTTTTTGTTTGGTTAGAACAACATATTGATGCATTGGTACAGTTAGATACAGCGACATTACAGTATTGTATTCAGCGCTGTTGTGAACTAAAAGCGATGACAGTAGCAAAAGATGAAACTGAGCAAGGTGAGCGAGCGTTACTCAATTTAGGACATACTTTCGGGCATGCTATCGAAACGCATCTCGGTTATGGGGTATGGTTGCATGGTGAAGCTGTATCAACAGGAATGATGATGGCAGCTTATCTTTCTTATCATTTAGGAGATTTAACACAACAAGATATTACTCGTTTACAAGCCTTGCTTTTGGCGGCAAAACTCCCTGTGTTCTCTCCAGAAGGCATGACCGCAGAGCAATATTTGCCACATATGATGCGTGATAAAAAGGTATTAGCAGGGCAATTACGTTTAATATTACTCAAGTCTCTAGGACAGGCTTACGTTACAGCTGATGTTGATAAAACATTAGTGTTGCAAGCTATCCAAGATTGTATTCATTCTCACTAATCCATGTCATCTAATACACATAAAGCAAAGCATCGTTCGTTTTTAAAATGGGCTGGTGGGAAATATCGTTTAGTAGATGAAATTAAGCGACTTTATCCGCAAGGGAAGACACAACTCATTGAACCTTTTGTCGGGGCAGGGACGGTTTTCCTCAATAGTGAGTTTGAGCATTATTTGCTAGCGGATATTAATCCAGATTTGATTAATTTATTTAAATTAGTGAAATCTGATGTTAAACAATATATCAAAGAAACGCGCCTATTATTTACCCACCCTGATGCTAATACTGCATTGCGTTATTATAGTTTGCGAGATGAATTCAACCGTAGCACTGATCTGTGGCGGAGAGCGACTCTCTTTTTATATTTGAATCGTTTTGGCTTTAATGGGTTATGTCGTTATAACAGTGATAATGAATTTAATGTGCCATTTGGGGCATATCGACAGCACTATTTCCCTGAAAATGAATTGCATTATTTTGCAGAAAAAGCGCAAGCAGCGGAGTTTATTTGTGCGTCATTTGATCAAATATTTACCTTAGCAACAGCACAGAGTGTGGTGTATTGTGATCCTCCTTATGCTCCCCTGCAACAAGATTCAAATTTTACGCGTTATTCAGGCAATGAATTTAGCTTACAAGATCAGAAAAGGCTAGCAGAATTGGCGTATAAAGCAGCGTTGCAACAGAATGCAACCGTTTTAATCTCGAATCATGATACACGCTTCACACGAGATTTATATCAAGGGGCGAAGATTAGCAAGATCAATGTTCAGCGTTCGATTAGTCAAGCGAGTGAAAGGCGTGTCAAAGTGAAAGAATTGATCGCCGTTTTTTCTCAACAAAAATTATTGCAATGGAAAAAGAAACAACAAGCTAATTCAGGCTTGGAATAACTTTAAACTCAATTTTTTGAATGTTCGGGTATTTTTGCTGAATTTGGCTTAATAATTGCCTTTGTTGAAAGCGTAAACTTTGATAGATCATTCCGTTCGCGACATGGAAAAGTAGTGTATCTTTGTTTTGTTCGGCAAGCCGAATTTTGCCTTGAAATTGTGCAGGAATCAGTTTTTCTATATCAAAATAGAACTGTTGTAATTGATTATGGCGCTCAATTAAGGCAGAAAGTGAAGAACGTTGTAAAACATCATTTACATTTAAAACTTTTTGATGGCGTACTTCTTTTTTGGCTGTCATCTTCGTACCTTAACCCAAGCAATTTGTATGACATTATAGAGGATTTATTTTATAATCGTAACTTGTTATTTTGAATAGGATTGTTAGGGCTATTATCGTGGATTATCAATTAACAAAAGTCGGAAAAAAAGCATTATGGCATCGGCTTTTATTAGGGATATTAACCCTATTCTTTTTACCTCTTCACGCAGAACAACCTAATCAAACGATTTTAACTCAGTTAGAAACCAGACAAACCGTTTCCACAGTTGAGTCGCAACTAATCAATTCTCCTTTTTTATTGCTGCGAAAAGTACAGCAACAGTTTGAGTTATCTCATCATCAGGTTAAGATCCAACCACAATTTTATTTAGAGCAGCAAGCTCTACTATTTCAGGCTCATCACTATTCTATTCAAATCCGAGCGGGACCGCAGAGCACTTTTATTTAATTGAATAAAGCGCTAACAGTATCGTTGTTAGCAGATAAAATGATGCTTATTATGGTATCTAGTCGTGTTATATATTTTATTAGAAAGAAGAAATTATTATGTTATCAGCTATTGCAAGAAAACTTTTTGGTAGTCGTAATGACCGTATTTTACGTCGTTTAAATAAACGTGTTGCTTTAATAAATAAATTAGAACCTCAATATGCCGAGCTTTCGGACGAACAATTAAAAGCCAAAACTGCGGAGTTTCGTGATCGTTTAGAAAAAGGAGAAACGCTAGAACAACTCTTGCCAGAAGCTTTTGCTACTGTACGTGAAGCGAGTAAACGAGTGTTAGGTTTACGCCCATTTGATGTACAGTTGATTGGGGGCATGGTGTTGAATAACCGTTGTATTGCAGAAATGCGTACAGGGGAAGGGAAAACGTTAACCGCAACCTTATCTTGCTATTTGAATGCGTTGACAGGGAAAGGTGTTCATGTAGTAACGGTTAATGATTACCTTGCTCGTCGTGATGCAGAGACTAATCGCCCATTATTTGAGTTCTTAGGCATGACGGTTGGGGTGAATGTTCCTGGAATGGCGCCAGAGGATAAACGAGCTGCGTATGCTGCAGATATTACGTATGCAACTAACAGTGAATTAGGCTTTGATTATTTGCGTGATAACTTAGCTCACACAATGCACGAACGTTTTCAGCGCCCGTTACACTATGCCTTGGTCGATGAAGTGGACTCTATTTTAATTGATGAAGCACGTACACCCCTGATTATTTCTGGTCAAGCGGAAGATAGCTCAGAGCTTTATATTGCGATTGATAAATTAATTCCACAATTAGTGAAACAAGAAAAAGAAGATAGCGAAGAGTTCCAAGGCGATGGCGATTATACGGTAGATTTGAAAAATAAACAGGCTTATCTCACAGAACGTGGACAAATTAAAATTGAAAAATTATTGATGCAAGCAGGGTTAATGAAAGAAGATGAATCCTTGTATTCCCCGTCAAAAATTACCTTGTTACACCATGTATATGCAGCATTAAGAGCACACTCTCTCTTTGAACGCGATGTGGATTATATTGTAAAAGATGGCGAAATAGTGATTGTCGATGAGCATACTGGACGTACCATGGCGGGGCGTCGTTGGTCAGATGGTTTGCACCAAGCAATCGAAGCGAAAGAGGGCGTGAAAATCCAAAGTGAAAACCAAACGGTAGCCTCTATTACTTATCAAAATTACTTCCGCTTATATGAAAAACTAGCGGGTATGACAGGGACTGCAGATACTGAAGCCTTTGAATTCCAACAAATTTATGGCTTAGAAACCATTGTTATTCCAACCAATAAACCAATGATTCGTGATGATAGAACCGATTTAATGTTCCAAAGTGAAGCAGATAAATTTAATGCGATTGTGGAAGATATCAAAGATTGTGTTGCTCGTCAGCAACCAGTGTTAGTTGGGACAGTTTCTATCGAAAAATCAGAATTATTATCCGATATTTTGCAAAAAGAAGGCATTAAACATAATGTTTTGAACGCGAAGTTCCATGCCAAAGAAGCAGAAATTGTGGCTGACGCAGGGTATCCTGGCGCCGTAACGATTGCGACGAATATGGCTGGTCGTGGTACGGATATTGTGCTGGGTGGTAACTGGAGAGCGGAGGTTGCAAAATTAGAAAATCCAACTGAAGAACAAATTGAAGCAATTAAACAAGCGTGGCAGGTGCGTCATGATATTGTTATGCAAGCAGGGGGATTACATATTATTGGTACAGAACGTCATGAATCTCGTCGTATTGATAACCAATTACGAGGACGTTCTGGACGTCAAGGGGATCCTGGATCTTCACGTTTCTATTTATCGTTAGATGACGCATTAATGCGTATTTATCTCAATGAAGGAAAACTCAATTTGATGCGTAAAGCTTTTACTGAACCAGGTGAAGCAATGGAGTCTAAGATGCTGACTAAAGTGATCGCATCTGCCCAAGCAAAAGTGGAAGCGCATAACTTTGATGGACGTAAAAATTTACTTGAGTTTGATGATGTTGCAAACGATCAACGTCATGCGATTTATGCACAGCGTAATGAGTTGTTAGAAAATGATGATATTTCTGATACGATTGATGTGATCCGAGAAGATGTCTTTAATCATGTGATTGATCAATATATTCCACCACAATCTTTAGAAGAATTATGGGATATTGAAGGATTAGAAAGCCGTTTAAAAGCAGATTTCAATATGGATCTACCGATTGCAAAATGGTTAGATGAAGATCATAACTTGCATGAGGAAACCTTGCGTGAGCGTATCATCAACATAGCGATTGAAGATTATAAGAAGAAAGAAGCGATGGTTGGTTCTGAAACCATGCGCAATTTTGAGAAAGGGGTGATGTTACAAACGCTAGATGAGCTCTGGAAAGAGCATCTTTCTGCAATGGATCATTTACGTAAAGGTATTCACCTACGTGGTTATGCGCAAAAAGATCCGAAACAGGAATATAAAAAAGAGTCATTCCAAATGTTTACAGATATGTTGGAAACATTAAAATTCAATGCGGTAAGTATTTTGACCAAAGTCCAAGTGCGCACGCAAGAAGAGATTGAGGCAGCAGAACAAGCCAGAGAGCAAGCTGCAGCTAAAGTAGCAACACAAGTGCAATATCATAGTGAGGCACAACAGGATACAGAACACTCGCAACGTAAGATTGGGCGTAATGAACCTTGTCCTTGTGGTTCAGGTAAGAAATATAAGCATTGTTGTGGGCAAGTTAAATAACGTCTCATCTTTATTTGCAATGTAAATCGGTAAGCTGTACAGAATTGAAACAAGATGTACAGCTTATTTTTATCTAAATGAAAAAGAGAAATATATGCAAAAACCTTTAGTAAAAGTCGCGGCGGGTATTATCCGTAATGAATTTAAACAGATTTATCTAACCCAGCGGTTGGAGGGAAAAGATTTTGCGCAGTCGTGGGAATTCCCTGGGGGTAAAATTGATAAAGGGGAAACGCCAGAACAAGCATTGAAACGGGAATTGGAAGAAGAGATAGGTATATTTGTTTTAAATGCTAAGTTGTATGAACATTTCCAATTTGAATATCCAACAAAAGTGATTTCTTTTTATTTTTATTTAGTGGAAGAGTGGGTGGGAGAGCCATTTGGACGTGAAGGACAAGAAGGTTTTTGGCTTGAGCAGAAACAACTGGACATTGGACAATTTCCACCCGCAAATGTAAAAATTATTCAACGTTTATTAGCGGAAACAGAACAAGAATAGCTATCTAATTAAGATTAGCTAGCCATTTTAATCGAAATTTCTTGCAATTTTTGCCACACCTTTGTTTCGTTATTTTGTTTTAACTCTTTCTCTACTTCAGTTAATTGATGAATCAAATGGTATAGCTGTTGATAGGTTAGACGTTGGATCGTCGCTGAATAGAGGGGGCGACGATTTTTCCAAATACGCAGTTGGTCAAAACGTTCTTTTAATCCATTTGTCATCAGGGATTGATGAGGGTGGATTTTAGCCTGAGAATCACAACCTAATTGCAATAACAAAAATAACTCTTTTTGTAAAATTCTTAATAACATTACAGGTTGAATATCACCTTCATTTTCTAACTGCTCAAGAATGCGTGCTGCCCGATATTTTTTGCCCTGCAAAATGGCATCTACCCACTGATAAGGGCTAAATACAGCAGATTGCTCAATGCACTGGCTTGCGTTTAATAGCGTGATGTGTTGTTGAGGATACAATAATTGCATTAGTTGCAATACTTGTTTAAGTGCAGCTAAATTATTTTCGTAATTATATGCCAGTAATTCTATTGCAGCAGGCTCTAATTCAATGGACATCGCGTTTGCACGTTGTTGAATCCATTGTGGTAATTGTTCAATGGTAGGTGTCTGGCAGTTAACTTGTAAAATCGGTAATTGCGTTAATGCGACGAACCAAGCCTGTTTCTCAATCGCAGTAGTTAATTTCGCGAGTTGTAAGACAATAATAATATCAGAATGAAATAAGGAGACTAATTGTTGTAATTGCTGCTGTATAGCAGTGGTAAGATTTTCTGGTAAGGTAAGAAAGAAAATTTGCTTATGAGAAAATAGCCCGAAAGTCTGCAATTCACTAAATAAATGCGACCAATCTGTTGAGCTATCAATCACAACATCTTGTTTTTGTTCCACGCCAAGTTGTCTAGCAAATTCAAGAATGGTGGCTTTACTTTCTTCTAATAATAAAGGATCTTGCCCTACTAACAGATAGCCTAAATAAGCCTGCTGTTGTAGTGAATAAGAAAGTTTATTGGCAAAGATCCTAACTAACATCAATTAATATTGTTGTTGTACGCTGATCATCTTGATCACAATTTGTTGTGCAGCTTGACGATACATATCATTCCAGATCGCGCGTTGTTCAGCATTTTTTGCTAATGCTGCACGAGAGTTATCAAAAAATGTTCGAGAAACTTGAACGTTAATTGGATAGCGTTTGTTATCTGGCATTTGTAATGAGGCGCTAACCGATAAAGTTAACAAACTTTCTGCTTCGCGACCTTGTTTGAATACCGAGGCAACTTTATCATCAGTAGATGTACCATTGAGGCGTAAAATAGGTACATTTCCTTGTTCAACTAAATTTACGCCACGAGAACGTAACTCTTTTTTCATTGCCAAGGCAATATCACTATATTTATCTCCAGTTTGTAATTGCACCTCACTGAACACCCATTGAGAGAGGGCATCATTAGCAAAATGAAATCCACAAGCAGATAACAATAAGGTTACAGATAAAATTAAAATGTGTTTTAGCTTTTTCATAAGGGTTCCTTGATGTGATATGCCATAGTGGTGTTATTACAACTATGGCATTCGTCATTATTTAGCAACAAAACTGAGTAATTTACCTGGTACATAGATGACTTTAATAATATTTAACCCTGCTAAATGTTTTTGTACATTTTCATCTGCCATAGCAGTGGCTTTGATTTCATCTTCTGACGCAGTTGCTGGTACCGTAACCTTACCACGCACTTTACCATTTACCTGTACTACGACTAATTTTTCATCATCAATCATCGCTTTTTCATCAGCTACAACCCATGGTGAGAAGTCGATAGACGCTTGGTTACCGAGATCTTGCCATAATTGGAAACAGATATGTGGGGTAATTGGGTAAAGCATTTTAACAACCGCATTTAATGCTTCTTTCATTACTGCACGATCTTGTTCGCTAGCAAGTGGCGCTTTGGTTAATTTATTCATTAACTCCATGATCGCAGCGATAGCAGTATTGAATGTTTGGCGACGCCCAATATCATCACTCACTTTGGCAATAGTTTTATGTAAATCACGACGTAATGCTTTTTGTTTTGCATTGAGTGCGTTGACATCAAGTTCACCTGTTGCAGGCTGTTGTTGGTAGTCATAGGCTAATTTCCATAAGCGACGTAGGAAGCGATTTGCCCCTTCAACCCCAGATTCTTGCCACTCAAGCGTCATTTCCGCTGGCGAAGCAAACATCATAAATAAACGGACGGTATCAGCACCATATTTTTCAACCATTTCTTGGGGGTCGATACCGTTATTTTTCGATTTAGACATTTTAGTCATGCCAGCATGCACAAGTTCATGACCTTCAGTATCAACAGCTTTGATAATGCGCCCTTTTTCATCACGTGTAATAGTAACTTGTGTTGGAGATACCCAAATGCGTTCATTGGTTGGTGAGGTGTAATAGAAAGCATCTGCTAATACCATACCCTGGCACAATAGTTTCGTTGCAGGCTCATCGCTCGTTAACAATCCCGCATCGCGCAAGAGTTTATGATAGAAACGGAAGTAGAGTAAGTGCATTGTCGCGTGTTCAATACCACCGATATATTGATCAACTGGCAACCAATAATTGGCTTCTTCACTGTCTAACATACCTTGTTGATATTGTGGGCAAGTATAACGTGCGTAATACCAAGAAGACTCCATAAAGGTATCGAATGTATCCGTTTCACGTAATGCAGGTTGTCCGTTGTACGTCGCTTTTGCCCAATTAGGATCTGCTTTGATCGGGCTTTGTACCCCGTCCATAACAACATCTTCAGGCAACACCACTGGTAAATCTGTCAATGGAACAGGAACAACCTCACCATTTTCGAGGGTCATCATTGGAATTGGCGTTCCCCAATAACGTTGGCGAGACACTCCCCAATCGCGTAAGCGGTAATTTACTTGACGTTTCCCTACACCCATTGCCTCAAGTTTATCCGCAATACCATTGAAAGTTTGCGCAAAGTCTAAACCATCAAATTCGGCAGAATTCATGGTAATACCATGTTCAGTATAAGCGGCTTGGCTAAGGTCTAATTCACTTCCATCAAGTGGTTTAATGACAGGTTTCAGTGGTAATTGATATTTTTGTGCAAACTCATAATCACGCTGATCGTGTGCAGGTACGGCCATGACGGCACCCGTACCGTAATGCATTAAGACAAAGTTAGCAACCCAAACTGGTATCGCTTCGCCCGTTATTGGGTGTACAGCATAACGACCAGTAAACATTCCTTTTTTCTCCATTGTTGCTAATTCAGCTTCGGCAACTTTGGTGTTACGGCATTCTTGAATAAATTGCGCTAATTCAGGATTATTTTGCGCTGCGTGTTCTGCAAGTGGGTGCCCTGCCGCAACGGCTAAATATGAAACACCATAAAAGGTATCAGGACGCGTGGTATAAACGGTTACAGTTTCATCACTGCCTTGCATTTTGAAAGTAATTTCTACCCCTTCTGAACGACCAATCCAGTTGCGTTGCATTGCTTTGACTTGATCTGGCCAATCTGGTAGTTGATCTAAACCTTGTAATAATTGTTCTGCATAGTCAGTAATTTTCACAAACCATTGCGGAATCTCTTTTTGTTCCACTGGGGTATCACAACGCCAACAACAGCCCTCATTAACTTGCTCATTAGCCAATACCGTTTGATCGTTTGGACACCAGTTTATGGTTGAGGTTTTTTTATAAATTAATCCTTTTTTGTAGAGTTCGGTGAAGAACCATTGTTCCCATTTATAATACTCAGGCTTACAGGTTGCAATTTCGCGATCCCAATCATAACTGAATCCCAACATTTTGAGTTGGTTTTTCATATATTCGATATTGTCGTAAGTCCAAGTCGCGGGCGCGGCTTTATTTTTGATTGCAGCATTTTCTGCAGGTAAACCAAACGCGTCCCAACCAATGGGTTGTAAGACATTTTTACCGTTCATACGTTGATAACGCGAAATCACATCGCCAATGGTGTAATTGCGAACATGTCCCATATGTAAACGACCAGATGGGTAAGGGAACATAGATAAACAGTAATATTTTTCTTTTTGTGGATCTTGTTGAACTTTGAAGGTTTTATTGTCTTGCCAGAATTGTTGAATTCGACTCTCTACTACATCGGGACGATATTGTTCTTGCATGATAAGTTGTCCTATTTAGTACCAAAATTTAAAGGAATATTTAGAATTAAAAAATGTGGTATAGAATAGCTTAAAATGCGGGTAATTAATAGGGTTTATGACAATTTTTGCCTGTAGTACAGATAAAAACAAATCACCTTAGATCTGAGAATTCTTATTGGTATTAGCGGTAAATTTGAGTACACTTGTATTATGTTTTAAATGATAATCATATTATGTCTGATGTTTTTATCGCGTGGGGAAATCTCCAGCAAACTTATCCATTTCATTTACAGCCACCTCTTGTTTATTCTGATGCAAATTCGCAGAAAACTCTGTTACCCAAAGTGAAGCAACAACGACAAGTTGCTTATTTTTTGCTATGGGAAATATTGCAGAAAATAGGCTGTGAAAATTTGTTTTTTCAAGGCATCTCTAAAGATGAAAATGGACGTCCTTATTTAATCTCATCAGGTATTGATTTTAATTTTAGTCATTCAGGTGAGTGGGTAGCTGTCATTGTTACTAAGCAGAGTGCGGCGCAGGAGGTGGTGGCGATTGATATTGAACAACCAAGTAAAAAACGTTCATTTGAACGTTTACTGGGTTATTATGCTCAAAAGGAAGAGTTGCAATGGTGGCAACAACAAGACGATCAAGCAACTGCGTTTTATTTGAGTTGGTGTGCCAGAGAGGCGATTTTAAAAGCGAAAGGTCGGGGAATTGGGGCGATTTCGAAAGTTACTTTTCAACCACAACAAGCAACCTTCATCACGTCAGATGCCCCTAATGGGCTCTTACGTTTTTGCCAATCGTTACCATTTTATTTAGCTTGTTTTGTTGAACAATTCTCAGCAGAACAATTTTATTGTTATCAATGGAGTGATGAGACTTTGCAAAAAGTGCATCTTAGTTTTAGTGATTATTGTGTCGTAAATAGGGAGTTATCATGACAGAAGAGCATTTTGATCAACAGCACCAACATCGTTTTGTGGCGAAATTCGCTAATATTTTACAATGGATCTTGAATGTTGCTTTGATTGTACTTGCTGTGATTTTAGTGTGTTTGCTAGGTAAACAAACATTTGAATTAGCTGAAATTTTAGTGTTGAAAGCCAGTGATACCACGATTGCCTATGTGCTGGCAGAGCGGATTGTTGTCTATTTTCTCTATTTTGAGTTTCTTGCATTGATTGTGAAATACTTTAATGCAGGTTTTCACTTTCCATTGCGTTATTTTTTATATATTGGGATCACGGCAATGATTCGTTTAATTATCGTTGATCATTCTAGTGCGTTAGGTACATTAGCAATTTCGGCTGCCATTTTATTGATGGTAGGGGCATTATTTTTAGCGAATATAGCAGAGAAAAGAAAATAGGAGTTAACAATGGAATCCGGATTCATTATTCGCCAGTATGGGCAAAAAGATATTGAAATATTACATGACGAAGTGGTGTTTAAAGGGTTTTATACTATGAAACGTGTACAATTCCGCCATCGCTTATTTTCAGGTGAAATGAGCGGTGTTGTAACACGAGAAGTTTTAACGAAAAATGAAGCTACTGCCGTTGTTTTATACGATCCACAACGAGACAATGTTGTGCTGGTGGAACAAGTAAGAATTGGCGCCGTTAATCCAACATCTCATGCTTCACCTTGGTTATTGGAATTAGTTGCAGGAATGATTGAAACGGGTGAACAACCAGATGAAGTAGCGATGCGTGAAAGTGAAGAAGAGGCTGGTGTGAAGCCAACGCGACTCTATCCGATTATGCAATTTTGGGATAGTCCAGGTGGAATGTCAGAGCGTATCCATTTATTTGCTGGACGAGTAGATTCTAGCCAAGTAGGTGGGATTTATGGGGTGCCAGAGGAAAATGAAGATATCTGTGTTCATGTTGTGCAACGAGAAGTCGCTTACCAGTGGTTAGAATCTGGAAAAATTAATAACGGTGTCGCGGTAATTGGTTTGCAATGGTTGCAATTAAATTATGTGAAATTGCAACAGTTATGGCAGTAAATCTGTGATAGAACAGTTATTTCTAAAAAATTTTTGACAAAAATGTGCGGAAACTAACATTTTTACTATTTTCTTACTGACTTTTTTATTGAAAAGTCTAAAGTAGTCAATAGTAATTTGAAAATATTTTAGGGGGCATTATGTCAGATCTATTTCAAGATGAGTCGGAGGGAGTGATTCGATTGCTCCAGATAACAGATCCGCATTTATTTGCCGAGTCAACAGGTGAGTTGCTGGGCATTAATACTTTTGCTAGTTTCCAGCAGGTATTAAGAGAAATAAAACAGTCTGAATTTGAGAGTGATTTTATTCTTGCAACAGGGGATTTCGTTCAGGATAGTAGCGAAGAAGCGTATCACCGTTTTGTGAAAGAAATCGCTCAATTAGGCAAAAAAGTGTTTTGGATTCCAGGTAATCACGATTTTCAACCAAAAATGGAAGCCGTATTTGAGGTTTACAAAGCCATTATTCAACCACATAAACATCTGTTACTTGGTGAAAATTGGCAGATTCTCTTGTTAGATAGCCAGTTGTATGGGGTACCGCATGGTATGTTGAGTGAGTCAGAGCTAGCTTGGCTAGAGCAACATTTATTGATGTATCCAGA
Organism: Gallibacterium trehalosifermentans; assembly: GCF_042433055.1. Classification (NCBI taxonomy): domain Bacteria; kingdom Pseudomonadati; phylum Pseudomonadota; class Gammaproteobacteria; order Pasteurellales; family Pasteurellaceae; genus Gallibacterium; species Gallibacterium trehalosifermentans. Next base: position 40,118 of record NZ_JBHLWB010000004.1, read on the forward strand.
GCGAAATACTTTAGTGGTATTACATCACCATTTATTACCGACGCGATCAGCTTGGTTGGATCAACATAACTTAAGAAATCCATATGATTTTTCTGAAGTATTACAAAAACATCAGAAAGTGAAAGGCATTATCTACGGTCATATCCACCAAGAGGTGAATGCAGAATGGTTGGGAATCCCCGTGTTTGCTACACCATCAACTTGTATTCAATTTAAACCAGATTGTGCGCACTTTACTTTAGATAATTTGCAACCTGGTTGGCGAGAAATTACGCTTTATCCTGATGGGCGATTAGAAACAAAAGTTAATCGTATTAAGGAAAAAATTTTTATTCCTAAAGATAATATGAGTGGCTATTAAAACAAATTGTCGCAACATAGTCGTATTACGCGCTAATTTTACGTAATACGACTTGTTGCATTAATCCCCAATGACAAAATTCACGTCGTTCAATCACTAATGGTAACGGCGTAATTAAATTTTGTAACTGTAGATTGATTGTTGTTCCTAATGCACTTGTGATGCGATCAAATCCTTTTCGACAATAACCTGCTTGTTGCCCATCAGGTAAAAATTTATCCCACAAAGAGATGACACCATTTGGTTTTAATACACGGACAGCTTCTGCAAGTAATGCGTCTGGCGTAGAGGTTACGGCTAAAATCAGATGTAATAACACGAGATCGCAAGTTTGATCAGCTAATCCACTCTGTTCTGCACGACCTACTTGAGTGGTAACTTGCCAAGAATAATGTTGTTGTTGTAATTGCTTCTCTGCTTTCGCTAACATTTCGGCAGAAAAATCAACTAAAGTGAGTTTACTTTGCGGCACGAGACGTGTTGCAAGATAAGGGAGATCTAACCCTGTTCCTGCTCCAGCAAGATAAATATGTTGTGGCGAATCCGTCCAAATCTGCTGTTGATCAAGGAGGGCAAATTGACTTTGACGCATATTATCGGCAGCACGTAAGAAAAAATTATAGATTTTACTGTAATAATTCCAACGTGCTGCTGATACCATGATATATCCTGATTAGTGTTTTGTTTGTTGTTCTTTGGCTGCTTGTTCTAATAACCATTCACATGGTTGGAAACGATCGCCATAAAGGACAACGTGTTCATTCAATGCTTTAACAATCGAAGTTGCTCCGATATATTGCATATAAGCGTAAATACCACCGCGGAACTCAGGGAAGAATACCCCTAATACAGAAGCCATATTTCCTTCATCTTGGCTGCTAATTACCCCTTCTTGTAAGCAACGTGCAGCTTCATTCAACATCATTAAAATACAGCGACGAACGACCTGTTCTGCTTCAAGATTATTTTCAGAGATCGTTTCCATAACATAGTAGATACTCTTATCAACCATGGTACGTTCTTCGGTTTGTGAATTATAAAGATAGAAGCCACGGCGATTTTTACGCCCTTTACGATCATCTCGTAATAAATTGCCGAGTTTAGCAGGCACAGCAAAAGGTTTGCCGTAATGTTGTTCTAAGTTTGGCAACATTTTAGCCAATAAATCTAAACCAAAGTCATCTAGCATGGCTAAAGGACCGACAGAAAAACCAAACTCCTGTAACGCACGGTCAACAAAATCGACAGCCTCTCCATCACATAAGCAGTAGAATGCTTCTAATAGATATGGGATCAAAATACGATTAACGAAGAAGCCTGGTTTATCTGCGACTAATAATGGGATTTTGCCTTGTTGAATTGCAAAATGAATAGCGGTTGCAATGGTTTTCTCAGATGTTGTTTTGTGAGGAATAATCTCCAACATTTTTCGTTGTGAAATAGGTGAGAAATAGTGGAAACCAATGACATTTTCAGGGCGACTGGCTACACTTGCAAGCTCGGCAATCGATAATGTGGAAGTATTACTTGCGAAAATCGTATTCTCACCATAAAAATCCTCGCTCTCTTGTAAGACACGTTGTTTTACATCTAGCTCTTCATACACGGCTTCAATGACAAAATCTGCATCTGGTGCAGCCAGAAAACGTTCTCCACCAGAAATTAAGTACATCATTTGTTGCATTTCGCCAGAAGATAACAGTTTTTTACTCACTTCACGTTGTAAAAGAGAATGGGTCATATGCAATGCTTTAGTGATACCACTCGGGTGAATATCTTTGATTCTTACTGGAATACGGGCATTACGCACAGTAATATAGGCAATACCAGCGCCCATAAAGCCACCGCCAATAATGGCTAATTTGTTGACGTCTCGGACATTACCACGAGTTTCATATTGTAGGCGCATAGCGCGTTTGGTTTGCGCAAGATTACGCAATACACGTGAATTTTCACTATTAAAGAGTTCAATAAAAGCACGTTTTCCCGATTCCAAACGTTGTGTTTGTGTAGGCTGTTTTAAAATCTCTATTATTTTGGACATCGCAGGATAGTTATCGATAGGCCCTAGCCACTCTTTATTTTCTGCTGCATCAAATAAGATTTTGCGAGAGAGGATATTATTATGGAGATAATGTTGTACTTTTTGCCATAATAGTGCTGTTTGAGAGAAGGTTTTGTTAACAAAATTTTGTTTGCCAAAATACTCATAAGCAGTAATGGTTAATAAACTTGCTGGAACAACTTCGTCAATACAATTTAAAGATTGCATTGTATGTACATCTAATTTATCTCCAGAAAGCAAAAAAGAGAGCGCATTTTTTAATCCCACTCGTTCAACAAGAGAAGAAATACCATTAGCAAATGGCACAATCCCTGAACGTATTTGTGGCATCGCAAATTGTGTGTGAATGTTATCTGAGGCGATTCGATAGCGACAAGCAAGGGCTAACTCCAAGCCAATACCAAAACAAGCGCCATTAATAATAGCAATAGTTGGGAAAGGTAAATGTTGGATTTTTTGTATTAATAGATTGATTTGTGTCAGAAAGCTTTCGAGTTCTGGTTCAGATTTTTCAACGAGGCTATTGAGATCAAACCCCTGAATAAAGTTATTTTCTTTCGTAGATTGAAAAATCAACCCTTTTGTTTCCGCTGGAAGAGAGGTTAATAATTGCTCTAAATCGGTAACAAAATTTGCAGAAAGTACATTGCGTTTTTTATCTTGTACATTGATTAATAATGTAGCAATTTTTTGCTCATCAATGTTTAAAGTAAATGGTGATAACTGGGGTTGTTGCTGCTTAATATCCATTATTCACTCTCCAAAATCATCGCACCACCAATACCCCCTAGACCGCCAGAGGCAATTAAAGATGTACCGCCGCCACGTTGTTTTAACGCATATAAAGATTGAATAATTAGGCGTAGGCTGCTTACCGCACGGGGGTTGCCATAGGCAAGTGAGCCACCTAGAACATTAAATTTACTCATATCAATGGAGCCGATTGCAGTAGAACGATTGAGATGTTGACGGGCAAACGTATCTGATTCTAATAATTTTAAATTGGCTAAGATCTGTGCAGAAGAGGTTTCATGAAAATCGATTAAATCAAGATCATTTAGTTTCATATTGGCATTATCTAACACTTTAGCAACAGAGTGTGTTACCCCAACAAACATATTTTTCCAAACATCATTAGCGGTCATTGTGTAATGACGGATATAACCTAAAATATTTAGCCCTTCGGCTTTTGCAGTGTGCTCATTCATTAATAATACGGCAGCGGCACCATCACAGGAGTGAGAGGTATTCCAATCTGTTGCGGTACCATATTTTTTACCATTAAATGGCTTAAATTTTTGATAAAATTCGGACTTCAAATGGCGCTCAATTTGATTATCAGAAATGACAAATTTTTCATAAGGCGTAGGGAATGAAACCATAACTTGTTGGCGTAATACGCCACTTTGCCATGCTTGATGTGCTAGACGATGTGATCTCGCTGCATACTCGTCCAATTCTTGGCGGCTTAGATGAAAATCTTGTGCCATCTGTTCGGAAACATCTGAGAGAGAGAGCTGAGTCAACGGATCTTTTAAATTTACGGCTTGTAACTTTAGATCCTGCCAACTAATTTGACGAAATAGTCGATATTTTTCTTCATAACTTTTAGCAGAAAGAATATCTCTAACTAATTGAATTAAATGTGAATTTAGTCTAATTGGTGCATTGGATAAAGAGTCCGCGCCGCCAGCCAGTGCATAATGCGTATTGCCCATTAAAATACTATTACTCAAATTGACCAATACTTGTAGGCCAGTTGGGCAAGAGCTACTGACGGTATAAGATTGCGCAAATGGCATATTAAGTAGTAAAGAGATTTCTCGAGAAATATTAGGAATATCAGGATCTTGAATAACTTGCCCAAAGACAACTTGTTCGATTTTTTGCTTAGGGATTGCTAAACGGCTGAGCAACTCATTGGCTACCATCGCCCCAAGATCTTTAGCTTTAGCTTCTTTAAAGAGTGTGTTTTGCTTAATAAAAGGAGTACGAAGCCCATCTACGACGGCGACTCTAGCTCCTTGAAATGTTGTTAAAATCGGCAGTTCAGACATAACGTCCTCGCTTATTTAAAATAATATTATTAAATTGTAGTGCATTCTATACTAGAGCGCGATAACTGGAAATAGGGACGCTTCTCTTTGTTTTTCTAAAAGTGATTAGGTAAAATAACCGCCAAAATGATAGAGATATTTAATATGGCTAAGAAAAAAGTAACAAAAAAAGATAATACGATTGCATTAAATAAACGTGCTAAACATGACTATTTTATTGAAGAAGAAATTGAAGCTGGACTTGCTTTACAAGGTTGGGAAGTAAAATCACTACGCGCAGGGAAAGTAAATATTGGTGATAGTTATGTGATTTTTCAACATGGAGAAGCTTTCTTATTTGGTGCGAATATTACACCATTAAATGTTGCTTCTTCTCATGTAGTTTGTGATCCTACTCGTACCCGTAAGTTATTATTAAGTAAAAAAGAAATTGATTCTTTATTTGGCAAATCTAACCGTGATGGTTATACGATTGTCGCACTTTCTTTATATTGGAAAAGCGCATGGGCGAAAGTCAAAATAGGCATTGCCAAAGGGAAAAAACAGCACGATAAACGCGAAGATATTAAAGAACGCGAATGGAAGTTAATGAAAGATCGTATTATGAAAAATGCAGGACGTTAAATTAGCAATGAAAATAAAGAGAAAATTAACTCATCAAGAATATAAAATATTTTTACTTAATACATTAATAACCTTTGATAAGGTTTGTAAAGACAATAATATTTCTTATTCATTAGCATATGGCTCAATGTTAGGCGTTGTAAGACATCAAGGGTTTATTCCTTGGGACGATGATATTGATATTCTAATGTTTAGGGAAGAATATGAAAAGTTTGTAGAAATATGGAATAAAAGCAATAATATTTTAAAAAATAATTATGAGCTATGGGGTATTGATGATGAAAAAAATTTCTTTTATGGTCATTTAGTAAAGTTCTTTGATAAAAATACATTATTAATAGAAAAAACGAAGAACCACCTTATTGAATATGGGGTTTTTATTGATATTTTTATATTAGAAGATATCTCTGCTGATGCTGAAAAATCCAATAAACAACAGAAGCAATATAAACTGTATAGAAAATTATTATCTCATTTCTATAAGCATGGAAAGTATTTAAATATTTTGGCTAAAAAACTCTCTGAAAAAATTCCTTCTATATATTTTTTTATGAATAAATTAGAAAATATTACCAAACAAGAAAGATCTGAATATGTTTCTGTATATGCACCTGTAGATAAGCAAATTTATAAAAGAGAAGATTTTAATAATGTAATTTATTTGCCATTTGAAGGGCATATGTTTCCTGTGTCAGCGCAGTATGATAATTTGTTAAAACAGAAATATGGTGATTATATGACTCTACCACCTGAAAGTGAAAGAATTGGGCATAAAATTGAGGCATATATATATGAATGATGTTATATCTTATTTTTGTTCTTTAATAGATTTAGAAGAACACTTAATAGTAGATTGTAACAGAATAGGTGGAATGACAAATACAAATTATTTATTGACCACAAAAAGTGGAAAATTTGTATTTAGAACTGCAGGTAAGGCATCAAATAAAATTATTAATAGGCAATATGAATATAATAATAGTCTATTAATGAGTAAATTGGGTGTTAATCCTGAGGTTATTTATTTTGATAAAAGTAATGGAGATAAAATTACTAAATATATTAACAATGCAAAGACATTATCTCCTTACAATATTTTTGAATATTTAGAAACTATTTTAGATTTATTAGTCAGAATTCATGCCTCTGATATTAAATTTGAAAATAGGTGGGATTACTTAAAAGAATATACTATGTATAAAAATCTCACTTTAGATAGTAATGTTGTAATAGATGAAAAATATTTAGGGCTAGAATCCAATATTTTACAATTATATGAAAAATTATTTTTGGATTTGGGTGTATATTTATCACCATGCCATAATGATCTTGTTGCTGAAAATTTTGTTATTGGCGATGATAATTTAGGTGAAAAGAAATTATATTTAATAGATTGGGAGTATTCTGGATTAAATGATCCTATGTGGGATCTTGCTTCATTATTTGAAGAGTCAAGTTTTCCACAAAATATTGAAAAAGAATTTTTAGAAAACTATTATGATTTGTGGAATATTAAAGTGAAAAATATATTTTCTAATAATGCTGATACCCCCCCCCCCACCTACTTTCACGTTATCAACTAAATATTTTAGAAGAAAAAATTCTTATATATAAAATCCTACAAAATGCACTTTGGTATTTATGGACATTAGCAAAAGAGTCTAGAGGCGATTTTTTTGGAAATTATAAATATCAGCGTTTAGAAAGAGTATTTTCTTTATATCAAGAATATAAGGGGAAATATGCATGATACAGAAAAATTTTATTTGTAATTTTAAAGGGGAAATTTTTGGAATCCTATCTGGGTTATTTTGGGCAATAAATTTAATTTTAATTGATAGTGCAACCTCTTTATATAAAGAATTAAGTAATGATTATCTTTTTTTATCTATTGTTTTGCTTCTTACTACAGAGTTTTTTTCTCTAATATTTTTACTTTTATTTAGAGTTAAAAAAATTACTTTAGATCTTTCTAAAAATATTTATGTGCTTAGACAGAATACATTGTTTTTGATACTTCCCTCAGTTGGTATGGGATTGTATATATTATCTATTATATTTTCTGGAATATCTGTTACAGCTTATTTTACGGCAATATATCCAATATTTTCTTTAGTGATACTATTCTTTTTATACAAAAAGTTTAATTATAGAACAGTAATTTCTATTGTATTGTCTGTTATTGGTCTTTATTTAACCATAGAATCATCACCTGTTGATAATTATTCTATTTTGGGTATTGGTTTAGCGTTACTCTGTGCATTTTCTTGGGGGAGTGAGTCGGTATGTTGTGAATATTTTTCTATTAAATCAATATCTCCTGAAACACTTCTATTTTTTAGATATATTATTTCAATATTTATTTGTGTTGTATTATTTTTGACATTTTTTTCTTTTGATAGAATATTTATTTTAGAGAGTGGTTATTTACTTTATCTTATCTTAGTTAGTATTTTTTCATTATTATCTTATCTATTTTATTACACTTCGATAAGTATTATTGGCGCATCATATGCAATAATCCTTAATGTTAGCTATATATTATGGGTTATGTTTTTTTTATTTATGACATATAGTTTTACTGTTATAAATATTATTGGTGGTTTCAGTGTTTTTTGTGCAATAGTTATTTCTTTTTTGAGAGGTGGAAAATGAATGCAATTATTTTGGCAGCAGGTTTGGGAAGTAGATTTAAAGATTTTATTAATAATAGCCATAAGGCATTACTACCAATTTCATCGATACCTAATATAGAAAGAACGATACAATTTCTTCAAGCGGCGAATATTTCTAATATATTTATTGTTACTGGTTATAACTCTCATTTGTTTGAATATTTAATTGATAAATATAAGTGTAATATTATCTATAATGAAAATTATAAGGAGTATAATAGTATTTATTCATTCTCTAAGATCGCTAATTTTTTTGCAGATAGCTATATTATTGATGCCGATGTTGTTTTATTTAAAAATATTTTTCTAGAAAAATTAGAAAGTAGTACTTATTTTTTAATTCAGCGAGCTAAAAATGAGAAAGAATGGATACCCATTATGAATGAAAATGGATCTATTCAACGAATAGATGTTAGTAATGATCATAAACCTTCCCTTTTAGGTGTCTCATTTTGGAATAAAAAAGATAGTTTTTTAATTAAAGAAGCACTACCGAACTATTTAACGCCTGATATTTTAAGTAATCCAAAATATTATTGGGACGATATTCCTAGAAAATTAATTTTAGATAGCATACTAAATGTTAGAACATTATTACTACAAGACAATGATGCTGGAGAAATGGATACTGTTGAAGACTATTTGAATTTGCTAAACTGTTAAAATGTTTATATAAAATCACGCCACAAACAATTATATTTGTGGCGGATAACTTGTTAATATCAATTAAATAGCATTATTTAAAAACTCAGCCAGTTTTTGTTTTGGTAATGCTCCGACTTGGGTTGCGACAGCTTGCCCATCTTTAAACACCACTAAAGTAGGAATACTACGCACACCTAAATCTCTAGGGGTGTTTTGGTTTTCGTCAATATTGATTTTGACAATTTTTACTCTACCTGCAAACTCTTCAGCAAGTTCATCTAAGATTGGTGCGATCATTTTGCACGGTCCACACCATGGTGCCCAAAGGTCTAGTAATACTGGTACATCTGATTGGAGAACGTCTGCAGCAAAATTTGCATCACTTGAGTAAACAATTTTATCACTCATAATTTAATCCTTTTGTTAAAAAAATAAGAAATAATGCGCTATTTTTTAAGCAATGTTAAAAACATGGGGCATTATACCACTATTCTCTAAAAAAACATGACCTCTTGTAATAGAGGATTGTTAAATTTTTGTTGTCAATAACTGGTGTTAGAGTAAATTGGCACAAGGCTTATGCTGTACAAGTTGTGCAATATTATTTAAGGTAACTTCAGAAATACTCGTTAACGCTTCTTCGGTTAAAAATGCTTGATGCCCTGTTAACAATACGTTATGACAAGAAGATAAGCGGCGGAAAACATCGTCTAAAATCACCTCATTGGATTTATCTTCAAAGAATAAATCACGCTCATTTTCATAAACGTCCATGCCAAGTGCACCAATTTTCCGTGCTTTTAACGCTTCAATCGCTGCTTGAGTGTCAATTAGTGAACCTCGGCTAGTATTAACAATCATCACGCCATCTTTCATTTTATTGAATGCGTTCATATCAAGAAGGTGATAATTCTCATCGGTAGCAGGGCAATGTAGGGTGATGACGTGTGAATGGGCATATAATTCCGCTAATGAAACATAAGTCGCACCTAATTCTTCAGCGATTGGATTTTTGTAAGGATCGTAACAAAGAATATTCATACCAAAGCCTTTAAGAATTCGCATAACCGCGAGACCAATTTTCCCTGTACCAATTACCCCAACAGTGCGTCCGTGCATATTAAAACCAATTAATCCCTCTAACGAGAAGTTGGCTTCACGGGTGCGTTGATAAGCGCGGTGAATACGACGATTTAGTGTGAGTATAAGACCAACAGTATGTTCAGCTACTGCTTCGGGTGAATAGGCTGGAACACGTACCACATTAATACCTAACTCTTTTGCTGCAATAAGATCAACATTATTAAACCCAGCACAGCGTAAAGCGACGGTATGGATACCTAATTGCGCGAGCTGCGTAAGTGCTTCTCGATCAGCATTATCATTAACAAAAATACAGACAGCTTGGCAGCCTTCCGCCATTTTTGCCGTGCGCTTACTGAGCATAAAATCAAAAAATTCTAACTCAAAGCCATATTTGACATTGACGAGTTCAAGATATTTTCGGTCATAACTTTTCGTACTATAAACAGCAATTTTCATAATAATACTCCTTGTTGATTGTTGTATCTTACCGCGTCTTGAGAAGGAAGTGTTACTAAGAATCAGATTTTATCGTGAAAAAGAGATATTTTGAGGTAAAAAAGAAATCTTTTTAGGGAAACTTAGAATAAATTGAGTGGTACAAGCAGATAAATGCTGCGATTTTCGAGAAAAATATTATAATGTTGGCTTTTCATTTAGAAAATGAAGAGGGGAACTATGTCATTTCGTATTTTGCTGTTAAATGGACCAAATTTAAATATGTTAGGGAAGAGAGAACCTAAGCATTATGGTAAGCAGACATTACAAGATATTGAGCGCGATCTGCAGCAAGCAGCAAGGCAATCTGGTGTAGAATTGACGTGTTTCCAATCTAATAGTGAAGAAAAACTTATTAATAAAATCCATGAAAGTTTAGGTGTTGTGGATTTTATTTTAATTAATCCAGCAGCGTTTACTCATACCAGTGTAGCGTTGCGAGATGCTTTATTATCAGTTGAAATTCCTTTTGTGGAAATTCATCTTTCCAATATTCATCGTCGTGAACCTTTCCGTCATCATTCATATCTAAGCGATGTTGCTGTAGGTGTGATTTGTGGCTTAGGGGCGGCAGGATATCAATATGCGTTACAGTTTGCCGTTGCACATTTGCAGCAGCAACAAGCAAATTAATCATTGCCACAATCGTGTGGTTTGTCGATTAAACAATTAACTTATAACGGATCAAATTTATGGATATTCGTAAAATTAAAAAACTTATTGAATTAGTTGAAGAGTCAGGCATTATGGAAATTGAAATTTCCGAAGGTGAGGAGTCTGTGCGTATTAGTCGTGGTAATGTTGCTGCCGCACCAGCCCCTGTTATGCCACAATCAATCGTTGTTCCTCAGCCTGTCGCGCCAGCCGTCGTTGATTCAGTAGCCAAACCAGCACAACCAGAAGCGAAAGAAGCTATTTCTGGTCATATTATTCGCTCTCCAATGGTGGGAACTTTCTATCGTAGCCCAAGCCCAGATGCGGCACCATTTGTTGAGGTAGGAAAAACCGTTAAAGTAGGGGATACCCTTTGCATTGTTGAAGCAATGAAAATGATGAATCGTATTGAGTCTGATAAAGCGGGTGTCGTTAAAGCGATTTTAGTCAATGATGGTGATGCAGTAGAGTTTGACGAACAATTAATTGTTATTGAATAAACTCCGTCAATATGCGATACAACGATTTCCCTAGTTGTGTCGTTAAATTTTAACTCATGGATATAAGTTATGTTAGAGAAAGTGGTTATTGCCAACCGTGGTGAGATAGCATTGCGTATTTTACGGGCCTGTAAAGAATTAAATATTGCGACGGTAGCCGTTCACTCCACAGCAGATCGTATGTTGAAACACGTACTACTCGCAGATGAAACGGTATGTATTGGACCTGCACCTTCAGCAAAAAGCTATTTAAATATTCCAGCAATTATTGCCGCCGCTGAGGTAACTGGTGCAGATGCCATTCACCCTGGCTATGGTTTTTTATCTGAGAATGCAGATTTTGCTGAGCAAGTAGAACGTTCGGGTTTTATTTTTATTGGTCCAACCGCAGATGTTATTCGCTTAATGGGGGATAAAGTCTCTGCGATTGAGGCAATGAAAAAAGCAGGTGTTCCTTGCGTACCAGGATCAGATGGACCATTAGGGCGAGATATTAATAAGAATAAAGAGATTGCAAAACGTATTGGTTATCCAATCATTATCAAAGCCTCTGGTGGTGGTGGCGGTCGTGGTATGCGTGTGGTTCGTCAAGAAAGTGCATTAGAAGAAGCGATTGCAATGACGAAAGCGGAAGCAAAAGCGGCGTTCAATAATGATATGGTATATATGGAAAAATATTTAGAAAATCCTCGTCATATCGAAATTCAAGTGTTAGCAGATACGCATGGTAATGCAATTTATCTTGCAGAACGTGATTGTTCAATGCAGCGCCGCCACCAAAAAGTTGTGGAAGAAGCACCTGCGCCAGGAATTACGGAAGAAATGCGCCGTTATATTGGTGAACGCTGTGCAAATGCTTGTAAAGAAATTGGTTATCGTGGTGCGGGTACATTTGAATTTCTCTATGAAAATGGTGAATTCTATTTCATTGAAATGAATACACGTATTCAAGTAGAACACCCAGTTACAGAAATGATTACTGGTGTAGATTTAGTGAAAGAACAATTACGCATTGCGGCAGGATTACCACTTTCATTCAAACAGGAAGATATTAAAGTACGTGGTCATGCGATTGAATGTCGTATTAATGCAGAAGATCCAGCGACGTTCTTACCATCACCAGGTAAAATTGAGCATCTGCATTCACCAGGTGGCTTTGGTATCCGTTGGGATTCACATATTTATGGTGGCTATACTGTTCCACCTAATTATGATTCAATGATTGGTAAATTGATCAGTTATGGTGAAGATCGTCAAGTAGCAATCCGTCGTATGCAAACGGCATTAAATGAAACAATTATTGAAGGAATTAAAACCAATATTCCTCTTCATGAAATGATTCTCAATGATACAAACTTCCAACAAGGTGGGACAAATATCCACTATTTGGAGAAGAAACTTGGCTTAAATGATTAGCTAGTAGTATGTCGGATATTTTTATCCGACATATTTTTATCATTAATGTTTAACTAAACCTATTTCCCAATACAGAAAGAACTAAAAATATTGCCAAGTAAATCATCTGATGTAAATTCCCCAGTAATTTCACTTAACGCATTTTGTGCCATTTTTAATTCTTCTGCTAACAATTCCCCTGCATAGAATTGAGTGAGTTGGACATGACCTCTTTGCAAGTGTTCGGTGGCTTGATTTAATGCCTCTAAATGACGGCGGCGCGCTAGAAAACCACCCTCGGTTACAGTTTGGTAACCAATGCTTTCTTTTAGATGCTCTTTGAGTAACTGAAGACCTTGTTGTGTTTTTGCTGATAAGGTAACTGTGGTATAACCATTCTCTAATGAAATGCCTTCTGTTTCACCACTCAGATCTGCTTTATTGCGGATAATGGTTACTGGCATAGATTGCGGTAATTTTGCCATAAAATCAGGCCAGATTTTTTCGGGTAAGGTTTCTTTGGTGGTGGTGCTATCAAGCATAAATAAGACGCGATCAGCCTGTTCAATTTCTTGCCACGCACGCTCAATACCAATGCGTTCCACTTCATCGGTAGCGATGCGTAAACCTGCGGTATCAATAATATGCAATGGCATTCCATCTAAATGAATATGTTCACGTAAGACATCTCGAGTGGTTCCTGCAATATCAGTAACAATAGCGGCTTCTCGACCAGCAAGTGCATTTAATAAGCTAGATTTGCCTGCATTTGGTCGTCCTGCAATAACGACTTTCATGCCCTCGCGTAGTAAAGAGCCTTGTTTGGCTTGTGCTTGTACATGATCAACCTGTTGGATAATTTGATTTAATAAATTTTCAATTTTACCATCGGCGAGAAAATCAATTTCTTCATCAGGGAAATCAATCGCTGCTTCAACGTAAGTTCGTAGGTAAATTAATTGATCAACTAACTGGTGAATCTGTTTTGAGAATTCCCCTTGTAATGATTTTAGGGCAGAGCGTGCCGCTTGTTCTGAGCTGGCATCAATCAGATCGGCGATTGCTTCTGCTTGTGCTAAATCGATTTTATCATTTAAAAATGCTTGTTCAGAAAATTCACCAGGGCGAGCTAAACGTACACCATGGATCTGTAACACGCGTTTTAAGAGAATGTCGAGTATAACTTGTCCGCCATGCCCTTGTAGTTCTAGAACATCTTCGCCCGTAAAAGAATTTGGTGCTTTAAAGAAGAGGGCGATACCCTGATCAAGAATAGTTCCATCACTATCTTTAAAAGGTAAGTAATCTGCTACTCTCGGTTTTGGGCATTTCCCTAAAACTTGTTGTGCAACTTCACTAGCCAGAGGGCCTGAAATGCGTAAAATACCAATTCCTCCACGACCAGGAGGGGTTGCTTGTGCAACGATTGTTTCTGTTTGTACCATAACTCTTTTTGCTAAATAAATTCAGTTTTGCATAAATTTAAGGCATCTTGTAGAAGATGCCTTATTTGTTTAAATCTTATTTTTTACGTGTATGTAAACCTTTCTTCTCCAAGCCTCGATAAATAAGTTGTTGCTGGATAATGGTAATTACATTAGATACTACCCAGTAAAGCACTAGACCTGACGGGAACCAAAGGAAGAAGAATGTAAACATGACTGGCATAAATGTCATCACTTTTTGTTGCATAGGATCTGCAACAGGTGTTGGCGACATTTTTTGTAATAAGAACATAGATGCCCCCATTAATAGCGGTAGGATATAATACGGATCTTGTGCAGACAAGTCCTGAATCCAACCAAAGAATGGCGCGTGTCGTAGTTCTACTGCTTCTAAGAAAGTCCAATATAACGCGATAAAAATTGGCATTTGTAGAATTAGTGGTAAGCAGCCACCAAGCGGATTTACTTTCTCTTCTTTATAAAGTTTCATCATCGCTTGACTCATTGCTTGACGATCTTCACCAAAACGTTCACGTAATTCTTGAATTTTTGGTTGTAACATTCGCATTTTCGCCATTGAGGTATATTGTGCTTTTGTTAAAGGATAAAGAATTGCTTTAACTACAATAGTTACCCCAATAATTGCCAACCCCCAGTTTTGTACTAGATCTTGAATGAGTTGTAATAATTTAAAGAGTGGTTTTGCGATAAACCATGCCCAGCCATAATCCACGGTTAAATCAAGGTGTGGGGCAACAGTTTCCATTTGGTTTTGTAATTTAGGACCAACCCATAGCTGACTTGTAATTGTATCTGTAGCATCGCTAGCAATCGTTGTTATTGGACCACGATAGCCGATATAAGCAAAATTACCTTGTGTTGAACTATATAGTTGATTTTCTGCATCTTGGTTAGGGATCCAAGCTGATACAAAATAGTGTTGTAAAACAGCAGCCCAACCTTGTTTCGTTTTAATATCTAAATTTGCTTTCTTCATATCATCAAACGAATATTTTTTATAGTTTGTATCTGCAGAAGAATAAGCGCCACCTGTATAAGTTGGCATCGCAATATTACCAGAACTTTCCACTAACGTATGTTTAAGTTGTGCATAAGGTTGAACTTGAATTGGTGTGGCAGTGGTATTGTTGATCTCAAAATTAACTTTTACATCATAGCTATCACGTGTTAGCGTGAAAGTTTTACGGTAAATAACACCATCTTTCGTATAAGTTAACGGAACGGTAAGTTCATTTTGCCCCTCTGCTAAAGCAAAATGCTCACCATCTACTTGATAATTTGCACGACCAGAAACATTATCACTACCATTTGGACCAATTAATCCACTTTGGGCAATGTAAACATGCTCAGGTGTATTTTTTAATAATGAAAATGGTGTGTTTGAATGTAATTCAGCACCATATTTTAATAATTGTGCTTTAACAACATCTCCACCAAGGGTGTCAACTTTTAAACGTAATACATCACTTTCTATTGTAATAATACGTCCTGACTGACTGTTATTCGTTACATCTTGAATAGCACTGTTACTACTTGCTGGGGTATCAGTTTGAGTAGCCTGAGTCTGTGCTTGTTGAGTTTGAGCTAATTGCGGGTTGTTATCGATTTCCCATTGTTGATAGATAAGAAATGAGATAAACAACAACGCAAGAACAAGTAAACTACGTCTTGAATCCATTATTTTTTTCTCTGTGGTTTATGATTATCAATAGGTGGTACAGGGTCATACCCTGACGAACCAAAAGGATGACATTTTAATATACGCTTCGCAGTAAGCCAACCCCCTTTTATCACTCCATGCGTTTGAATTGCTTCAATGCCATATTGTGAACATGTTGGCGTGAAGCGACAACGTGGACCAATTAATGGGCTAATAAAAAGTTGATAAAAGCGGATTAAACCAATTAAGATTTTTTTGAGAAACGTAGATGTCGTTGCCATAATTTATTCAACGCTTTAAATAACAACGCATTATCTAATTCACCTATCCCTTTACGCGCAATAATAATAAAGTCATAACTCGGTAATTGGCATTGTTGTAAACGGAAACTTTCACGACAAATGCGTTTAATTCGATTACGTTGATTAGCACGCTTTACATATTTTTTGGCAATAGTTAAACCTAATCGAGGTGATTGAAGTGTATTAGGACGAGCGATAATAGAAAGTTCAGGCAAAGACGCTCTGAAAGGTTGTTGGAATACAAAGTTGAATTGAGCGGGAGTTAACAAACGTAACTCCCTTGAAAATCCTAGCTTAGACACTCGTGGATCAGCAGATTATGCACTTAAACGTGCACGACCTTTAGCACGACGGCGAGCTAAAACTTGACGACCTTTTTTGGTTGCCATACGTGCACGGAAACCGTGAGTACGACTACGTTTTAATACAGAAGGTTGGAAAGTACGTTTCATTTTCTAATCTACCTAATAATGACGTTTTAATATGGATAATCAAGCAAAATTCAAACTATTTTGAACCAAGCAAGATATTAAAACAAAAAGTTATAATAAAAAGAGGACGCAATTCTAATCAGAAATTTGCCTTTCGTCAAATGGATAAATATAAAAATTTACTTTTTATCGCTTTTACTTAGGAAAATGAAGTAATGCGTAATAATCCATATAAACCCGACGAGAAAAATTGATCTTTTGAGAAGATCTTAACCTGAGTTTATTGTATGATATCGCTCGGTTTTAGATGGATTATTGAAAAATTTTGCTAACAATTAATATTACATACCTATGGAACAGCACAGATTAGCTTCTCTTTGGCAAAGTTGCCTTTTACAGTTACAGGATAAAATTAGCCAGCTGGATTTCAGTACATGGATTCGCCCATTACAAGCAGATATTTCAGAAAATACAATGGTACTTTACGCCCCAAATCGTTTTGTGCGTGATTGGGTGCAGGATAAATATCTCGTTCAGATTGAAGAAATTGTTCATTTTTTAACAGCGAACCCGCAATTTAGCGTACGGGTACGTGAAGGAACTCGCCCTGTAAAAGATGTAGCACCTGTAAGAGAAATGACATTGTCTGCAGAAACATTGCAGGTAGTGAATTCGCAAAATAGTAAACTTAAAACAAATTTGAATCCTAAGTATGAATTTCACAATTTTGTGCAAGGTAAATCTAACCAATTAGCGCGTGTTGTGGCGCAAAAAGTAGCAGAAAAAATTGGCGACGAAGGTTATAACCCTCTCTTTTTATATGGTGGTACTGGATTAGGCAAAACGCATTTATTGCACGCTATTGGTAATGGTATTTTAAAAAATAAACCAGATGCAAAGGTTGTTTATATTCATTCAGAGCGTTTTGTGCAAGAGTTGGTAAAGGCCTTAAAAACAGAAAGTATTGAAAAATTTAAGAAATTCTATCGATCTTTAGATGCATTATTGATTGATGATATTCAGTTTTTTGCAGGAAAAGAGGGGTCGCAAGAGGAATTTTTTCATACTTTCAATAGTTTATTTGAAGGTGGTCGACAAATTATTTTAACCTCAGATCGTTATCCTAAAGAGATTGATAAGATTGAAGAGCGTTTAAAATCTCGTTTTAATTGGGGATTAAGTGTAGCGATTGAGCCACCTGAATTAGAAACTCGAGTTGCAATCTTATTAAAGAAAGCAGAAGAAAGTAATATTGTCTTGCCTGAAGAAGTGGCATTTTTTATTGGGCAAAAATTACGCACCAATGTACGTGAGTTAGAAGGTGCATTGAACCGCGTCAGTGCTAATGCAAATTTCACTGGTCAGCCTATCACGATCGATTTTGTCCGAGAAACATTAAAAGATATGCTGGCAGTGCATGATCGTTCAGTAACATTGGATAATATTCAAAGAGTGGTAGCGGAACGTTATCGCATTAAAGTGGCAGATCTAAAATCAAAAAGTAAAGCACGCTCGGTTGTACGCCCGCGTCAAATGGCGATGGCATTAGCAAAAGAACTAACCAATCATAGTTTGCCTGAAATTGGGCGTGCATTTGGTGATCGTGATCATACAACGGTATTACATGCGTGTCGCAAGATCGCTGAGTTACGTGATTCAGACAATAATACCAGTGAAGATTACGCAAATCTTATTAGAACATTATCAACCTAAGGTGGGCATATGCAATTTATCGTAGCAAGAGAAAATTTATTAAAACCATTACAACAAGTCTGTGGGGTTTTAAGTAGCCGTCCATCTTTGCCTGTATTAAATAATATTTTAGTACAAATTGCGGGGGATCGTTTAACCTTAACAGGTTCAGATCTTGAGGTAGAACTTTCTACTTTTGTGCAATTAATTTCGGCGAGTGAAGACGGGGTATTTACTATTCCTGCGCGCAAATTTTTAGATATTTGTCGTTCATTAAATGATGATGCAGAAATAACTGTAAATTATGAAAATGACCGTGTATTAGTTACTGCTGAACGTAGTAAATTTAATTTAGCAACCTTACCTGCAGAAAGTTATCCAAATATTACACAGCTAGATATTGATATTGAGCTTAGCTTGGAACAATCCGTGTTACGCCGAGTAATGGAAGCAACACAATTTTCTATGGCAAATCAAGATGCGCGTTATTTCTTAAATGGAATGAAATTTGAAACGGAAAATAATGTGTTAAGAACGGTGGCGACAGATGGGCATCGTTTGGCTGTCTGTGGTATTCAATTAGCGCAAAATGTGCCTGATTATGCCATTATCGTGCCGCGCAAAGGGGTCATTGAATTAATGCGTTTATTGGATAGTAATAGTGAAAATGCTTTTATTCGTATGGGGCAAAATAATATCCAAGTGCATCTCAATAATGTGATTTTTACTTCTAAGCTTATTGATGGACGTTTCCCTGATTACCGTCGCGTATTACCACGCAATGCGGATCGTATTTTAGAAGTGGATTGGAACGCGTTAAAACAGGCTTGTGTGCGAGCTGCAATTTTATCTAATGAACGTTTCCGTGGTGTACGTTTAATTATTGAAGCTAATCAATTAAAAATCTTAGCGCAAAATCCAGATCAGGAAGAAGCCGAAGAAGTAATAGATGTTAGTTATAGTGGTGAACCAATGGAAGTGGGGTTCAATGTAAGCTATATCCTTGATGTACTCAATGCGTTGAAATGTAAGGCTGTGCGTATTCGTCTAACTGATGCAACGTCAAGTTGTCTAATAGAAGATTGCGAAGAAAGTCATGCAGAATATGTGATTATGCCAATGCGTCTGTAGTTATGGCTTTATCTCAACTCAATATTCAACATTTTAGAAATCTTAAAGCCGTGAGTTTAACGTTAAACTCAGGCTTTAATTTTTTGATTGGACATAATGGTAGTGGAAAAACAAGCCTATTAGAAGCGATCTATTTTTTAGGGCATGGACGTTCTTTTAAAAGCTCAGTGATCAGTCGAGTGATTCAGTATGAGCAAGCGGAATTTACCCTTTATGCGAAGATCGAAGATCAGCAAACGAGCTGGTCAGTAGGATTACAAAAAACTCGCCAAGGTGAAAATACGATTCGTATTAATGGGGAAGATGGCAATAAAATTTCTGATTTAGCCCATCTCTTGCCAATGCAATTAATTACCCCTGAAGGATTGACTTTAATTAATGGTGGACCAAGTTACCGCCGCGCATTTCTAGATTGGGGACTGTTTCACCTTGAAGCAAACTTTCATCAGCTATGGTCAATGATGAATCGCCTGTTGAAACAACGTAATGCAGCATTACAGCAAGTTAAAGAATATGCGCAAATTAAAATTTGGGATCAACAGTTGCAACAGGTTGCACATCAAATTAGTGCTTGGCGTCAGCAGTATGCTGAAACATTAAAGGCAGAAATTGAGGCGACTTGTCGGCTATTTTTGCCAGAAGTAGAAATCGATACCCAGTTCTATCAAGGTTGGACGAAAGAGCTAGATTATGCAGAGGTTTTGGCTGCAAATTTTCAACGTGATCAGGCGGTGGGTTACACAATGTCAGGACCACAACGAGCAGATTTTAAATTTAAAGCCAATGGTTTGCCTGCAGAAGATATTCTTTCGCGTGGGCAGCTAAAATTATTAATGTGTGCCTTGCGGTTAGCACAAGGCGAACATCTAATGCGAGAGCAACAACGGCGTTGTATTTTTTTAATTGATGATTTTGCTTCAGAACTGGATCCGAATAAACGAGCGTTATTGGCACAGCGCCTCAAAGAAAGTCAATCGCAAGTCATTATTACAGCTATCACGCCTGAACAATTACAACAACCCCATTGGCAAGAAGGGGCTACTTTCTATTTGCAAAATGGGGAAATTTTGTAGGGCAAATTTTTAAATCCGATATAACATATTAATTTATAAACGATAAAGTTGAATATAAGTGTCTGAGCTATACATTTAGGTTTCGCCCAAAAGGGGATACCATTTTACTCGCAAGCAAAGTTACTCACTCTAACGAGTCGTTGCCAGCAATGTTCAAAAAGCTATCGTTTTTTGTCATATTAAATTAGCTTTATTATCACTTTGCCTTAACTATTGATATTTAGTTAAGTTCCTTAATTGTACTAGCAGCTGCTTACAGGCTTTATCCAATGGCGCTTGAACAACCATTTCCTCTCCGCTTTTTGGGTGAACAAAACGAATAGATGCTGCATGTAAGAAAAGGCGTTGTAAGCCAAATGATGCAAGTTGTTGATCAAATTCTTTATTACCGTATTTACTATCGAAAGCAATCGGGTGCCCTGCGTATTGCGTATGTACCCGAATTTGATGTGTTCGTCCTGTAACAGGAGAGGCTTTCACTAATGTTGCAAAACTAAAACGTTCTTCTACGCTAAAGCGTGTTTCAGACGGCTTACCTTGATCACTAACTTTCACAATGCGCTCGCCACTAGATAATTCATTCTTTAATAACGGTGCTTTGATCACTTTGCAGTGTGATTGCCATTCACCTCTAACTAATGCCAAATAATCTTTTTGGATTGTTTTTTCACGTAACTGCTCATGCAAATTGCGTAAGGCAGAACGTTTTTTTGCAACCAATAAAATCCCTGAAGTATCACGGTCTAAACGGTGTACCAGTTCGAGAAATTTTGCTTGTGGACGTAAAGCGCGTAATGCTTCGATTACCCCAAAACTTAAACCGCTGCCACCATGTACCGCAATACCAGAAGGCTTATTGATTATTAGGAGTTGATCATCTTCAAATAAGATTTGTTGTTCTAGTTCACTCACTTTATTAAGTTTGGTGGAAACGGGAACAGTGTCGGTTTTTTCACTCACTCTTACTGGAGGGATTCGCACTATATCACCCGCTTGTAATTTATATTCAGGTTTGACTCGACCTTTATTTACGCGTACTTCACCTTTACGAATAATGCGATAGATTAAACTTTTGGGGACACCTTTTAATTTGGCTAATAAATAATTATCGATGCGTTGTTGATCTTCATCGCTTTCAATCGTCACAAAACGGACATTCGCATTAATTACATTATTTTCAGAATGACTCATAATTTCTCTAACCTTAAAAAATTCGGCGTATCATACCATTAAGCATCAGGAGTTGCGAAAAATTACGCAATTTTTTTCACAGTAAGTGATAGGAAATTAAGGATCTTTAGCTTTGCAAAAGGCCGATAAAATGGAATAATAAGGAGCATTTTTTTGTGGGCAATTAACACATTTGCTGTTTTGTCTTTATCAATCACAAAATAGTGCTTTTTAACTTGATTTTTGGTGCAGCAGTAGGGCGTAAGACACCAATTTTAGAGATGTTAATACAGGACACGAATTAAGCAAATTCAATATAATCAGTTCAAAGTAACCATTTAGTACAAACAATGGAACAGTCATGTTTGTATGTTAAATTGCGTTACGTTTTAGCACAATGAGAATCGGGAGATTGGCATACTGCAACAACAGAATTAAAGTGTTTGTATTATCATCGTTTTTATAAAAGTTATAACAAGAATAGAGAAATAACGATGAAAAGAATGTTAATTAACGCCACGCAAAAGGAAGAGTTGCGTGTCGCTCTAGTTGATGGTCAACGTTTATTTGACCTCGATATTGAATCTCCAGGGCATGAACAAAAGAAAGCCAACATCTATAAAGGAAAAATCACCCGAGTAGAACCAAGTTTAGAAGCTGCATTTGTTGATTATGGTGCAGAACGACATGGTTTCCTTCCTTTAAAAGAAATTGCTAGAGAATATTTCCCAGAAGGTTATGTTTATCAAGGCAGACCAAATATCCGTGATATTTTGCACGAAGGGCAAGAAGTCATTGTGCAAGTTAGTAAAGAAGAACGGGGTAATAAAGGTGCTGCGTTAACAACTTTTGTCTCTTTGGCTGGCAGTTATTTAGTGATTATGCCAAACAATCCTCGTGCTGGCGGTATTTCACGCCGTATTGAAGGGGATGAACGTTTAGAGTTAAAAGAAGCACTTGGTTCATTAGAAGTACCAGATGGTGTTGGTTTAATTGTGCGTACTGCGGGTGTGGGAAGATCACCTGAAGAGTTGCAATGGGATCTACATGTTCTATTACATCACTGGGAAGCGATTAAACAAGCGTCAGAATCACGTCCAGCACCATTCTTAATTCACCAAGAAAGTGATGTTATTGTGCGTGCAATTCGTGATTATTTGCGTCGTGATATTGGTGAAATCTTAATCGATAGCCGTAAGGTATATGACAAAGTAAAAGAGCATATCAAATTGGTGCGTCCAGACTTTATTAATCGAGTCAAACTTTATCAAGGTGAAGTGCCATTATTCAGTCATTTCCAAATTGAATCACAAATTGAATCGGCTTTCCAACGTGAAGTTCAATTACCATCAGGCGGTTCTATCGTTATTGACGTAACAGAAGCGTTGACCGCGATTGATATCAACTCAGCACGTTCAACACGTGGCGGCGATATTGAAGAAACTGCCTTAAACACTAACTTAGAAGCAGCGGATGAAATTGCTCGTCAATTACGGTTACGTGACCTTGGTGGTTTAATTGTGATTGACTTTATCGATATGACGCCAGCGCGTCATCAACGTGAAGTTGAAAATCGAATTCGTGATGCGGTACGTCAAGATCGTGCTAGAATTCAAATTAGCCGTATTTCACGTTTCGGCTTATTAGAGATGTCCCGCCAACGGTTAAGTCCATCACTTAATGAATCAACACACCATATTTGTCCTCGTTGTCAAGGAACAGGGAAAGTTCGAGATAATGAATCTTTATCACTCTCAATTTTACGGTTATTAGAAGAAGAAGCCTTAAAAGAAAATACCAAGCAAGTACATACTATTGTGCCTGTGAAAATTGCTACGTACTTATTGAATGAGAAACGTCGTGCAATTATGGAGATTGAGAAGCGCCATAATGTACAAGTTATTGTTGTGCCGCACGAACAAATGGAAACCCCTCACTTTTCGGTATTCCGTTTACGAGATGGTGAAGATAATCATACATTGAGTTATAACTTAACAAAATTGCATGATATCCAAGATGACTTTGATGGCGAAGAGTCATTAGTGAGTCGTGTGTCTGATGTATCAGCCAATACAACCGCGACACAACCAGAAGTTGCTGCAGTAGAAATTACTATTCCAGCACCTGCGCCAGTGATCAAACGTAAAGAAGAAGAGAAAGCTTCTTTGCTCGTTCGTTTGTGGCAAAAAATTAAAGGTTTATTTGCAGATCAAGAAAATGAGGAGAAGAATAAGAAATCTCATTCTCGTCATAATAAACGACCACGCCGTGATAACCGCGAAAATAACCGCCGTGATCGCCGCAATAATGAGGATACACGCCGTAAAGATACGCATCTTACAGTAGAAAAAGATGAAAATATAAAACGTACCAAACGCCGTAAATCAATCAATGAAGAACTTAATGAAACAAATACTTCGCTGGTTGCGACCCGCAAAGATGACGAAAATAGCAAAGAACAACAAATTGCTTCTCGTCGTCAACGTCGAGATTTGCGTAAAAAAGTTCGTTTAAATAGTGAGGCGATAGTTGAGCAAGAAAATAATGTAACGCCTAATGCTCTAATAGAGGTATCAGAAGTAGTCGTATCGGAACCAAGTAAAGTCGCTGAAATCAAAGAGGTAATGTCAACGATTACTGAAACGAAAGCTGATGACGTGATGGAAACAGCAATGGTGTCATTAGATGGTGTTCAATCTGAATCAGATTCTCCTGTAAATGTAGAAGCAGAAGAAAATCAGGGGCAGGAAAAAACACATAAAGATAACCGTTCACGTCGCTTACCTCGTCATTTGCGCATGAATAATCGCAGACGTCGCCATGCGGCTGAAGTGGTATCACCTATGCCTTTATTTATGGCAGTAGCATCACCTGAATTGGCGAGTGGTAAAATTTGTTTACCATTTGTGAATCGTGTTGAGAAAGAGAAAAACAGCACTTTTGTTTCAGTTGATGAAATGTTAGAACAACAAAAACAAGATACCAATGAAACAGTAATTCCAGTTACGTCTGCAGTGGCAAGCCAAGAGGCAAATCCACGCCCACTAGCGCCAGTATTAACCATGGCTGCTAATGGCAAAGAGGCAAAATCTAAACCAAATAGTAGCCTAAATCAGGCATTATTGGCACAGGCTGATGAGCAACAAGTAACAGAAACAGTTGTATCAGCGGTGGATCCAGTAACTGAACAAGTTGCATTCAATGAAGCTGTAACTGAATTAAACGTAGCAGAAAAAGTTGTTGTTCCATATCAATCAACTTATCAATTTAATGGTCGTTTAGGTACATTTTCTGCCGTGCAACACGTGAAAGTCGATATGACGTTAGCAGAAGCGGATACGCTTGTGCCAATGACATTCAATAGTATTGCTGAGTGGAAAGGCTCTCGTTATAGCTTTAGAGGTAAAGGGGCTGCTGGCTATCATACGGCGATTGATCATGCAGCGGTTGAACCTACCCAAGCAGTAGCAGGATAAACAAATAGTAAATGTCGGGTACAAAGGTATCCGACATTTTTTTGACCATTTTTCGATTTAAACTGCAAAAATATCAAATAATGGAATATCCCATGTCTCACAAGGGATCTCTCTCACTTGTTGACATTTATGTGCTAAACCAACTGGCAGAAAGTTTTTTTGTTGCCAATTTTCTAAGGTGCGGTCGTAAAAGCCACCTCCCATACCTAGCCGATTTTTCTGGGGATCAAATGCAACAAGAGGTGTGAAAATAATATCTAACTGATTAGCTGGTAAAACCTGAGTTACATCTAATGTTGGTTCTCTAATGGAAAATTTATTTTTTTGTAGTGGTGTATCAGGTGTATAAGCAAGAAATAAGAGATTACCATTACTAAAAGGGTGTAATACAGGCAAATAGAGATGATAGCCTTGTTGCCAGAGTGTTTGAATTAATGTTTTTGTAGAAAGCTCACCATCAAATGAGAGATAAATAGCAATATTTTTTACAGAGCGGGAATGTAAAAAATCTAACACAGGGGCAACAATTTTTTGTTCAGCTTCAATTTGTTGCTGTATTGTAAGTGCTGCGCGTTGCTTGCGAATAAATTGCCGTAATTGCTGCCTTTGGTGAGTTTTATTAAATGCGGAATTCTCTGGAAATATAATTTGAGAGTGAGACGGAATAATCGACATAGGCTTGACTACTTTAGTTAGAACCCGAGGTGCCGATACGGGTGGTCGGTCCTTGAACCCTACGGTTCAAGGGAGTCAGTCTTACAGTCATTAGGCTTCTTGATAAATCAAGCATGCTCACCGATTGTAGGTAACCAACTCGAAAATATATCAGTATCGGCTCAGGGACGTAACCCATTGTCGTACACCTCAGGATAGTTTTAATAGTACATGAATTTTATCAATTTGCCTAGTCAGGGTACTTAATTTCCTTAATTTAGATCATCTTTTATTTAGGTGAAGGCATATTTGATAAAATAGTGCTTAAAGAGTGTTCTATTTGTTCAATTTTATTATTAATGAGGTTTTCTCGTTCTGAATTTTTCTGCTGTTGAGTGATTAATTCATGACATAAATTTAACCCAACAATCGTTAACACTTTATCTAGTTGAATAATACCCGTACGATTTTTCAGTTCTGATACTTTTTTTTCCAAAATATCCGCTGCTTCTCTTAGTGCCTGATGCTGATCTTCAGGACAGCTTAAACGTAGGTTTTGACCAAAAATATACAAATCAATATTTTTAGACATACAAGAACCTCTTTAGACAGAAATGATAATTCATAGATAGTTTGATATTATGCCATAGCAAATAAGTTTCGTCATAGATTATTGGTGGATATTCTGGTTGGTGTTAGAATGATTGATGTGTGTTATCAAATGGGAAAAAATATGGTCATTACAGCAGCACAGCTTACAAAAGAATTAAAACAAGTCGATATAGCCTTAAATGGAATCGAACTACATGGGTTATTAACTGGATTTATTTGTGGGGGGATCCGCGATGAAAGTTGGAAACCTTTGTTATATAAATTTACTAATGATGATCATGCCTATCCCGTACAACTTATTAGCAAGATTGCAGAATTATATAACGCATTAAATCAAAGTTTATCTGATCTTAGCGAATTTACCTTTGACTTAGATTTAGGTAGTCTAGATGATACTTACCAAAATATTACCTCATTAAGTGAGTGGTGCAATCATTTTTTACTGGGTTTAGGGTTAGCGCAGCCGAATTTACAACAGGAACAACAACCAGATATTGCTGAAGCTTTAGCGGATTTACGCGAAATTTGTCAGCTTGGTTATGAAGAAGATGATGATGAAGAGAGTCTTGCACAGGCCTTAGAAGAAGTGATTGAATACTTACGTACTATTGCAATGTTATTTTATTCGCACTTTAACCAATCAACGACAACAAATAAAACAATTCACTAAGGGGACGTTATTGTGGATTTAAGTTATATGGCAGAAATGCCAATAGAAGAGTTTCAACAACGCCGAGCAGCAGTTTTGGCTCAATTACCCAACAATAGTGGCTTATTAGTTTTTTCCAATGTAGAACAACAACGTACCGCCTCATCTACTTACCCATTTCGGCAAGATAACTATTTTTGGTATTTAACAGGATTCAATGAGCCAAATGCGATCTTGCTATTGAAAAAAAGTGAGCTAGGTGAGCAAAGTATTCTATTTCTACGCCCATCTGATCCATTAATGGAAACATGGAATGGACGCCGTTTAGGAGTTGAGCGAGCTCCTGCAACATTACATTTAGATCAAGCTTTTTCTATTGATGAAGTTCGTCAACAGTTACCACAATTATTAAATGGTTTAGATACTCTTTATCACGCAGAAGAAATGCAAGCGTGGGGAGATGAACTAGTTCGGCAAACTTTTTCTCTGATGCGTACCCAGCAACGTCAAGGTATGAAAATCCCAACAACCCAAGTTTGTTGGCGACATATTTTAGACGAAATGCGTTTATTTAAGTCAGATAATGAAATTCGCTTAATGCAACAAGCAGGGCAAATTTCTGCATTAGCGCATATTCGAGCAATGAAACAAGCACGAGCACAACGTTTTGAATATGAATTAGCTAGTGAAATGCTACATGAATTTAATCGTTTTGGTGCAAGATGGGAAGCTTATCCTGCTATTATCGCTAGTGGGGAAAATGCGTGTATTCTGCATTACACAGAGAATGACCGCTTGATGCAAGATGGTGATTTAGTCTTAATTGACGCGGGGTGTGAGTTTGCGATGTATGCAGGCGATATTACGCGTACTTTCCCTGTCAATGGCAAGTTTAGTCCAGCACAACGTGAAATTTATCAAATTGTATTGGACGCACAAAAACGCGCGATTGAATTATTGGTCAATGGTAGTTCAATTAAACAAGCAAATGATGAAGTGTTACGTATTAAAGTCGCTGGTTTAGTTCGCTTGGGGCTTTTATCGGGTGATGTTGAAACTCTTATTACGGAAAAGGCTTACACTCGTTTTTATATGCATAGTTTAGGACATTGGCTTGGCTTAGATGTGCATGATGTAGGTAGTTACGGTGTCGAGCGTCAACGTGAATTGCAGCCTGGAATGGTGGTAACCGTTGAGCCTGGATTATATATTCCGAATGCAGAAGATATACCTGAGGCGTACCGAGGCATTGGTGTGCGGATCGAAGATGATCTGTTAATTACGGAATATGGTAATAAGGTATTAACTGCTGCTGTACCAAAAGAAATTGCCGATATTGAAGCTTTAATGGCACAAAAGGATTAATTAATGCAACAGCAACACTACGATGTAATTATAGGCGGTGGGGCAATGAATGGGCTAACGCTTGCGCTAGCATTGCACACTATGAGCGCAGCCCGACTCAAGATTGCGGTGATTGAAAAGCAGCAACGATCGCAACATCAAGGTGTGGGATTTGATAGTCGTTGTGTTGCTTTATCAGATGGCACTTGTCGTAAATTAAACCGTATCCAATTTAATTCAGAACAAACATTGTGGGATCGTATAGCACAATTTGCTGAACCGATTAAACAAGTGCATGTCTCAGATCGTGGACATAGCGGTATTGTAGAAATTAATGCAAGCGATATGCACTTAACGCAAGTGGGGGTTGTGGTTTCTTTACATCACATGGGGGAGCTGTTTGCGCAAGCTTTGACGGATAAACCGAATATTGATTTTTTTTGCCCTCATACCATTCAACAACTGCAAACGACAGATGGACAAGTCAATGTATTATTGGATAACGGTTGCCAATTAAGCGCAAAATTACTGGTTGCAGCAGATGGTAGCGATTCACAACTAGCAAAATTGGCTGGTATTACCAGTTATATTGAACAGGATTATCATCAGAGTGCGGTGATTGCTAATGTGATGACATCAGTGGCTCATCAAGGGCGAGCCTTTGAACGATTTACGTCTGAGGGACCGATTGCCTTATTGCCGATGACAAATAATATGATGTCATTGGTTTTTTGTACCAAACAACCAGAGCTGCTACTTGGTTTCGATGATCAGGCTTTTTTACAACATTTACAACAATATTTTGGTTGGCGTTTGGGTAAATTTACCTCGGTGAGTCGCCGCACAGCTTATCCATTGCAATTAAAACGTAGCGCTTCTTTTATTGGACAACGAGTGGCATTAGTAGGGAATGCTGCACAAACCTTACACCCAGTGGCAGGGCAGGGCTTTAATTTAGGTATTCGCGATGTATTTGCTTTGGCAGAGTTGATTGTGAGTGCAACAGCTATTGGATCTGAACAAATGCTGCAACAATACCAAAACGCTCGAATACAAGATCAACAGCGAATAATGAGTCTCACGAGTAACTTAGTACACATTTTTAGTAATGATCTTTTACCTTTTCAACTATTGCGAAATCTTGGTTTGCTGAGTTTAAGTCATTGTTCTGGCTTGCGTAATTTGTTTGTACAGCCAACATTAGGGCGGATTTTATGAAAACTTTCGATATTGTCATTATTGGTGGTGGTATGGTGGGCTTGGCATTAGCCCAAGCATTGAAAGAAAATGAGTGTTCTATTGCGATTATTGAAGCTAATCAGCCAACTTTGCAGTTAGAGCAAGTGGCTAATCGTGTTAGTGCATTAAATCTTGCTTCAGAAGCCATGTTGCGCCAATTTGGGGTTTGGCAACAAATTCAGTATTGGCGAGCTACTGCTTATGATCGAATGCAAGTTTGGGAAAAAGATAGTTTCGCCAATATTCAATTAGATACGCAAAATTTAGGTAGCGATCATTTAGGTCATATCGTTGAGAATCAGATTATCCGACAAGCGTTATATCAAGCCGTTCAGCAACAAGCCAATGTAGAACTGTTATTTGCTAAACCAGCCTCGGTGGGGATTAATGAGAACAATGCAGTATTAAGTTTAGATAATGGCGAAATTATTGTAGCTAAATTAGTTGTTGGTGCAGATGGGGCGAACTCTTGGTTGCGAGAGCAAATGCAGATCCCATTGAGTTTTCGAGATTATCAACATACCGCATTGGTCTGTAATGTTGAAACGGAAGAGCCACATCAACAAGTTTGTCGGCAAATTTTTTCCTCAGAGTCAATTCTAGCGTTTTTACCATTACACCAACCGAATTTAAATTCCATTGTATGGTCGCTAGATCCATTACAAGCAAAAGCATTAGTAATGTGTGATGAAGAACAGTTTAATCGCCGTTTAACTACCGCCTTTGATAATCGATTAGGTTTATGTCGAGTTGTTAGTGAACGTCATATTTATCCATTACGGGCGAGATTTGCCCGTCATTTTGCACAAGATAGAGTGGCATTAGTTGGAGATGCTGCACATACCATTCACCCGTTAGCGGGATTAGGCGTTAATTTAGGCTTTATGGACGCATTAGCCTTAGCACAAGAAATTGAAGCTAATCTAGCTCACAATAAAGATATAGGCGAATATCGTCATTTACGTCATTATGAACGTTGGCGTAAAACTGAAGCAATGAAGATGCTGGCTGCAATGCAAGGATTTAGAGAGCTGTTTGCTGGTGATATGCCGTTGAAAAAATTGGTACGAGGTATTGGTTTAAGTTTGACAGATAAACTTTTACCTGTGAAACAGCAATTTATTGCACAAGCGACAGGACTAAGTGGCGACTTGCCAAAACGGGTGAAACAAATAGATTTATTTGCTTTAGAACATTGAATTACAACAGAAAATATTGATCAGCTTCACACTTTTATCTGAATTCAGCAGTATAACCTGATTTTGTCTTGAAACTACTGTTGAAGCTCCTTATCATTAGAAGAAATTTATTTTTTATCTCTATAAATTATATAATTTCTAATAAATTCACGGTCTAAAAGGACAAGTATGCAACCAATCAGTAATATTGATCATCTTGATCAACAAATTTTGCGTGTTTTAACGCAAGATGCGCGCACACCTTATGCTGAAATGGCAAAAAACTTTGGGGTCAGTCCTGGTACGATTCATGTACGAGTCGAAAAAATGCGTCAATCGGGCATTATTGAAGGCACAAAAGTCAAGATTAATGAAAGACGCCTTGGCTATGATGTGTGTTGTTTTATTGGCATTATTCTAAAAAGTGCAAAAGATTATGAAAAAGTGATTGCTAAATTACAAGAGTTTGATGAGGTGGTTGAGGCGTATTACACCACGGGCAATTATTCTATTTTTATTAAAGTGATGACACACACTATTGAAGAGCTGCATCATGTTCTGGCAACGAAAATTCAGTTAATTGACGAAATTCAATCGACAGAAACCTTGATTTCGATGCAGAACCCTATTCTCCGAGATATAAAACCATAACCATAATAAGGAGGGCATTATGTCGGACGTTTTCCACTTAGGTCTTAAGAAAAGTGATTTGGACGGAGCAACGTTAGCTATTGTACCAGGTGCGCCTGAACGTGTACCTGTGATTGCGAAACAGCTAGAAAATCCGAAATTTTTAGTTTCAACCAGAGAGTTTACTTCTTGGTTAGGCTATTTAAATGGTAAAGCAGTTGTTGTGTGTTCAACAGGTATTGGTGGACCATCTGTGTCTATTGCCGTAGAAGAGCTTGCGCAATTAGGGGTAACAACATTCTTGCGTATTGGCACAACGGGTGCAATTCAACCAGAAATCAATGTTGGTGATGTATTAATTACCACTGGTGCAGTACGTTTAGATGGGGCAAGCCAGCACTTTGCACCATTAGAATATCCAGCAGTAGCAAATTTTGAATGTACTACTGCATTGTATCGTGCTGCACAAGAGGTAAATCCGAATAAAACTTATGTCGGCATTACTGCTTCTTCTGATACTTTCTATCCAGGACAAGAGCGTTACGATACCTATTCTGGTAAAGTGTGGCGCCATTTCCAAGGTTCATTAAAACAGTGGCAAGAACTCAATGTGATGAATTTTGAAATGGAATCTGCAACTTTGTTTACTATGTGTTCTGCTTTAGGATTGTGTGCAGGAATGGTGGCGGGAGCGATTGTTAATCGTACACAACAAGAAATTCCAAATGAAGAGACGATGAAAGCAACAGAAGAAAATGCGATCAAAATTGTAGTGAAAGCCGCAAGTTATTTATTGTAATTTGATCATAAATGTATATTTTTAAATCTCCTTATAACCCTTTTAATGAAAGGCTAAAATAGTTGTTAAAAGAGAGAATATACTTAAAGCCTGATAATTCAAGGCTTTAAGTTTTTTTTATATTTAACACCAATGGAATAAAAATAAATACGCAACTGATGCCAACACATAACACGCTGGCAAAACTGACTAAGGCTTTGGTTTCGCTTAATGTGAGCAAGCCGAAAGAGAGCAACGTGGTTAACGCAGAAAGCCAAATTGCCAAAAATGAGAGGCTGGTTTCTTTGTTGCTTTCTATATTCGCTTGCTTGTCTGTTTGAGCTTTCGCCATAAAGACCCCATAATCAATCCCCATTCCAAGCAATAGCATTAAGGCTAACGCACTAAAGAGGTTGAAATATTGCCCTGTGAGGGTGAGTGTAGCGGTGGCAAGGCTCATTGCTAACACCAAAACCGCAACTATCGCCAACGCTTTTCGCCACGTTAAACACCAACTAAGCAGAATAAACACGATGACAACACTCACCAGTAAAATGTGCAAAATATGCACTCGGGTTTGTTGAAAGAGATCGCTCCATTCTTGGGTGATATTGTGGTAGCTGATATTTTCCGACTGTGCCGCAAGGGCGTTGGCAAGTTGGCTGTCGCTTTTGGTTAGTGGTATTAAGAGATAATGTTTGCCTTGATGTTGTTGGTATAATTCACGAAAGAGCTTGCCCACCTCGCCTTGTAAAAAATCGGCAAAACTGACCGTTTGCTGAGGATATTTGTCGATAATCTCTTCGCTTAATTCATTCAGTTGTGGCAAGAGTGCAGTCAAAGTGCGGTCTATTTGTTGATAATTTTGCTGTTGTTGTTCAATCGGTTGAATATAATTTTCCAGCTGAAGTGCAGGTTGTAGTGCGGTGCGGTAGGCTGGCTGTTGTAATAACTGCATTAATGTGTAGCTATTTGCTAATAAATCGTTAAGATTGTCCGCTTGCACAATAAAATATTGCAGTTCGTTATGTTGTTGTAACACTTGGCTTATTATCTGTTCATCTTGTAACAGAGCAGGATCTCGGCTTTGTAGCAGGCGTACGTCATCATTAATCTGAATTCGGCTTACCAACAATAACGAAAGCATAAACAGAAGCAAGGTGAACGCTCGCAGCCAGCGTTGTGTTTGCCACTGTTGCAGATATCCCATTATCACCGCAGGATAACGGAATGTGAGCGGTTTTATTCGCACTGTCAAGCAGGGATAGGCGAGCATCACGGTAAATAATGCACCAAATAGCCCGAAAATCGCAAAAACTGCCATCTGTTGCAGGATTGCCAATGGCACAAACAGCATTACTCCATAGCAAAGTGCGGTGGTAATAAAGGCAATAATTAACGGCACTTTCAACCCATTTAATGGGGGGGATTGTAGGTGAGTTGATTTATTGCTGGCGTAAAAACGTTTCACTAGAAAATGCAGACTATAGTCGGTAGAGACACCAATCAAACAGCTGCTTAAGCCTAGTGTAAGCAGGTGAATTTCGCCAAACCACCACCAAGTCGCCAGTGTGCCAAATAACATTGCGGTGAAAAGCGAACTTGTTAGTAATAAAAAGGGGTAAAGGCTGCGGAATACCAGTAGTAATAACAGGATAATGCCAAGCAGTGAACCTGTGCCGATAATGGTAATGTCTCGCTCGACACTTTCGGCGGCCGCGTGGCTAAAAAATAATGCCCCTCTGCGGTAAATATTGATCTCGTTTTTTGCTGTGAGCTGCGTGGTAATTTGATTGATTTTTTCGACTAACTCGGCTTTTTCATTAAGATCTTGAGCGTTGGTTTTTGCTCGAATTAGCAGATAAAAATCATCTTGATATTTGACATAAAGCCAGCCGTTATCACTTTGTAGCCGTTGTTTTTGTTGTAGTAATTGTTGGCGAGTGAGCAGCAGTGGATCTTGTGCTAACTCCTGCAGCGATACACCTGCTACGGGCGAATAAAGTTGCGATTGAATGTAGGTAAAATAATGTGCTGGATCAGTGAGTGCCGCTTTTAGGCTAGGCGTTAATAACATTGCCCGATGATGAAAAAAGTATTGCTGCCACGCTGTCTGTTGTGCGGTGTCTTGGGCTTGAATATCATAGAGTTTTGCGAGCTGTGAAAGCTGTTGAACAAACTCGCCTGCCGCCTGTTGTGCCGCTGCCAGCGTTTTTGCTTTTACCAGCCAAAGAAGCGAATCATTAACCGCACTTGATAACTGCTTATCCACTTCCGTTGGCACAGTGTGGCTTTGCCCTAAAAGGGCGGTCAAATTTCCTTCAATTTTGATTTGATCGCTATTTTTTATCAACACCGCAAGGCTTAATAAGACACACGCCAACCAAATCAGCAGATGGATTTTATTCTGCGTTAAACCAAATTTGCTGTTCATTGCTCAATTTTTCTAGTTGCTGGCACTGCTCAAATTGTAACAGAGTTTGATCTTGCTGTTTATCAAGGATCGTTAGGCTTTCAATATGACGATCTCCTCGCAAGCTGATCTGGCTAAAAAGCAGGTTAAGCGGTGCTTGTTTCGGTACTAAGACCAATGACCATTGTGCTGATTTTGCCTCTAATTCCGTTATCTCAAAATGGTTCGGAATGGCATTAAAATCCCCTTGAAACAGTGAGAAAAGCAGGCGAGTAATATGGAAAAGTTGCGGTTGATCTTTTTCGTAAATCACCTGTTTTTGTTGCTGAATAATTTGAATGAGCTTATCTGCGGCAAGGGCGGTCATCTGTTCAAAAGGTTGTTGTTGCAACAAAGCGATCCCTTGCTTTTGATCCAACCACATTTTGCCTGAGGCATTTAACGGCTTTTTCAACCCTGTTAAAAAGCGTTGTTGGCTAAATTGGCAACGCATTGTCGCAGGAATGGCTAATCGATTTACAATCTGTGCTAATGTCTGCTGTTGTGTTTGAGCCGCTTGTGCAGCTTGAGTAACGATGCCTAAACTTAATAACAAACCGATCAGCAGCCAAGAAAAATATTTTCGCATAAACGCTCCTTAATTTGCCAAAAATGACCGCACTTTTTGCTGAAAGCAGTCAGGGGTAACAAATTGCAAATGCCGCTCGCCCACTGCCACTACCGCTTGCATACTGCTTGCTTTACACAAAATTTTCTGACTTTGCTTATCAAAAAAAGTAAAGCGGATATGAACCCGATTTTCATATTCCAATAATGCCGCCTCTACATCAAATTGCTGATCAAGCACTATCGGCTGGATATATTTAATCTCTGCTTTGATAATCGGGAATTGGTAGCCTCGCTTGATCATTTCGGCATAACCATAACCGATATGATTAAATAAGGCTTCTCTGGCTTGCTCAATAAACTGCCAATACCGCCCGTGCCACACCACTTGCATAATATCAAGATCTTGAAAAGCAGGCTGGCAGGCAACTCGTACGCTGATTAATGCTGGCTGTTTTGCTGACATTCGCCCTCCTTATTTGTGCCAAAAATTAAAAAAGTTAAACCACTCAAGGGGCGATTTTAAGCAGTAATAGGTTAATCGCTCCACATAGTGTTGAATATAAGGTACTATCGCCTGTTCACGCTGCTGGCGTGGCAGCTGGATATTTTTTGCAAATGGCTCAATATAAATATCAAATCGCCCCTCTTGCGCTGGGTTTCTCAAGGCAAAAAGTAAAAAGACTGGCACTTTCAGCAGATGAGCAAGAATATAAGGCCCGTGCGGAAAATAGGCAGGCTGACCGAGAAAATCCACTTGGCTTTGGTTGCTCTTTTGGCTTTCGTTTGGCGAAGTGCGGTCGCCGACCAAGACAATGGTATGCCCTTGCTGAACACGCTCTTGTAGCAATAACAAGGTGGCAGGCGAAATCGCATCAACTTGCAATACTTCAAGTTGATCTTGGTTGCTCTGCTGTTGTTGGATTAATTGATTAAACCGTACAGCGTGCTTGGTGAATACTAACGCTGTGATTTTTAAATCGGTAATTCGAGAACCCAACGCGCGGCTTAGCTCTAAATCACCTAAGTGCGAGCCAATAATCAATCCGCCTTTGAGCTGTTCACAATCAAACTCTTCGGGTGTGTGGAAATTTAAATCTGCTGCGCTAATTTCACCTCGCCACGCAATCAGTTTATTTAGCATCGATTCGGCAAAATAGCTCAAATGGTTAAAACTGGTTAATGCTACCTGCTGATTGAGCGGTAAATGTTGCTGTTTGGCATAATGTTGTACGTTCTGCAAATAGGCTTCTGAGGCTTGGCGATGCGTACGAGAAAATAGCCAGTAATATAAAATCACTGGTTTAAGTAGCAGTCTAAAGCCTTTTCTACCCAGTAGGGAATAAATGGCTAATAGTGTACGAATACCAATTATTGAGCCTGTTTCTTGCATTTTTGACCAATGGGGCTGAGCCGATTTTTGTGCGGTTTTACGCATTAACAGCGAAGGAATGCGATACCAAAATTGCAATAACAGACGGCAGTGCATTCGGCTTAACCGCAAGTTATCATAAAGTTGATCAAAATGCGAAATGCCGTCAGCAGGATAAATCACTTGGCTTGGTATAAAATGGACTTGGCGATAATGCCAGTAATATTGCACTATAATTTCAATATCAAAATCCATTTTGTTGCCGATAAAGTGATTGCGGATCAGGGCTAATGTGTGGCTCACAGGATAAACACGAAAGCCGCACATACTGTCTTTAATCTGTAATGACAGGGTTTCGAGCCAGACCCAAAAATGGGTTAAATATCGCCCATAATAGCGAGCTTTTGGCACAGATTCATCAAAAATAGGATTGGCAGAGACTAAGGTTTCGGGGTGATCTTTGGCATAACTCAATAGCTTTTCAATATCGCTAAGTTGATGCTGGCCGTCAGCATCGACTTGCAAGGCGTGGCTGAATCCGTGAATTTCTGCGAGATACAGGGCGGTTTTAATTGCCCCACCTTTGCCACAATTT
Organism: Gallibacterium trehalosifermentans; assembly: GCF_042433055.1. Taxonomy (NCBI): domain Bacteria; kingdom Pseudomonadati; phylum Pseudomonadota; class Gammaproteobacteria; order Pasteurellales; family Pasteurellaceae; genus Gallibacterium; species Gallibacterium trehalosifermentans. The sequence continues at coordinate 77,146 of NZ_JBHLWB010000004.1, forward strand.
TGTGAATGGCGATGTAAAATCAGGTTAAAGTGCGGTTGTAATTGTGCTAATTTTTCTGCCGTTTCGGCATTTGAACCGTCATCAATCACAATAATCGGATAGGAATAAGCCTGCAGTTTCGCTAACACCGCTTCAATAAACTTGCCGTGATTATAACAAGGAACAATAAAACAAGGGCGGAAATTCATTTGCTGTTACTCACTCTGATTTCAGGATAAAAATGCCACTGCTCATCACTTTTTCTGCCTGTTGCCACTTAAAGTCGAGGCGTTTTTGCTCGGGGTAATACTGCACTGATAATAACACCTTGCTTTCAGGTAAAATCGGCTGTTGATATTTAATTTGGCGAATAGTGGCTTGGCTTAATGACAAGGCAAAAAACTGCTGAACAAACTGATGCACTAACCCAAGTTGCACCACGCCAGCGAGCAAGGCAAAACTCGGGAAATGCCCTGCAAAATAGGGATAATCGCCACGAAAATCACACTCAAGACTAAATGCGGTCTCTGATTGGCTGATTAGCTGATATGGTGGTTTGATAATCATACAAATAACTGCTCCAGTTGTTTAATATTTAACTTGCCTTGTTCGTTTAACGGCATAAATTCAACTAATCGAATACGACGAGGCAAGGCGATAAGCTCAATATGATTGCGTAAATGGTTACGCAATAAATTTAATGCGGCTTTACTTGATAACTCGGTGAACTCTGGCGACAACACCACCACTAACCCGATGCTATCACGGTGTGCTTCGCTAATAACTAGGGCTTTTACTTCGCTAATTTCAGGCAGTTGTAAGGCTAAATGCTCAATTTGCGTCAGCGAGACCCGTTTATCCGCAATTTTCGCCACCCGATCCGCTCGCCCTAATAACTCAAAGCCACAAGCGGTGAGATTGACCCGATCTTCCATTGCATACCAGCTATTTTGTGGCAGAAGTGGCGATAAAATCGCAAGGCAGCCGTTCGCATTTTTTTGCACCTCAATGCCATTCAGTGCAAGCCAATCCTCACTTGGGAAATATTTATAGGCTATCGCCCCTGTTTCACTGGAGCCATAAAACTCCATTAATGGGCAATTTAGATAACTTTTCGCTTTTTCACCAACGGCAAGCGGTAATTTTCCACCTGAAGAATAGACCACTCGTGCCGTAGGGTAGCTGAGTTTGTCATCTAAAAAACGTAAAAATGCAGGGCTACTAATTAACGCATAAGGCAGGCTAATTTTGCTTAATTGCTCTGGCATAATTAAGCTGTAATCCCAAAACGGCATTCGCAACACTAAAGGGAAAAACAGGCGGTACATCAAACCGAGCAGATGGTTATGATTCACAGTGGAATACATCACCGCCCCTTGCAATCGCTCTGCAAGCAAGTCATATTCAATCGCTATTTGCCGATCAAAAAGGGCAAAATATTTATCAATCATTTTAGGTGTGCCAGTGCTACCTGAGGTGAAGAGATATAAATCAGGGTTTTCTAGATCAACCGCTTGTGCATTAATCTTGTCGTTAGCTTGCAATAAGCCATCGATTTGTTCAAGACTGAGCGGTTTGTGTGCAGAAATTTGATGAAAATAGACCGCACTTATCCCCTCGTTTTCCACTTGATTGCTCAATGATTCATTATCGGTCAATAACAGTGAAAAGTGCGGTTGAATATCAGCAAGATGTTCTGCGGTTTGTAAAGAAGGCAGAATAATTTTTCGCTGGCAGTGAGCTAACGCTAACAAGGCACAGACCATCAAAAAGCCACTTTTAAATACTAACGCAACCTGTTTATCTGTCGGTCTATTGTTTAATATTTGGACAAAATAAGCAGTATGCAGACGTAAATCTTGCCAAGTATAGTGGTATCCATCACCAAGACAGACCAGATGCTGACTGGTTGTATTGCGGTATAATAGATTTTTCAGCGAAATTAATGCTGTTTTATCTTGAATAAATTGTTGGCTTAATTGTTGTTGTAATTGATCTATTGTCATCAAGAGAACCTTTTCTGCCTTTAACCTTTTTTGGTAGGACTATACTCGTTTGGTTAGCCAAAAATGGCGGATTAGCCACTCGGTTACAAATAATGTTGCCATCAAAATATAACTAATTACGCCATTGTAGAGTGTCCACAGCGATAAATCGGCAAAAAGTGCGGTATAAAATGCCACACTGCCATTTAACACAAAAAACAGACACCACACTTGCGTTACCTTGCGAGTGTAACGAATTGCTTTGACAGGTAACGCTGGCTTTTGCAATCGAGCAAAATATTCAATCATCGTTATTGGGCGAAAAAGACTAGTAAAAAACACCGTAAATAACAATACATTAATAAACACAGGGTAAAAAAGCAGTGCCTGTTGGCTATCGAAGACCAACGCCCCAATCGCAAGGGCAACACCAATAAACGCCGAGTAAATGCCAATGCCTTTTAATGTTGCGGCTTGTTGTTGCATCGATAGATTAGGTGAATGCTCAGGATTGTTGGTTTTAATTTTCACTGTACTGGCAATGAGCATTACACCTCGAAAAATAAATACACATAACACCCCCCAAATTAGCCATTGCAACTTAATATAATGAGAAGCAACATAAATAAAAAGAGGGTAGAGAATAAAGATGATTGTAAATAAAACAGTAATAACCTTTTTCACAAAATGTTATCTGTTAGCTTGATTGCTGTAATTTATAGATAACCTCTACAATATCACCAATCGTGCGGACATTTTTAAATTCTGCTGGATTTACTCGTTTTTTGATTACATTTTGCAAATGTACAATCAGATCCACCGCATCAATACTGTCCAAATCTAGATCATCTACAATATGTGAATCAAGGGTAACGCTATTCGGATCAATATCAAATAACTCAGATAAAAAACCTTTAACCTGTTCAAAAATCTCTGTTTTTTCCATTATCATTATTCCTTGTTGTTATTCTTGATTGCTGCGAATAAAGTCAGCCAATGTTTTTACTGAATAAAAATGTTTATGTACATCATCGCTTTCGGGGTTTAACTGAATATTAAATGTGTTTTTTATTGCCAACCCCAACTCAAGGGCATCAATAGAATCCAAACCTAAACCCTCGTTAAATAACGGTGCGTCCGTTTCAATATCATCAACGGTCAATTCTTCTAAATTTAATGAAGAAATAATCAATTGCTTAATTTGATTTTCTAAAGTTGTCATTATAATTTCCTTGTCAATTCAATCATATCAACGGTTGGTTGTAATAAATTCGCTAAATCTCGATTCAAACGGCGAACCGCTTTACTTTCTGGCACATCTTCAGCAAGATAAGGGGCAATATCGTATAACTCTTGCACTTTCACATAAAAAAATGATTTTCGCTCTGGCACCTGATACCACGCCTGCTCTTTGCTTAAACTGCGAGGCTCGCATACAATATGCACAATCCGCATCGGGACTTGGCAACGAATCGCCAAATTTGCCGCCCCTCGTTGTAACTTCAAGCCCTCACTGTGAAGTGGCGTGCGTGTTCCTTCAGGGAAAATCAACAGCTTTCCGCCTTGTGCTAATCGCTGTTTACAGCTGGCTAACAGCTGTTGTGGATCGGCAGAATTGGCAATATAGCCCGCATTTTTTACTACCATTTTACAAAACGGATTATGAAACAGTGCTTCTTTAACCACACAATCCATTTCAGGCAACACTGAACCGAGCAACACATAATCAATCAGGCTTGGGTGATTCGCCACAATTAAGCAGCCTTTATCTTGCTGCAACAGCTCCACCCCTTCAATTTTGTAATCAATTATACGCAAAAATTTTAACGTCGCCACAAAACTATGAAAACAGAGTTGAATGCTACGCTGGCTATATTTTCGCCGCAATATCGGATCACGATAACGCAAGCGAATCGCCAACATATAAATATTACCCAAAATTGCCGCACCAATGCCAAAATAGGCAAAGGCAAGGCCTGTGCCGACAATTCGCCACAGTTTGTTTAATTGCGTGTAAATTGCCATTGTTGGGTATCACTCACTAAGCAAAAGTGCGGTTGTTTTTGGAAAAATTTCTGCAAAAACTGCAAACCATCAGGGCTTTTTGTGCTGGCTTGCTCGCTTCGTTCAGACCAAGATAGCTGCCACTGCTCCCCTTGAGTCAGCACCATTGCCAACGCATAAGGTTCACTTATCTCATCGTTTGCAAGATAAGGTTGATAATGTGCAGGCACCACGCCGTCAAACATCACCAACAACACTTTCTTTTTGCCATCTTGTAAGGCTAATAACGCCTCAACTAACCCTGCACAAAAGGTTTGATCCTCTGCTGCCACCGAGCTAATTGGGGCAATGTTTTTCGCTAAAATACTAAATTGCCCTGCTGGTGCGTTATGTACGGCAGTGGCAAAATCTGTTGGCGACATCTCACCGCTTTGGAAAAAGTGGCTTAATAATTTATAGGTTCGCTCTAGCTGTCCGTGTCTGCTGGCAAAAACAATCGCATCAATGTCAGGGTGTAATTCATTTAGCTCCAAGGCTAATTGAATCGCCATTTTATCAGCCAACAACATACGACGAGCTTGTAACATCGGGATTTTTGACGCTTTAAAGTTGTTAGCTTTTGGCAGCGCCAAATCCGCTTGGCTTGCCCACGCCTGCCACTCAGCCTCTTCAGTGAATGCGGCTGAATAAGCCTTACAAGCCAGTAGATTAAAGGTTAGCATAAATGATTACTCCCTTTTTCATTACAACCACTTAAGCAGAAGACTGGCAAAGTTCCGCTAATACTTTCAAGCGGCGGCTATGTTCTTTCACATACGGATTGTCCAGATCCCACGCATAACCTGCCAAAATCGAGCTAATCATCGCACTAACTCGCTCATTGCGATTTTGAGCAAACACCACATTTTGGAAACTTAAATCATACCAGCCCATTACATAAGTGCGGAATGTGTCCACGCCACGTTGCAACACGTCGGCAAACTCACTTTGCCAATTCACTTGCTCACCTTTAAATTGGCGATCTAACGCCTTAACAGCAAGGCTTGCACTGCACATCGCAATGGTTACCCCTGATGAAAACACGGGGTCTAAAAACTCAGCACTATTGCCAAGCAGAGCAAAACGTTTACCATAAAGCTGTTTGACATTGGCTGAATAGCCAGTGAGTTTTTGATATGGCGTATCCCATTTGGCTTGGTCTAAAAGTGCGGTCAAATTTGGTGTATTTTTCACAAAATGCTGCAAACATTGCTCAAGATTATCGCCAAATTGAGCAAAATAGTGTGGCTCACCAACCACGCCGATTGAGCTTCGGCCATCACTAAATGGAATCAACCAAAACCAAATATCTTTATGCTCAGGGTGTACGCTGATCAGGATTTTATCACGCTCAAATTGCGAGGCGGTGATGTTATCTTCAATATGAGTGAAAATCGCTTGGCGAGGCGGTAAATTAGACGGTGTTTCTAACTGCAATAACCGAGAAAGTACCCGACCATAACCACTGCCATCTAGCACAAATTCACACTCGATCTGATAGCTTTCGCTTTGCTCAGGCTTAACCGTTAATAATGCACAATTTTCTTGAAAAACAACCTCTGTAATTTCGTGCTGATAACGGATTTCAATTCCTTGTTCTAGCGCACAATCTGCCAGTAGCTGATCAAACTCGGCACGTTTTACTTCATAGGCATAAGGCTTGCTATTTGCGGTAAATTGTTTGCCAAAGTCAAACACGGTGTATTCATCTGCTAAACCAAAGGCAGCACCATTTTTAATTTGATAGCCTTGAGCTTCCACCGCTTCAAGCATTCCTGCTTCTTCAATAAAATCTAAACAGTGAGGAAGTAAGCTTTCACCAATGGAAAAGCGAGGAAATTGTTGCTTTTCCAGCACAACAACATCATATCCCTTGCGCTTTAATAATGTGGCGGCAATTGCCCCCGAAGGTCCAGCACCAATCACCACCACCTTTCTTTGTTCTACCATTACGTACCTTGGGGTTATTTAACAAAATCACCTTTTAACGCAACACCTGCCATAACGCTGCCTGCATGGCATTCGTAAGTCGTCGTGCTTTTATATGGATTTTTCTTATAATAACTCACTATATTTGAGATTTTTTTCACGCCTAACTGCTTTGCACGTTCTTGCATTTGTAACATAGCGGATAGCATTGCCCATTGGCACGCTTTTTCGTCTGATTTGTTAAATGCATTAGTTTTTTTGTTAGTAGAAGCTGTTTTTACGACGCTACCAGCTACGGATTGACCAAAATAAAATTTAATAGTTGGATCTAACTTTTCTTTCGCTTCTGGCAGATTTAATACATCTTTAATTGGTAAATGATAGGTAGTATCACGCGCAAAACTATTTGCTGAGAATAACATACCCACGCCCATTAATAGCAAAATTGCTTTATTCAGTTTCATTGTCTTTTCCTCTTATATTGATGAGTCAAAATATTGTACCTAAATATTACACCTGAGTTAATTTTGATACCGCTTGAAAATTAACGAGGTATTTACACCACCGAACGCAAAATTATTATTCATCACATAATCTGTTTTGCATTCAATAGCTTGTTGTTGAATATAGTTTAAATCTGCACAGCGTTCGTCCCGCTGTTCAAGGTTGATGGTTGGCATAAATAATCCATCATTCATCATCGCAATACTAAACCACGACTCCAACGCACCGCAAGCTCCTAATGTATGCCCTAAATAGCTTTTGATTGAAGAAACATAAGGCTGATGACCAAAAACATTATAAGTTGCACGGCTTTCGGCAATGTCGCCACGCTCTGTCGCTGTGCCGTGTAGGCAAACATAGCCAATTTGATCGGCAGAAATGGTCGCTTGTGCTAAAGCCTGCTCTAAGCAAACTTGCATTGTTGCAAATTGTGGCTGGGTAACGTGCGTTGCATCACAATTTGTTGCAAAGCCGACAACTTCGGCATAAATTTTTGCTCCACGCTGTTTAGCGTGTTCTAACTCTTCTAAAATAAAGGTGCCTGCACCTTCCCCTAACACTAATCCATCTCGTTGTGCATCAAATGGACGTGGCGTAAGTTCAGGATTATCATTGTTTTGACTGGTGGCAAAAAGGGTATCAAACACCGCCACTTCACTCGGGCAGAGTTCCTCTGCACCGCCTGCAATCATAATATTTTGATAACCGTGTTTAATCGCTTCATAAGCATAACCAATCGCTTGGCTGCCTGAGGTACACGCAGTCGAAGAGGGAATAACTCGCCCTTGCAAGCCAAAATATAAGCTAATATTGGCCGCTGTGGTGTAAGGCATCATTTGAATATACGTTTGAGCGGTGATAGCGTGAGTGTGTTTTTCGCTGAGCATCGTCCCAAACGCTCGCACAGGCTCAGTGCTGCCTGTACAAGAGCCATAAGAAACGCCCGCATTGCCTGCTTTTAAATAATCACTATTGAGCAAATTTGCATCAACTAAGGCTTGCTCAGTAGCGACCACCGCCATTTGTGCCACTCGCCCCATACTGCGACTTTGCTTTTTGGTAATGTGAGCAGGGAGCTTAAAATCAGACACAGGGGCTGCAAGGCGACTTTGCAAGCCGTCATACACTTCCCATTCTGGCACATAAACCACCGCATTTTGGTACTGCAACATACGCTGTTTAATCGTCGCCCAATCGTTACCGAATGCGGTTACGCCTGACATTCCCGTAACAACAACACGTCTGTTATTTATACTCATACCATACCACCATTAATCGCAATCACCTGACGGGTGATATACGCCGCTTTATCGCTCATTAAAAATGCCACAAGATCAGCCACTTCTTGTGCCTGCCCCATTCGCTGCATTGGAATCAGTGGCAAGGCGTGCTTTTGCACCTCTTCGCTAATCATTCCTGTATCAATTAACCCAGGTGCGACGCAATTTACCGTAATTTTGCGTTTGGCAAGCTCCAACGCTAATGCCTTTGTCGCACCAATTAAGCCTGCTTTTGAGGCACTGTAATTGACCTGACCACGATTACCAACCATACCAGAAACACTGGCTAAGGTAACAATACGTCCGCCTTTGCGAGCAGAAATCATCGGCATAATCGCAGGGTGAATCACATTATAAAAGGCATCTAAATTGGTATGAATCACACTATCCCAATCTTCTTCGCTTAAACTTGGAAATGCCCCATCACGGATAATCCCAGCATTAAGCACCATACCATAATAACTGCCATTTTCTGCAATATCCTGCTCAATCATTGCCCGACATTGCGTGCGATCACTAACATTAAAACAGAGCAATCGCCCATCGCTGCCAAGATCTCGAATTTGCTGTAAGGTATCCGCCGCCCCTTGTTGGTCGGAAAGATAATGCACCACAATCTCAAAGCCTAATTTCGCCAACTCAATGGCAATCGCTTTGCCAATCCCTTTGCTTGCACCAGTAACTAATACACTTCTCATCATTTCTCTTTCTAATTTACTTTTTTCCAACAGCCTGCTTTAATGCTGCAATTTCGCTCTCATTCGGTTGATATGTCGTCAGTTTTCCTTCAGCCACGACAACACCCTCTTGATTAATCATTCGAGCCGCAAAATTTGCCATCTGATTATCTTGCATAATAATTTCCGCTTGAATCTTTAATTTTTCATTTTTTTGATAAAATTCAACCGCTTGTCGGCACTGTCTGCCACCCAGTAAAAAACCGATTTTCGGCTCACTGTTTGTTTTTAACTTAGCGTGATAACCTGCCCAAACACCCACTGCTTGAGCCATTAATTCCACACTGATCCACGCTGGTACACGTCCATTTTCATCTAAAAAAAGGGTAAACTTATCATCAATGCGAGTATCGACTTCAACAAAATTCTCTTGGCAAAGAGATAGATTATCCAATAACATCATCGGTACATCGTGGGGCAAATAATCACCAGCTTTACCTAACATTTATCCTCTCTTTCGAATAATTAAACTGCTATTGTTACCACCAAAGGCAAATGAATTACTCATTATTACTGGTTTTTCTAAGTAACAATCTTCAAAAATCACGCCAATCTCAGGCAATTTATCATCATAATAGCTGCTTTTCGGCGCGTTACTTTGACGTGGCAATAATGGTTTTTCCGTCTCACTATAATGTTCAAGCAGCAAACAGCTTATTGCCAACTCAGTTGCCCCAGCTGCGCCTAAGGTATGCCCTGTTAAATGCTTCGTACTGCTACAAGGAAGTGAGCCAAAAACACGGCTCACCGCCAAACTCTCCATACTATCATTGAGTGGCGTGGCTGTGCCGTGTAGATTGAGATAGCCAATCTCCTGTGGCGACAGATGAGCATCTTCCAATGCCATTTGCATTGCACGCTCCGCACCCAGCCCGTTTGGCTCTGGGGCGGAAATATGGTAAGCATCGCTACTTTCGCCCACTCCAGCTAATTCAATCTCACTTGGCTCTCGGGTTAAAACAAAGATCGCCCCAGCTTCACCAATATTAATCCCATTACGGTTCGCCGCAAAAGGGCGAGTGTGTTGTTCAGAAAGCGAAGCCAGCGAATCAAACCCATTTAAGGTTAAATGACACAAGGTATCAACGCCGCCAACAATCACGGCATCAACCAACCGACTGGCTAATAAGCGTTTTGCCGAAATAAATACCCGAGCGCTCGAAGAGCAGGCGGTAGAAATGGTAAAGTGCGGTGCTGTTAAGCCTAAATATTTTGCGACAAAGCCCGAAATAGAGCCGAGTTCTTGGCAGCGATAATCATAATTTGTTGTCTCAGGCTGATAAATGCTTGCCTCGCCTAAATCAATACCAGCCGTGCTTGTTCCCATCACCACCGCAACCCGAGAGCGACCATAACGAGCAATCAACGCCGTTAATTCCGTGTCTAACTGCCGCAAACACCATAACGCCACCTGATTATTACGGCAAGTATAAATAGAAAGATCGCTAGGAATAGATGGCAAATCAACGACAGGAATATTGCCAACATAGCTATGCTTCTTGGCTAAAAATTGTTGATCTAATTGAAGTAAACAACGGTTTTCCACCAGATTATTGAAAATAGTCGGCTTATCTGCACCTAACGCATTACAAAAAGCATAATGATGAATAAAAACCGCTGGCTCCCGCATTCCTTGTTTTTTCCTTTATTCTAAATGTTCTAGCAAAATCTGATAGTGAAACTGATAATGCGTAATCTGTTTTGCCTGCTGATAAGCATCATCGCCATAATCAACCCGAACAACCGCCTGCCCCTTATCATTCAACACAACACGCTGCTTATCCTGATCACTTATCTGCCAACCCACTGGCAACACTGACTGCCACGCAGTGAGCGGAAGAGTGGTAAGTAAAATATCCCCAACAATTTGTGGCAAAGGCGGCAGATTATTATTAGCCAAATTAACTTGCTGTTTCACATTGATCGTTTGACCATTATACTCCAGTTGCGCAAGTCTAATTCCCACAGGCGAAAGCAAGGTTAAACTTAAACGCTCTGGCGATAACGCTAACAAAGTTAATAGATGATGATTACTTGGTTTCATCTGTTGAGCATTAATATGAAGTAATTGTTGCGCTTCAATCGTTGGCGCAAAACTAAGCGAAGGTAATGGCACTTGTGTTGTTTTTTGTAGGTGATATTGAGTATTGTTCGTTGAGAGCTGACAACCGCACAAAAATATCGTCAATGCACAACAAATAAAACGAAAATATTGCATTTTTACCATTACATTAGATTTTTACTTCATTGATAATTTATTTTAATAAAATAAATTGTTTTGTAAATAAATAAGTAACAAGACATTATATAGATGTAACAAATATGCTTTTTATCATTTAGCATTTTAAAAAGGGTCTGATGTTAGGGGTTCTTGCTGATTTAACTTTATTGATGAAATTTTGTCATTTTGTAAGACCTTGTTTTTGATAGATTTAATTCAAAAATGATCCCTAATGAAAAAAATTTTTTTAAAAATTAGTAACATTATGTTACTAGGTATCATTTTGGATCATTTCGCCAAAAACAAAACCACGCAAAAAGAACAAAATAAACAGAATGGATTTAGAATTTGCTTATTTTTCAATAAGCTAGTGAACAATATAAACAAAAACGCTTGAAAAAATCTTTCTTCTGGCGGTGAGAGGGGGATTCGAACCCCCGATGCACTTTCGCACATACACGCTTTCCAGGCGTGCTCCTTCAACCACTCGGACATCTCACCATAATAGAAATTTGAGCAGGAAAATAGAGGAATTGCAATATATTCACTTTCCAATACTTCGTCAAGTATTTTTAAATCAATCAGTTAAGTTTGATTTTTCTTTAAGCAGTCCTTATAACTGATATGGTCATAAAGCAATAACGTATTGATTTAAATTGAGTATTAAAGACACTTATTTATGTGAAGAGTAAAAATGTTTTTGCATAAATTTTTAGTTAACATTTTTGTGCTTTTACAAACAATAATACAGGGCGATGTTGTAAATCTTTAAATTCTTGTTGCCATTCAGGTTGTGTATCTAGCATAGGTTCTGCAACCTGTTGAATAGTAAAACCTGCTTGAATTAGATCATTCAGAATGGTAGAAAGTTTTCGATGATACGTTTTAAATGGTTGTTTAAACCAGTTACGTTGGCGTAATCCTTCCTCTCGATAATAATTTAAGCGATAAGCAATTTGCTGTTTATTTTGATCCTTTTCCCAACGTTCTCCACTTTGATAACAAGTTACAATCGGGTGTTCTTGTGAAAAAATGAGCTGTCCATTTGGAGTTAGCTTTGCTGCAATTTGCTGTAAAAGTACAGGAAAATCAGCTATATAATGAAAAGCAAATGAACTGGTAACCAAATCAAACTGATTATCTGGGCAGTCAGCAAGTTGTTCCATGGCGAGCGGATAAAGATTATAGCGTTCTGTTGTGATTCCAGCGTGTTGTAGATTAGTCGAGGCTTGTTGTAGCATTTTTTCAGATAGATCAATGCCAGCGGCATATTTAGCACCTTGTTGTAAATAGTGTTGTAAATGAACGCCCATTCCACAACCAAGATCTAATACTCTTTTTCCTGTAAGATTGCCAACGAGTTGGAACATCGTTGGCTTTTCGACAATTTCATTCAGGCTGATGGGGTTATTTCTTAATTTTTGGTATAACTCGAAAAATTCAGCCTGATCATAGACACTTTTTTGCATTACTGACCTGTAAATACGGGAAGAAAACCATAGCGAGCGGCTAATTGTGCAACAATATTTAGTACCCCAAATAAAATCACAAAATAGATCATAAAGTTACCACCGAACACACAATACGTTTGATCAGGGAATTTTTTACGACAAGCTTTTGCTAATAATGCAGGAACGATTGCCGCCCAGATCGTTGCAGCTAGCCCAGCATAACCAATCGCCATTACAAAACCAAATGGGAATTGTAGGCTAAGGATAAGTGGTGGTAAAAATGTTATTAATGTGGTTTTAGTTCGCCCAGCAATACTATCATCAAATTTGCATAAATCTGCAATATAGTCAAATAAACCAAGAGTTACGCCCAAGAAAGAGCTGGCAATCGCCATATAAGCAAAGAAATTGAGAATCACTGCCATATATTCTATTTGAATATATTTGTTTAATGCGCTAAGTAATACCGCAATATCACCATCTTTCGCGATAACTGGTGCAAATTCGCTACGAGGTAAATTCCCTTGAATCGCTAATTGCCATAAGACATAAATCGCCAGCGCAATGAATGTCCCTAAAATAATGGATTTTTCAACACGCTTTCCATCACGATTATAATATTTCACCAAACTTGGTACATTACCGTGGAAACCAAATGAAACAAGGCAGACGGGTAAAGCCGCTAATAAATAAGGTAGGTAGCTTTGTTCGCCTGTCGCTATTGTATTAAAAAGTACTTCCGTTTTTACGGAGGTTAATAAACCTGTTGTAGAAAGGAAAAAGGCAATAACCATTCCTGCAATTAAGATTGTGGTAAAACGATCTACTGCTTTGGTTGATAACCATACAAAAGCAGCCAAAATAATACAGAAAATTAATGAACCATAACTTCTGCCCAATTCAACTGTATGGCTATCTGACGTGAGTAACTGATTTAGCAAGTTTTCGGTAATTCCTCCGCCTGATGTAATGTAAGCATAAGTAAGAATATAAAGTACAAACACTAACGATAAACTATTGATAATATTGGCAGTGTTACCCAGTAGATCTTTCACAATCGTGCTAAAACTTGCACCAGTAGGATAATGTAGGTTTGCTTCTAAAATCATTAGCCCAGAAGTTGTCATACAAAACCATGTATAAATCAGGGCAAGGATTGAACCGATAAACCATAAGCCAGCGGTCGCAGTTGGGTTTGCAAACATTCCAGCGCCAATTGCAGTACCTGCAATAATCATAGCGCCACCAAGTAAAGAAGGGATTTTCTGACTCATGATAATTCTCCAATGATTTTTTGCACTATTATAGTAGTACATTTTTAAAAGTAAAGGAGATTTAATAGAGATTTTTTAGGCGGAGACGTCATGATAAAGCTGTAGAAAAAATGTAATTTATCCTTATTACTCTTGCAAAATGATGGGCAAAATAGAAAGAGTAGTCATTAAGTAATCGATTACGTTCTCATTTTTACAAATTTCACAGACATTTTTTTGAAAAGCGAGTATAGTTGGCAACGTTTATCCTTAGGACTATTGTTGGTCTTATTTTTCGGGATAAATTCGAGTTATCTCATCAATTCATCAACAGCCATTTTTCCAATCAGGGGTAATTATGGATTTATTTATGAGTATTATTGGCATCGTGGTGTTATTAGCCATTGCCTTTTTATTATCAACTAATCGTAAGGCGATTAATCTTAGAACGGTAGGTGGCGCATTCCTAATTCAAGTCGGGATTGGGGCGTTAGTACTTTATTCTGAATTAGGTCGTAAAGCATTATTAGGCGCTGCAGAAGCTGTCAATAAAGTTATTGCCTATGGTAACGAGGGGATCAGCTTCTTATTCGGTGGTTTAGTAAGTGATAAGATGTTTGAGGTGTTTGGTGGTGGTGGATTTGTTTTTGCATTACGTGTATTACCAGCAATCGTTTTCTTTGCCTCTTTAATTTCCGTACTTTATTACTTAGGTATTATGCAATGGATTATCCGTTTAATTGGTGGTTTCTTGCAAAAAGTACTTGGCACCTCTAAGACAGAATCTATGTCTGCCGCAGCAAATATCTTTGTTGGGCAAACTGAAGCCCCATTAATTGTGCGTCCATATATCGCAACAATGACAGAATCAGAACTCTTTGCGATTATGTGTGGTGGGTTAGCCTCGGTTGCAGGATCTGTCATGATCGGTTATGCGCAAATGGGCGTACCGCTTCCTTACTTAATTGCGGCATCGTTTATGGCTGCGCCAGGTGGGTTGTTATTTGCTAAAATTCTTATTCCACAAACTGAAAAATTTGACGATAGCTTAAAAAACAGTAATGAAGATAAACCATCTAATATTTTAGATGCTGCAGCAATGGGGGCTTCATCAGGTATGCAATTAGCAATGAATGTAGGTGCAATGTTACTTGCTTTTATCGCTTTAATTGCATTATTAAACGGTATTATTGGCGGTATTGGTGATTGGTTTGGATATGGTTCTGGCTCACTGGATCATAAAGAATTAAATCTGCAAACTATCCTTGGTTGGATTTTCCGTCCATTAGCCTATGTTATTGGTGTGCCATGGAATGAAGCAGAAGTGGCTGGTTCAATGATTGGGCAAAAATTAGTATTAAATGAATTTGTGGCGTATGTGGATTTTGTGAAATACCTTGGTCCAGATTCTCCAATAGTCTTAGCCGAAAAAACGAAAGCGATTATTACCTTTGCGCTTTGTGGTTTTGCAAACTTTAGTTCCATTGCAATTTTAATTGGTGGTTTAGGCACTATGGCGCCGAATCGTCGTAAAGATATTGCTCGTTTAGGGATTAAAGCGGTTATTGCTGGTTCACTCTCTAATTTAATGAGTGCTGCTATTGCGGGGCTATTTATCGGATTGGTTGGTCCTGTGTTAATGGGATAATCAGTGTGATATAATTATCATATTTAATACATATCGCAGCACCACGACAGATGTCGTGGTGTTCTATTATTAAGGGATAGAAAACGTTTGCTTTTCTCATAAAAGGAATAATTGATGTCAGCATTAAATCTTAATCAGGCTGCAAAATTAGCTTTATCTTTAATGGATCTCACTACATTAAATAGTGATGATACCGATGAAGTGGTAATGGCGCTGTGTCAAAAAGAACTGAATCCAATCGGGCAAACTGCAGCAGTTTGTATTTATCCACAATTTATTCAAACTGCAAAGCAAACTTTACAACAACAAGGTACATCTTTTGTTGCAATAGCAACAGTTACTAATTTTCCTCAAGGTGTAGCAGATGTTGAGTTGGCGCGTCATGAAACAGAAAGAGCTATTCAAGCAGGCGCAGATGAGGTTGATGTGGTATTTCCTTATCGTGCATTAATGGCGGGTGATGAAAAAATTGGTGCTGAATTAGTCGCTGCTTGTAAGCAAGCGTGTGGTGATAAACTGCTCAAAGTTATTATTGAAACAGGCGAACTGCAATCAGCAGCATTAATTCGTAAAGCATCAGAAATCGCCATTCAAGCAGGTGCAGATTTTATTAAAACGTCAACAGGAAAAGTGGCAGTAAATGCAACATTAGACGCTGCAAAAGTGATGTTGGAAACGATTCGTGATTTAGGTGTCCAAGATCGTGTTGGTTTTAAAGCGGCTGGTGGTGTGCGTACTGCGGAAGAAGCTCAACAATATTTACAACTTGCTGTAGATTTATTTGGTGAACAATGGCTAACACCACGCCATTTCCGTTTTGGTGCATCGGGATTACTAGATAATTTATTAACGACATTAGGGGTAGAAACTACAGCTATCCACACAAGTTATTAATGACAGAGAGGATTCTATGAAACGTGTATTTATTATGATGCTAGACTCATTTGGCATTGGTGCATCTGCAGATGCAGATAAATTTGGTGATGCAGGCTCAAATACATTGGGACATATTGCTGAACGTTGTGCAGCTGGTTTAGCTAATGAGGGTAGAGAAGGGGTATTGAACTTACCAAACTTAACCAAACTTGGTTTAGGTTTAGCGGCAAAAGAGTCTTGTGGTACATTCCCAGCAGGATTAGACGAAAATGCAGAAATCATTGGTGGCTATGCGCATGCCAAAGAAATTTCATCTGGGAAAGATACGCCATCTGGGCACTGGGAAATTGCAGGCGTGCCAGTATTATTTGATTGGGGATACTTCCCTGAACATGAAAATTCTTTCCCACAAGAGTTATTGGATCGCATTGTAGAAAAATCGGGTATTCCTGGTTACTTAGGTAATTGCCACTCATCAGGTACGGTGATTCTTGATGAATTGGGTGAAGAGCATATGCGTACTGGTAAACCAATTTTCTATACCTCGGCTGATTCCGTATTCCAAATTGCTTGCCATGAAGAAACATTCGGCTTAGAGCGTTTGTATGAATTGTGTCATTTAGTACGTGATGAGTTAGAGGGATATAATATTGGTCGTGTTATTGCGCGTCCGTTTATTGGGGATAAAGCAGGCAATTTCCAACGTACGGGTAATCGCCATGATTATTCGATTGAACCACCATCAGCCACTGTTTTACAAAAATTAGTTGATGAAAAACAAGGTGAAGTGGTGTCAATCGGTAAAATTGCGGATATTTACGCACATACAGGGATTACTCGTAAGATTAAAGCAACAGGGTTGGAAGAACTGTTTGATCGTACTTTAGACGAAGTAAGAGCGGCTGGTGATAAAACAATCGTATTTACTAATTTTGTAAACTTTGACTCTGATTTCGGGCATCGTCGTAATGTCGCTGGTTATGCTTCAGCTTTAGAATATTTTGATCAGCGTTTACCTGAATTACTAAAATTAGTAACGGGAGATGATCTATTAGTCATTACAGCGGATCATGGCTGCGATCCAACATGGAGCGGCACAGATCACACGCGTGAACATATTCCTGTATTGTTATATGGGGCAAATGTACCAAAACAATCTTTTGGCAAACGTGAAACCTTTGCGGATATTGGACAAACCATTGCAAATTATTTTGATCTTAGTCCAATGGATTACGGTACAACAATGATTGATTTTAATAACAAATAAAGAAGAGGATATTTATGGCTACTCCACATATTAATGCTGTTGATGGTGCTTTTGCAGATGTTGTTTTAATGCCAGGTGATCCATTACGTGCAAAATATATTGCGGAAACATTCTTAGAAAATGCCGTTGAAGTAACCAATGTGCGTAATATGCTTGGTTACACAGGGACTTATAAAGGTAGAAAGGTTTCTGTGATGGGACATGGAATGGGTATTCCATCTTGTTCAATCTATGCTAAAGAATTGATTACGGAATATGGCGTGAAAAAAATCATTCGTGTTGGTTCTTGTGGTGCAGTGCGTCATGATGTGAAAGTCCGTGATGTGATTATTGGTTTAGGGGCGTGTACGGATTCTAAAGTGAATCGTATCCGTTTTAAAGATAATGACTTTGCGGCGATTGCAGATTTTGAGATGGCACAAGCAGCTGTGCAAGCAGCAAAACAAAAACAAGCTAAAGTTCTGGTGGGTAATCTGTTCTCTGCGGATCTTTTTTATACGCCAGATGTAGAAATGTTTGATGTGATGGAAAAATATGGCATTCTTGGTGTCGAAATGGAAGCGGCTGGTATTTACGCGGTGGCAGCAGAATATGGTGCAAAAGCATTAGCAATCTGTACTGTCTCTGACCATATTCGTACTGGTGAACAAACGACATCAGAAGAGCGTCAATTAACTTTCAATGATATGATTGAAATTGCGTTAGAATCGGTATTAATCGCTGATCAAGCATAATCTATTATCAAATTTATGTCGGATTCTTCCGTCCGACATAAATTACTTACTCGCCTGCAAATTTCTGCTTCTTTTTTGCTGACTAAATACGTTTTGTTACCAATTTGTTAATAAACATCAAGCAATACAAATTTATTTAAAAAAATAGAGATAAAAAGCTTTCTTTTCTAATAAAAGTCGGTACTATACGCCGTCCCTATAAAATTTATCTCCAATAATGATTTTATGAGGAATATTCTCTTTAAACGTTTTATTGAGAAGTAAAAAAGCTGAAACGCTTTTTTTAATAAGTAGCGAGTCAAATGCCCCATGGCATCTGTTTGTAGGAAACAGAAAGCATATGCTTCCCGCAAGGCACCCGACTTATTTTTTTCACCTCTATTAGAAGGTTTATCTTATCATGACAATTATCACCCCTATAAAATCAATTCATAATGCCACTAACGCTTATTATTTAGATCGCCAAGATCAAATGGAATCGAATGTGCGTAGTTATCCGCGTAAATTACCGCTTGCGATTGCAAAGGCAAATGGCTGTTGGGTAACCGATGTGGAAGGCAATGAATATCTTGATTTCTTAGCAGGTGCAGGAACGTTAGCCTTAGGTCATAACCATCCAGCAATTAAACAAGCAATTTTAGATACCGTAGCAAGCGATTTACCTTTACATACCTTAGATTTAACCACGCCATTAAAAGATGCGTTTACCGAAGAGTTGTTATCTTTCTTTCCTAAAGATAAATATTGTTTGCAATTTTGTGGACCATCAGGTGCAGATGCTAATGAAGCGGCAATTAAATTAGCCAAAACCTATACTGGGCGAGGCAATGTTATCGCTTTTTCTGGTGGCTTCCATGGCATGACACACGGTGCATTATCTTTAACGGGTAATCTTAGTGCAAAAAATGCCGTGCAAAATTTAATGGCGGGTGTGCAATTTATGCCATATCCACATGAGTACCGTTGCCCATTTGGTATTGGTGGAGAAGCGGGAGCGGAAGCAGTAACAGCTTATTTTGAGAATTTTATTGAAGATGTTGAAAGTGGTGTTGTTAAACCAGCAGCCGTGATTTTAGAAGCGATTCAGGGCGAGGGTGGTGTGGTACCAGCGCCAGCGAAATTCTTACAGAAAGTAAGAGAAGTTACCCAAAAACACGGCATTCTTCTGATTGTTGACGAAGTACAAGCTGGTTTTTGTCGTTCAGGACAAATGTTCGCTTTTGAAGAATCAGGCATTGAACCAGATATTGTTGTGATGTCTAAAGCTGTCGGAGGGAGTTTACCATTGGCAGTGTTAGCGATTCGTAAAGAGTTTGATGTTTGGAAACCAGCAGGGCATACAGGAACGTTCCGTGGTAACCAATTAGCTATGGCAACAGGTTATGCGTCGTTGAAAATTATGCGTGAGCAAAATTTAGCACAAAATGCCAAAGAGCGTGGCGAATACTTAAAATCGGCTTTACAAACCTTAGCGCAACAATATCCATGTATCGGACACGTTCGTGGACGTGGATTAATGATGGGGATTGAAATTGTTGATGAAACAAAAGCACAAGATCGTACAGGGGCTTATCCAGGCGATCCTGATCTTGCTGTCGCTATTCAAAAAGCGTGCTTTAAAAATCGCCTCTTATTAGAACGTGGTGGACGAAACGGCAATGTGGTGCGTATTCTTTGCCCAATCATTATCACACAAGCAGAATGTGAAGAAATGATTAAACGTTTCACTAACGCATTGATCGAAGCATTACAAATAAGAGCGGCATAATTCATCATGTCCGTGATCAGTGAAAAAGTACGAGGTTGCTCGTACTTTTTATCCATTATAGATAGCCAATTTAGTTAGGAAATTTATTGCGATGTTAACTCAACATAAAAGAGCTTTATTTTGCCGTGATCCTCAATCAATAAATGATTATGCTACAGCGATGCAACAGGCAATTAACGCAGTTTGTCAATGGATGCAAAATGAACAGATGTACACAGGTGGTAGTATCCGTGAAATTCGTCCAACCATTCAATTTAATCCAACAGAAAATGGGCAAGGTATTGAAAAAACATTAGAACATTTAGTCTCTATTTTTCTCAATCCAAGTTTAAAAGTACACCACCCACATTCATTAGCCCATTTACACTGCCCAACTATGGTGGCGAGCCAAATTGCAGAAGTATTAATTAATGCAACTAACCAATCTATGGATTCATGGGATCAAAGTCCAGCTGGGTCTATTATGGAAGAACAGCTCATTGATTGGTTGCGACAAAAAGTCGGCTATGGCAAAGGGACGGGTGGGGTATTTACCTCTGGTGGTACGCAATCCAATTTAATGGGGGTGTTACTAGCACGAGATGCTTGTGTAGCTAAGCATTGGAAAAATGATGATGGTTCAGAATGGCTCGTGCAACAACAAGGATTACCCGCAGAAGCCTTACAAAAAGTAAAAATTATCTGTTCTGAGAATGCGCATTTCTCTGTACAAAAAAATATGGCAATGATGGGAATGGGCTTCCAGTCAGTGGTAACCGTACCAACTAATGCCAATGCACAAATGGACGTCCTTGCTTTAGAGGAGACCTTAGCAAGATTAACTGAGGAGGGTAAGTTAATTGGTTGTGTGGTGGCGACAGCAGGAACAACAGATGCGGGGGCAATCGATGATATTAAAGCGATTAGCAAGGTTGTGCAAAAATACCAAACTTGGCTGCACATTGATGCCGCTTGGGGTGGCGCTTTATTACTTTCTAAAGATTTTCGTCATTGGTTGGCAGGTTTAGAACAAGCAGATTCAGTTACACTTGATTTTCATAAGCATTTTTTCCAAACCATTTCATGCGGGGCATTTTTATTAAAAGAGGAACAAAATTTCCGTTTCATTGACTATAAAGCGGATTATCTCAACTCTGAATATGACGATGAATATGGCGTACCTAATTTAGTGGTGAAATCATTGCAGACAACACGACGTTTTGATGCTTTAAAATTATGGTTTACTGTTGAAGCATTAGGTGAGAAGCTGTATGCCTCAATGATTGATCATGGTATCTATTTAGCTCGAGAAGTCAGTGATTATATCCGCTCACAGCCAGAGATAGAATTATTAGTCGAGCCACAATTTGCCTCAGTACTTTTCCGTATTAATCCACCAGATTATCCACAAGCATTTATTGATACGTTAAATCAAAATATTGCAGATGAGTTATTTGCTCGTGGCGAAGCGAATATTGGTGTAACAAAAGTGAATGGGCAACAAGCGTTAAAAATGACAACCCTGAGTCCAATAGCAACGCTTGAAAATGTAAAAGCACTTTTACAGCAATTAGTTGCAGAAGCAGATAGAATCAAAGACGCGATTGTGGAGGGGAGTTATATCCCACCAATCGCCTCTTAGCTGAAAATAAATTGCGATAAAATGAAAAGTAAAAAGCCTGCATATGCAGGCTTTCTAATTATCATAATGATAAATTGTTTAATCGGCGTTGTAATCATCAACGCTATCATTGGCTAACACACCTGAAAGTGTATAAACACGTTTTGTACGTGATACACGTGAACGATATTTATCCCAAGTCTTTTCAAAGAAGGTTTCTGCTGGGCGTTCGCCACGACAAAATGCAACAAATTGTTGTTCTTCTTCAGTAGCAGGTTGGCGAGAACCATTATCTAACTCAAGAAATGCTAAACCGTAAGTTTCTAACGCTTGAGACTCACGAATTGTGTAATCACCATGGCGAGCAAAGCCACGTGGATAATTTTTATCATCAAAGAAACGACGGGTAACGGTAAAACTTTCAGCCATAATAAAATCCTTCACATTTAAAAACTCACGCAAAAAGTCGCATTTAAGCAACTTTTTACGAGAAGTCAATTATTTTTTTAATAAAAATTGGGTAAGGTCAACATAACGTTGTACAAATTCATCTAAAGTTTTGATATTTGAGAATCCGCTATTGTTACCAGTTTCGATATGATATTTACCGTTAATATAGAAATCTGGTACACCACGGACTTTAAAGGATTCAGCGGTTTTTTCTTGTTTTACGACTAACGCATTTACTGCAAAACTGTTAATTGCGCCATCAAATGTCTTACCGTCAATACCATTCTCAATAAAAATCTGGCGAATATCTTCCATTGAATGTAAGCTATTTTTTCGTGCTGCTTCAAATAAAGGTGCGCGCACCTTATCCTCTTCGCCAATCGCCATTGCTAATGCCCAAGCACGGGTAAGATTTGCTGATTGAGCGCCTAAAAAATTCACGTGATATTGTTTAAACGTAACGCCTGTTGGTAAGGATTGCTTGATTTTTTCTGGAATTTGGTATTTCAATTCATAATCATAACAGTGCGGACAATAAAAAGAGAAAAATTGTATCACTTCTTTTTGTTCTGATTGCGGTAGGGTTAATGCAGAATAATCTTTACCCTCTGTAAAATTTGCCGCTGATACAAATGGTGCAGTAATTGCAACTATCAAACTTGCCAATACAATCCACAATTTTTTCATAATATACTCCTTATTTAATAATTCCTCTTGCTTTTAATAAAGCTGTTTTAAAATCTTCTTCATAGTCTTTTTTAATCCCTGGAATTGGCTCATTTTTATCTTTTCCTGCCATTTTGAGATGATAAATAATAATTTCATCACTCAACGTAGCCAATTCACCATTGAAATCTGCTTCTTGCGCGATTTTTTGTAAAATTTGGGTGAGATTAAGATCAGGATCTTTTGACCAATAGGGTTGTAATAGCTCCAAAACTTCATTTAAACGATGGCATTTCATCTTGTAATTCCTCTCACTGTTTTGCACAGGTGTGCGATAATACCATTTAAATTTTTAATTGCCAAAAGAGATTGATATGCCAGAACAAATAACCGCAGTAATTTTGTGCGGAGGAAAAGCACAACGAATGAATGGTGCAGATAAAGGATTGCAACAACTCGCGAATAAACCTTTATATCAGTGGGTTTATGAAGTTATTGCTCCACAAGTTGATCAAGTGATGATCAGTGCCAATCGTTCTCTTGCGCAATATCAGGAAAGTCATCTGCCAATTATTACTGACGCCATAACAGGTTTTTTAGGACCTTTAAGCGGTATGTTAACTGGATTACAACAGGCTAAAACGGATTGGGTACTATTTGTCCCTTGTGATACACCTTATTTACCAGTAAATTTAGTAGAAAAGCTAATGGCTTCTAGACAAGCTGATACTAATGTCATTTATGTAACTGATGGTGAACGAGATCACCCAACCTGCTGTTTATTGCATAAGCATTTAATGCCTGCGTTAGAGGAATATTTACAGCAAGGGCAACGTCGAGTTTTAGGTTTTATGCAACAACATCATTATCAAACGGTGGATTTTTCTACTGAGAAACACCATTTTATTAACATTAATTCACTTGATGAATTACAGTTTTATAGCCAACAAGAGGAAGCGTGAAATGAATCAATCTGTATTAACGGTAATCGGAAAAGACCGCATTGGCATTGTGTACGATGTGGCGAAATTATTAGCAGAACAACACATTAATATTCTCAATATCAGTCAACAATTAATGGATAATTATTTTACGATGATTTTGTTGGTTGATACCACAGCATGTAAAAAGGATTATCAAACCCTTGCGGCGTATTGTACCGAAGAAGGGCAAAAACTTGGTTTAGATCTTCGCCTACAAAATACAGAAATTTTTAATGCAATGTATCGCATTTAAGGATTATCTCTATGAGTAATAGCATTCAATCTTATGAGATTTTAGAAACGTTGCGTATGGTGTCGGATCAAAACTTTGATGTTCGTACTATTACGATTGGGATCGATCTGCATGACTGTATTAGTGATGATATTGAAATTTTGAACCAAAAAATTTATGACAAAATTGTGCGGATTGGTGGCGATTTGGTACAAACTGCACGTGAATTGTCTGCTAAATATGGGATCCCTATCGTTAATCAGCGAATTTCAGTAACGCCAATAGCGCAAATTGCAGCAGCGACAAAAGCAACCTCTTATGTTTCGGTGGCTCAAACGTTAGATCGTGCGGCAAAAGCAATAGGTGTCTCTTTTATAGGTGGTTTTTCCGCTCTTGTGCATAAAGGAATGAGTCCAGCCGATGAAGTTTTAATCCGCTCTATTCCTGAAGCAATGAAATTAACGGATATTGTGTGTAGTTCGATCAATATTGGTTCAACCAAAGCAGGAATTAACATGGACGCCGTGAAATTAGCGGGCGAGATGATTAAGCAAACTGCTGAAATGACCCCAGAGGGATTTGGCTGTGCCAAAATTGTGGTGTTCTGTAATGCGGTTGAAGATAATCCATTTATGGCTGGTGCTTTTCATGGTTCTGGTGAGGGAGATGCCGTGATCAATGTTGGTGTTTCTGGTCCAGGTGTCGTGAAATCTGCCTTAGAAAATAGCCAAGCAACCACATTAACCGAAATTGCCGAGGTGGTGAAAAAGACAGCATTCAAGATTACCCGTGTTGGTGAATTAATTGGGCAAGAAGCTAGTAAAAGGCTCGGGATTCCATTTGGTATTTTAGATTTATCATTGGCACCTACCCCAGCCATTGGTGATAGTGTGGCACGTATTTTAGAACAAATGGGATTGAGTGTATGTGGTACGCATGGTACAACGGCTGCGCTTGCATTATTAAATGATGCCGTGAAAAAAGGCGGTATGATGGCGAGTAGTTCAGTTGGCGGATTAAGTGGCGCATTTATTCCTGTTTCTGAAGATGAGGGAATGATCGCTGCTGCGAAAGAAGGGGTTCTCACTCTAGATAAACTCGAAGCGATGACAGCGGTTTGTTCTGTTGGCTTGGATATGATTGCTGTACCTGGTTACACTTCAGCTAGCACTATTTCAGGCATTATTGCTGATGAAGCAGCGATAGGTATGATTAATAGTAAAACAACGGCAGTACGCATTATTCCTGTGCCAAATAAAGATGTTGGCGAAATGGTAGAATTTGGTGGGTTGCTTGGTTATGCGCCAATTATGCCAGTGAAAGAGGGATCTTGTGAGCTCTTTGTTAATCGTGGTGGACGTATTCCTGCGCCAGTGCAATCTTTAAAGAATTAATCTATCCATTAAAAGGTTATCTCGTTATAGAGATAACCTCTAATTAAGATTTTTTACCGTATGGTTGCATTTTCAATCTCACAGCTTAGAATGAAAACTTTTCATCAAATAACACTTTTAGCCCATCTTGTTTGGTGCTAATACACAAAATTTCATCATAATATCGAGATAACTATGCCACAAATTGCAGAAAATCCTTTCGTCTTGGTTGACGGTTCTTCTTATTTATATCGTGCTTATCACGCAAATCTTCGTCTTGCTTTATCTAATTCTGCTGGTGAACCCACTGGGGCAATGTATGGTGTGTTAAATATGCTGAAAAGCCTATTAAAGCAAGTCCAACCAACCCATATTGCTGTCGTATTTGATGCAAAAGGCAAAACGTTTCGTGATGAAATGTTTGAGCAATATAAATCGCATCGCCCACCTATGCCAGAAGAGTTACGCCAACAAATTCAACCATTACATCAAATGATTGAGGCATTAGGTTTACCATTATTAATCGTTGAGGGAGTTGAGGCTGATGATGTGATTGGCACACTTGCTAAACAGGCTTCGGCACAAGGTCGAGATGTATTAATTAGTACAGGCGATAAAGATATGGCGCAGCTAGTTGATGATCGTATTACTTTGATTAATACCATGACGAATACCATTTTAGATCGGGAAGGTGTGATTGAAAAATATGGTATTCCGCCAGAATTAATTATCGATTTTCTCGCCTTAATGGGGGATAGCTCCGATAATATCCCTGGCGTTACTGGTGTAGGCGAAAAAACAGCACAAGGTTTATTACAAGGCATTGGTAATCTCGAAACTATTTATGCCAATTTAGATAAAGTTGCAGGATTATCCGTACGCGGAGCAAAAACGTTAGCCGAAAAGTTAGCTGCTGCCAAAGCAGATGCGGAGTTATCTTATAAACTTGCTACTATCAAAACTGATGTTGTGTTAGATACCACTGTAGAGCAATTAACTTTACGTCCCGAAAATCGAGATCAATTAATTGAATATTTTGCTCGTTATGAATTTAAACGTTGGTTAAATGAATTACTCAACGATCAGCCACAACAGACAGATAAATCTGCTTCTGCTCTTTCTGTTGCCACTACAAAACATGCTCGCCCTGCCATCACGACAACAAAAGTTGAAGTTGATCGTTCACAATATCAAACCATTCTCACTGAATCACAACTTGCCGACTGGTGTGAGAAATTAGCGAAAGCAACGTTGTTTGCTATCGATACAGAAACTAATAGCCTTGATTATATGCAGGCAAAATTAGTGGGAATTTCCTTTGCCTTAGAAAATGGAGAAGCAGCGTATTTACCATTACAACATCAATATTTAGCTTGCCCTCCGCAACTTGAACTCACTACGACGCTTGAACAATTAAAGCCGATTTTAGAAGATCCACGCATTAAAAAAATTGGACAAAATCTAAAATACGATCTGACGATTTTCGCGCGTCATGGGATTGATTTACAAGGTGTAGCATTTGATACCATGTTGGAATCTTATACATTAGATAGTACGGGGCGCCACAATATGGACGACCTTGCAAAACGTTATTTACAACATGATACAATCCATTTTGAAGAGATTGCGGGTAAAGGAAAAGGTCAACTTACGTTTGATCAAATTGAGATCCCTCAAGCAGCTGAATATGCTGCTGAAGATGCCGATGTAACGATGAAATTACATCAAGTATTGTGGCAACAACTGCAACAAACCCCAAGTTTACGTCAATTATTTTCTGATATTGAACTGCCACTTGCTCAGGTTTTAGCACGAATGGAACGTCATGGTGTCTTAATTGATAGCGATCTTCTCTATCAACAATCTCAAGAAATTAATGCACGTTTAATCCAATTAGAACAACAAGCACACCAATTAGCAGGGCAATCATTTAATCTTGCCTCTACCAAGCAATTACAAGAGATCTTATTTAATCAATTAGGGTTGCCAATTCTAAAGAAAACACCAAAAGGCGCACCTTCAACCAATGAAGAAGTATTAGAAGAGTTAGCTTATGAACATGAATTACCAAAATTGCTGGTCGAACATCGTGGTTTAAGTAAGTTAAAATCAACTTATACTGATAAATTGCCACAAATGGTTGATCCTGATACAGGGCGAGTGCATACCTCTTATCATCAAGCGGTAACCGTTACTGGGCGTTTATCTTCTTCTGATCCAAATTTACAAAATATTCCAACCCGCAGTGAAGAGGGACGAAAAATTCGCCAAGCCTTTATTGCGCCAAAAGGGTATAAAGTGGTGGCAGCCGACTATTCACAAATTGAGTTACGCATTATGGCACACCTTTCAGGTGATGCGGGTTTAGCCTATGCGTTTTCTCACGGCTTAGATGTTCACCGTTCAACTGCGGCGGAAATGTTTGAGGTTCCATTAGAATCGGTTACTGCTCAACAACGTTATAGTGCTAAAGCGATTAATTTCGGTCTAATTTATGGCATGAGTGCATTTGGGTTATCTCGTCAACTCAATATTCCACGTAATGAAGCGCAAACTTATATTGACCGTTATTTCCAACGCTACCCAGGTGTAAAACAATTTATGGTAGATATTCAGGAAAAAGCCAAACAAGAGGGATTTGTTGAAACCTTATTAGGTCGCCGTCTATATTTGCCTGAAATCAATTCTAGTAATGCGATTCGTCGTAAAGCAGCAGAACGTGTCGCCATTAATGCGCCAATGCAAGGTACCGCCGCAGATATTATTAAAAAAGCAATGATCGATCTTGATCAATTAATTGCTGATAAAGATGATATTCGTATGATAATGCAAGTGCATGATGAATTGATATTTGAAGTGAAAGAAGAAAAAGTGGCTGAATACCAAGCACTGATTAAACAAGTGATGGAAAATGCAGTCAAACTAACCGTGCCGTTAATTGTCGAAGTTAATGCGGGAGATAATTGGGATCAGGCGCATTAATAAAGAAAAGCAGAATAGATTTAAATGAGGTTTTGTCAGACAAAACTTCATTTTTTTTATGCGTTACAATAAATAATTGTTGCTTTGATAATGATCTTGGCAGCATTTTCTTCAGTAACTTTTATCGTTGCTTTATTTATGATCGTTTTATTTATTTTGTCGGTCTATAAAAAAATACCAGCCATTTTTCTGACTGGTATTGTTCTATAAAGTAGCTTTTATAAGCTTATATCTAGATTACATCGCTTGTGTGAAAGTACGCGTAATTACGTCTTGTTGTTGCTCTTTGGTTAAAGAGTTAAAACGCACAGCATATCCTGAAACACGAATGGTTAATTGAGGATATTTCTCTGGATTTTCCATCGCATCTAATAACATTTCGCGATTCATTACGTTTACGTTAAGGTGTTGTCCGCCCTCAATGGTTGCTTCGTGGTGGAAATAACCGTCCATTAAACCTGCAAGATTACGTTTTTGTGCTTCATAATCTTTACCTAACGCATTTGGTACGATTGAGAAAGTGTAAGAGATACCATCTTTCGCATACGCAAATGGAAGTTTAGCCACAGAGGTTAATGATGCTACCGCACCTTTTTGGTCGCGACCGTGCATTGGGTTCGCACCTGGTCCGAATGGTGCGCCAGCACGACGACCATCAGGGGTATTACCTGTTTTCTTACCATACACCACGTTAGAAGTGATAGTGAGCACTGATTGAGTTGGTACTGCATTACGGTAAGTTTTGAGTTTTTGAATTTTCTTCATAAAACGTTCAACTAAGTCGCAAGCGATTTCATCAACACGGCTGTCATTGTTACCGAATTGTGGATATTCTCCTTCGATTTCAAAGTCAATCGCGACATCTTTCGCGACCACATTACCGTCTTTATCTTTGATGTCGCCACGAATTGGTTTCACTTTCGCATATTTAATAGCAGAAAGTGAGTCAGCCGCTACAGATAATCCAGCGATACCACAAGCCATAGTACGGTAAACATCACGATCATGTAATGCCATTAATGACGCTTCATAGCTGTATTTATCGTGCATATAGTGAATGATATTTAATGCAGTAACATATTGTTTTGCTAACCAATCCATGAAGCTATCCATGCGAGTCATCACATCATCAAAATCGAGATATTCAGTTGTGATTGGATCCGTTTTTGGTCCCACTTGCATACCGTTTTTCTCATCAATACCACCATTGATTGAATAAAGCATAGTTTTCGCTAAGTTTGCACGTGCACCAAAGAATTGCATTTGTTTACCTACAACCATTGGGCTTACGCAACAAGCAATAGCGTAGTCATCATTGTTGAAATCTGGGCGCATTAAATCATCGTTTTCATATTGAACAGAAGAGGTATCAATAGACACTTTTGCACAGAAACGTTTGAAGTTATCTGGTAATTGTTCAGACCAAAGAATTGTCATATTTGGTTCTGGAGATGGTCCCATTGTGTAAAGGGTATTTAAGAAACGGAAAGTATTTTTTGTAACTAAAGTACGTCCATCTAAGCCCATACCACCAAGAGACTCAGTTGCCCAAATTGGGTCGCCAGAGAATAATTGATCGTATTCAGGAGTACGTAAGAAACGCACCATACGGAGTTTCATCACTAAATGGTCAATTAGTTCTTGTGCTTCTTCTTCAGTGATTTTGCCTGCTTTAAGATCACGTTCAATATAGATATCCAAGAAAGAAGAAACACGACCAAATGACATTGCTGCCCCGTTTTGTGATTTTACTGCTGCAAGGTAAGCAAAATAAGTCCATTGCACCGCTTCTTTGGCATTGGTTGCTGGTCCAGAAATATCACAACCATAAGTTGCTGCCATTTGTTTGATTTGACCTAATGCACGATGTTGTTCTGCAATTTCTTCACGTAACTGAATGGTCATTTGTAAATCTTCACCATTTTCTAAGCGAGATTGTAGTGAAGAAAATTGTTTAAATTTATCCGCCATCAAGAAGTCGATACCGTAAAGGGCAACACGACGATAATCTCCGATAATACGACCACGACCATACGCATCAGGTAAACCTGTTAATACTCCTGATTTACGGCAACGTAAGATGTCTGGCGTGTAAACATCAAATACCCCTTGGTTGTGAGTTTTGCGATATTCAGTAAAGATTTTTTTCACTTGTGGATCAAGTTCACGACCATAAACTTTACATGAACCCTCTACCATTTTGATGCCACCAAATGGAATAATCGCACGTTTTAATGGGGCATCAGTTTGTAAACCAACGATTTGTTCTAATTCTTTTTCAATATAACCAGCTGGGTGAGAAGTGATAGTTGAAGGAATATCTGTATCAAAATCAAGAGGTTCGTGAGTACGATTTTCCTCTTTGATGCCTTCCATTACTTTGTTCCATAGTGTAGTTGTTGCTGCAGTTGCACCAGCTAAGAATGATTCATCACCTTCATATGGGGTGTAGTTACGTTGAATAAAATCACGTACATTCACATTTTGTTGCCAGTCGCCAGCTTCAAAACCAGCCCATGCTTTTTGTTGTTGCTCAGTTAATTGAGTCATAATCATTTCCTTCGTTTGATGAATGAATAATAAAAATTAAATCTTTAGTGCGCTTTGGCTAAGAAGCGATGGAATAAGCCAATACAAACCGCACCACCAACAATATTACCTAAGGTTACAGGGATAAGATTTTTCACAATAAAATGATACACATCAAGATCAGCATAAAGTGAAGGATCAATCCCCAAATGTTGCCAAAATTCAGGACTGCTATAGTGAGCAGTCATAATCCCCATCGGAATCATAAACATATTTGCGACACAGTGTTCAAAGCCAGAAGCCACAAACATTCCAATAGGTAAGATCATAATAAATGCTTTATCAGTAACAGTACGACCAGAGTAGGCTAGCCAAACAGCAACACATACCATAATGTTACATAAAATGCCAAGTGAGAAAGCCTCTAGCCAAGTATGATGAATTTTATGTTGTGCGGTTTTAAGGATAGTTAACCCCCATTGACCGTCCGCTACCATGGTTTGTCCCGCAAACCAAATTAATGCAACAATAATTAAACTTCCAACAAAGTTTCCAAGATAGACAACCACCCAATTACGTAACATCTGTGTTGTTGTAATAGTTCCAGACACTTTTGCTGTGATAGTTAGCGTAGAAGAGGTAAAAAGTTCTGTCCCTAGAATCACAACCATAATGACGCCTAATGAAAAGACTAAGCCACCGACTAATTTGGCTAATCCCCAAGAAACGTTACCTAATCCAGTTTGGGTAGTCGTATAAAAAACGAATGCTAAGGCAATACATGCACCAGCTGAAATGCCAGAAGCGAAAGAAAGAAAGGGTTTTTTTTGTGCTTTATAAGCGGCAACATTTTCCGCAAGATTAGTCATCTCGGTTGGATTTAGTGCTACTGTTGTCGCATCTTTCATAAAGACGATTTCCTTTATCAAAAAAATTTTATATTTTCAAAAAATTTCGTTAATTATAAAAATTTTTGAAAAAAATACATAGTAATTTTATAAGTTAGGAAATAGCTTTTACATAGTAGTTGATACAGATCAAATTCTAATAAAAACAGTTGGTTGTATGTTAAAACTCTGTTACTAAATCATCACTTAATATTTGCTGAACATTTAGAGAAATGAAAATATAAATACAGTTTTGCGGTGAGGAAAAAACTAAATTAAATCCCATTTAATGTACTATAATAAATAACATTTTTTGGTTTCGTTTGTATTGATTAAAGAGGATATTATGGCAACAGAAACTATTTTTAGTAAAATTATCCGTAAGGAAATTCCAGCAGAAATTATCTATCAAGATGAACAGGTAACAGCCTTTCGTGATATTGCACCACAAGCCCCCATTCATATTTTAATTATTCCTAACAAAATCATTCCAACGGTTAATGATGTAACCATTGAAGATGAACAAGTGCTTGGGCATTTGTTTGTTGTGGCAGCCAAAATTGCGCAAGAACAAGGGATTGCAGAAGATGGCTATCGTTTGATTGTAAATTGTAATAAACATGGTGGGCAAGAAGTATTCCATCTACATATGCACTTAGTTGGTGGTAAGCATTTAGGCAAAATGCTGCCATAAATAAGTGAAAATACATTTGAGGAAAAATTGATGTCTGAATTATTGATTGCTTTTATTTTAGGTTGTGTCGAAGGATTGACGGAGTTTTTGCCTGTATCTTCAACTGGGCATATGATTATTGCTGGGCATTTTCTGGGGTTTGAAGGAGAAAAAGCAGCAACCTTTGAAGTAATAATTCAATTAGGGTCTATTTTAGCGGTGATCTTTGTTTATTGGCGAAAAATGTTTGGCTTAATAGGTATTCATTTTGGTGAAACTGTTGATAAACATAAACCCCATTTGAATTTATTACATATTATTTTAGGTATGATCCCTGCGGTTATTCTTGGGCTCGTATTCCATTCAACGATTAAATCATTGTTTAATATTCATAATGTGATTGGTTCTTTAGTGGCTGGCGGTATTTTGTTAATTTTGGCTGAAAAATTCCGTCCACAACGCGCCTATGCGGAAGAAGTAGATCAAATTAGTTATCGTCAGGCATTTGCGATTGGGCTATTTCAATGTTTAGCCTTATTCCCAGGATTTTCTCGCTCAGGTGCAACCATATCAGGTGGATTATTGATGGGCGTAGGAAAAAAAGCGGCTGCTGAGTATTCTTTTATTTTAGCCGTACCAATGATGATTGGCGCCACTATCTTAGATTTATATAAAAGTTTGCCTTTCCTTTCATGGGACGATTTTCCATTATTTGCAGTAGGATTTATAACCGCTTTTGTGGTAGCCATGATAGCAATTCGGACTTTCCTACATTTAATTGAACGCATTTCATTTGTCTCTTTTGCGATTTATCGCTTTATTCTTGCATTGTTATTGGCGTGGATTGTTTTAGTTTAATTGAGGAGAGTTGGGTGAAATATAGAAATTTACGAGAATTTATTACCTTACTGGAGCAACAAGGCGAGTTAAAACGTATTACACACGAGGTTGATCCCTATTTAGAAATGACCGAAATTGCTGATCGTACTTTACGTAAAGGGGGACCAGCATTGTTATTTGAAAATCCGAAAGGGTTCCAAATGCCAGTATTGTGTAACCTATTTGGTACAGCAAGACGTGTTGCTTTAGGTATGGGGCAAGAAGAAGTAAGTGCTTTACGTGAAATTGGTCAGTTATTAGCTTTTCTAAAAGAACCCGAGCCACCTAAAGGTATTAAGGATCTCTTTAGTACATTTTCACAATTTCGCCCTGTCCTCAATATGCCAACGAAGACAATTAGCCGAGCCGCGTGTCAAGAGATTGTCTGGCGTGATGAGGAAGTGGATTTATATCGCTTACCAATTATGCAGTGTTGGCCAGAAGATATTGCTCCTTTAGTTACATGGGGGTTAACGATTACTAAAGGACCATATAAAAAACGGCAAAATCTTGGCATCTACCGTCAGCAATTAATTGCGAAAAATAAACTGATTATGCGTTGGTTATCACATCGTGGTGGTGCATTAGATTTCCAAGAATGGCAAGAAGCACATTCTAGTGAAAAGTTTCCTGTGGTCGTGGCGTTGGGCGCGGATCCAGCAACCATTCTAAGTGCGGTAACGCCTATTCCAGATACCTTATCAGAGTATGCGTTTGCAGGATTATTGCGTGGTAATAAAACGGAAGTCGCTAAAGCGTTAAGTTGTGATTTAGATATTCCAGCAGGCGCAGAAATTGTGTTGGAGGGGTATATTGATCCAGAGGAAAAAGCGTTGGAAGGACCTTATGGCGATCATACTGGATATTATAATGAACAAGAATATTTTCCTGTGTTTACGGTTACCCATATTACGATGCGCCAAGATCCGATCTATCACTCCACTTATACTGGGCGACCGCCAGATGAACCAGCCGTGTTAGGCGAAGCGCTTAATGAGGTTTTTATTCCTATTTTACAGAAGCAGTTTCCTGAAATTGTTGATTTTTATCTTCCACCTGAAGGGTGTTCGTATCGTTTAGCGGTGGTTACGATGAAAAAACAATATGCTGGACATGCCAAACGAGTCATGATGGGCGTTTGGTCTTTTTTACGGCAATTTATGTACACCAAATTTGTGATTGTGTGTGATGATGATGTGAATGCACGTGATTGGAAAGATGTGATTTGGGCGATTACCACACGTTGTGATCCCGCACGGGATTTGACTTTAGTGGAAAATACACCGATTGATTACCTTGATTTTGCCTCACCTGTGGCTGGATTAGGCTCAAAAATGGGCATTGATGCCACAAATAAGTGGGTTGGTGAAACACAACGTGAATGGGGAAGACCAATTAAGAAAGATCCTGTTGTCGTGGCGAAAATAGATCAAATTTGGCAAGAGTTAGGTATTGATTAGTTTCAATGATAGCAATGATTGCTATGTAACTCACTACTCATTCCAGCTATTTCTATGATACTATTCGTACGTTTTTTTGAACAATATATACAAAAGGAGTAAATTCATGTCTCAACTTGATGCACTACGTAAAATGACCGTTGTGGTTGCAGATACAGGTGATATTGAAGCAATCAAAGCCTACCAACCAGAAGATGCAACGACGAACCCATCTCTTATTCTTAGCGCCTCTCAATTACCACAATATGCGTCATTAATTGATGAAGCAGTGGCTTATGCGAAAAGTAAAAGTGCAGATAAAGCACAACAACTGATTGATGCAGAAGATAAATTAGCGGTTAACATTGGTTTAGAAATTTTAAAAATTGTCCCAGGACGTATTTCAACGGAAGTTGATGCGCGCCTTTCTTATGATACACAAGCGACAGTAGAAAAAGCACGTAAACTGATTGCCCTGTATAACGAAGCAGGTATCAGCAATGATCGTATTTTGATTAAAATCGCTTCAACTTGGCAAGGCATTCGAGCAGCGGAAATTTTAGAAAAAGAGGGGATTAACTGTAACTTAACGTTATTATTCTCAGAAGCGCAAGCACGTGCGTGTGCAGAAGCAGGTGTGTATCTCATTTCGCCATTTGTAGGGCGTATTTTAGATTGGTATAAAGCGAATGGTGATAAAAAAGAGTTTGCACCAAGTGAAGATCCAGGTGTGATTTCGGTAAGCAAAATTTATCACTATTACAAACAATATGGTTATAAAACGGTGGTAATGGGGGCAAGTTTCCGTAATGTAGGTGAAATTACGGAGTTAGCGGGCTGTGATCGTTTAACGATTTCACCAGCATTATTGAAAGAATTACAAGCAAATACGAGTGAATTACCGCGTAAACTCGATTATCAAGGTGAGGTATTAGCTCGCCCAGCAGCAATGACTGAAGCGGAATTCTATTGGCAACATAATATGGACGCGATGGCGGTAGAAAAATTGGCAGAAGGTATCCGTAAATTTGCTGCAGATATTGAAAAATTAGAAGCGATGTTAAGTACAAAACTGTAATTCCGTTTTTATTCAAACAGAATATTCGTAAAAAGCATTGGTGTTAATTATTTTTATACCAATGCTTTTTCATTTTTCTGCTCATCATTAATTATGTTTTAGGCTATAATGCAGAGTAATTTCAGTTTATTAACAAAATTATAGTTGAAGCGCCAATGAAAAAATATTACTCCTTTTTATCTTTATCGATTTTTTCGGTTTTATATAGTCAGATGAGTTATGCAGATCTTGCTAGCCAATGCTTGTTAGGTGTTCCTCATTTTACAGGTGAGGTTATCACGCAAGATCCGAATGAATTGCCAGTTTATATTGATTCTGATAGTGCGGAAATTAACCAGCCAAATAATGCTTTGTATCGAGGCAATGTGCAAATTGAACAAGGAAATCGTAAATTACGGGCTGACTCTGTATTGATTGAGCAAAAAGGGGATAAACCCGATCCGCAACGTTATGCTTATATCAATGGCAATATGAATTATCAGGATAATTTAGTTCAGGTTGTTGGGGAAAAAGCGGATATTCATTTAAATACGCAAGATGCCAATATTTACCGCTCGAATTATCAATTTGTTGATCGCCAAGGTAGAGGCAATGCGGAAAAAGCAGAATTACGTCAAGGGTACCGTATGCTAAAAAATGCAACGTTCACTTCTTGTTTACCAGATAATAATGCTTGGAAAATCCGTGCATCAGAGATGAAACAGTATGTAAAAGAAGAATATGCAGATCTTTGGAATGCGGTTTTTTATGTGAAAGATATCCCTATTTTTTATTTCCCATATGTTCAATTCCCGATTGGCGATCGTCGTCGTTCAGGTTTATTAATGCCTGATTTTGGTACATCAAGTCGCGATGGATATCATTATGCTCAACCTATTTATATTAATCTGGCGCCTAATTATGATATGACAATTACGCCAAAATATATGAGTCGTCGAGGCGTACAATTATTAGGCGAAGCACGTTATTTAAATAATTTGGGTTCAGGTATTTTTGCTGGAGAATATTTAAATGGCGATCGTTATGCAGAATATATTCAAGGTAGTCCACGCTATTTACTTTATTGGCAAAATGGTGGTTCACTATGGAATAACTGGCGTTTTCATGTGAATTATACAAAGGTAAGCGATCCGTATTATTTTAATGATTTTACTTCACCGTATGGGAAAAGTACGGACGGTTATGCGACACAGAATTTTGCTTTGAGCTATTACCAACCTAATTACAATTTCACTGTGTCGGCAACACAATTCCAAGTGTTTGATACCGTTTCTGTTGGACCGTATCGTACGTTGCCACAAATTGATTTTTATTACTATCGAGATGGGCTTGCAAATAATTTAATTGATTTTTCTTTATATTCACAGGCGGTTCATTTTAAAAATGACAATGATGTGATGCCATCAGCTTGGCGTTTCCATATGGAACCAACACTTTCGATGCCATTAGCCAATCGTTATGGTAGCCTCAATGTAGAAACAAAATTATATGCTACGCATTATGCACAAAAACAAGGGGCAGCAGACAACGCGGCTGAAGTTGAACGCTCGATTAATCGGGTAATTCCACAAATTAAAGCGGAGTTAGCGACAGTCTTAGCATCTAGTAACACCTTGTTTGCAGGATATACTCAAACGATTGAGCCAAAAGTGCAGTATGTTTATCGACCATACCGCGATCAAAGTAGTATTGGTTCAAATAAATATGGTTATTTAGGTTTTGGTTATGATTCCATTTTGTTGCAACAAGATTTCTATTCTCTCTTTAATGATAGACGTTATAGTGGTTTAGATAGAATTTCTTCGGCGAATCAGATAACGATTGGTGGAACAACACGATTCTTTGACCAGTATGCAAATGAGCGTTTTAATCTTTCTTTAGGACAAATTTTGTATTTAACACCATCGAAAATTGATGAGGATCTAGATAATCAAACTCAAGGAAGTTCATCTTCTTGGTCAGTAGAAGCAAATTGGAAAATAAATGATCAGTGGAGTTGGAAAGGCGGTTATCAATACGATACATTATTTAAAGAAACTGCATTAATGAATACCGCGATTGAATACCGACCAACAGTTGAGAACTTAATTCAATTATCGTATCGCTATGTGAGTGAGCAATATATTAATCAAAATCTCACAGGGCAAAATATCTATGATCAACATATTCGTCAGGTAGGATTGGCAACCGCATGGCGGATTAATGATAATTGGGCGGTGGTGGCACACGCTTATCATGATTTATCATTAAATAAACCAGTAGAACAGTATATTGGTCTTGAGTATCGCACTTGTTGTTGGCGTGCTAATTTAGGTGCTAGACGCTATTTGACTGCACCGAAAGATGAGCAACAATATTCTAATCGAAATGATGTTTTTTATAGCAATTCCTTTGGCATTAATTTTGAATTATCTGGTTTAGGCAACCGCCATGGTAGTAGCATCAGTAAGATGTTAGATGTAGGAATTATTCCTTATTCAGCGCCATTTAGTTTGCGTTAATAAAATAAGAACCCCATATTTCATAAATATGGGGTTTTGTTATTGGGAGATGAATAAAAATGGAATGGTTATTTTTGATGTTGATCACATTGGCAATCATGTGAATGCACAATCATATGCCCCATTTTTTCTGCTTTAACCGTGAGGTACCCTGTATTATAACGATTTTCCCCAACATTTAATGGAACACGTTCTACCACATTAATTCCTGCTTGTTTCATCGTATTAATTTTCTCAGGATTATTTGTTAAGAGACGAATAGCTTTTACCGCTAATAATTCAAATATTTCCGCACACACACTAAAATCGCGTTCATCTTCTTTAAAACCAAGAGCTAAATTAGCTTCAATGGTATCCATACCTTGATCTTGCAAAGCGTATGCGCGAATTTTATTAATTAAACCAATACCACGTCCTTCAGCACGATGGTAAATCAATACACCACGACCCACTTCACTAATTTGTTTTAAGGCAGCTTGTAATTGGAAACCACAATCACATTTTAGACTATGCAGAGCATCACCTGTTAAACATTCTGAATGGATTCTTGCTAATACAGGTTCTCCATTGGCGATATCACCTAAGACTAATGCAACATGTTCTTTATGTGTTTCTGGGTGTTCAAAACCGATAATTTTAAAGATGCCAAATTCAGTTGGTAAATTTGCTTGAGCAACAAGTTCAATTTTTGCCATGTTCTATCCTTAATTTATATTCTATATGGCGTGATGTGTATTGAAGAAAAATCGAAAAGGCTGTCATTATATACATTATTTTGTTGGTTTGTCGTTATTTTTATTAATAAAGGTGAGATTGATCTAGAACCTTAGTAAAGATAGGAAAATAAGCTATAATCAATAATTAGTGAGTTAACTTTAGCAGGTGGTAATCATATGTTATACGGAATTGATATTGGCGGCACAAAAATTGAATTAGCGGTATTCAATCAACAGTTAGAAAAGTTATATAGTGAACGTGTGGATACGCCACAAACCAGCTATGAAGATTGGTTAAATGCGGTTGTCCAATTAGTGGAAAAAGCAGATGCAAAATTCAACTGCAAAGGAACAGTTGGTATTGGTGTACCTGGATTTGTGCGTCGAGATACAGAGGTTGCAGAAATTACCAATATTCGTGTTGCAGATAATAAACCAATTATTCGTGATTTGACGGAACGACTACAACGAGAAGTCCGTATTGAAAATGATGCAAACTGTTTTGCTTTATCAGAAGCGTGGGATATCGAGAGTCAACAATATGCGACCGTATTAGGTTTAATTATTGGTACAGGCTTCGGTGGAGGCTTAGTCTTTAATGGTAAAGTACATTCTGGTAAAGTGGGTATGGCTGGTGAAGTAGGACATATGCAATTAAATTACCATGCTTTGAAATTGCTTGGTTGGGATCAAGCGCCAATTTATCGTTGTGGCTGTGGAAATGAAGCCTGTTTAGATACTTATCTTTCTGGGCGTGGGTTTGAGTTATTACACCATGATCTATTAAAAGAAAAATTATCAGCAAAAGAGATTATTCAACGTTTTTATCAAAATGATCCCAAAACAGTAGCATTTGTCGATAAATTTATTGAACTCATGGCAATTTGTTTTGGTAATTTGATTACTGTATTAGATCCTGATGCGATCTTTTTAGGTGGTGGGTTATCGAATTTTGATTATATCTATCAAGCATTACCACAACGATTACCAAAATATTTAATGCGTAGTGCTGTTGTTCCAGCTATTTTAAAAGCAAAACATGGTGATTCAGGCGGGGTTCGCGGAGCTGCTGCATTATTTTTAAGTCGGGATTCATAATAATTTAGAAATAAATGGAGAAGTAAAAATGATAAAAAAGTTATCAGTATTCACGTGTGCGGTAATGGCATTATTGTTATCAGCATGTAGTCAATTATCTTTCCCTGGAAATTCTACAGGTGCTGGAAAAACAGTATCGACAAACGCAGAACAGCAAGAGAATGCAAAATTAAATGCATTAAAAGAAAGTGCGTTAAAGTTACCAAGTTTTACTTATGAAACGGCAATGCAAACTGCCACAGCGTATTTTGATCAGCGCCAAATTGCGTTTATTGTGGTAAAAAACTCACAACAAACTGAACATATTTATGTAAAAAATGGAAAGATTATAGCTGTTACTAATAATAAACAGAGCTATGATTTAGGTAAAGGGCAATTAAGTAATGAAGCGGTAGCAGTAGGTAAAACAGCAGAAAAATGGTTACAAAAGTTAAGTTATAATGCAGCTGATCGTAATATTTCTGCAGTGCGTACTGGTGATGAAGCAAAATTAAATTATCTTTGTATTGCAAAAGTACAACAAGTAGCAGGAACCAAAAAAGTGCTACGAACATCGGCTAATAGTGCGCAGAGTACCTCACGTTTAACAGCATCAATGCGTTTAAATGGTAACCAATTCTATCAAATGGATTGTGTGTTATCTGGCGATCGTGTAGCAAAATTAAGCCTAATTGCGAAGTAATTCTTAAGAAGTAAAGGTAACCATAATGGTAAAAAATATTATTTTAATGAGTGATTCTTATAAATATTCCCACTCAGCACAATATCCAAATCAGATGACTTATATGCATCATTATATTGAAAGTCGTGGTGGGCGTTATGGTTATACGCAATTCTTTGGCTTGCAATACTATCTAAAAAAATATCTTTGCCAACCAATTACTCAATCAATGATTGATGAAGCAGAAGAGATTATGCGTTTGCATGGCTTGCCGTTTGAACGTGAAAATTGGCAATATATTTTGCATGCGCATCAAGGCTATTTACCGTTGAAAATTCGAGCGGTACCTGAAGGTAGCTTGGTAAATAATCATAATGTTTTACTTACTGTCGAAAATACCGACGAAAAATGCGCTTGGCTAGTCAGTTTCTTCGAAACGTTATTATTAAAAATTTGGTATCCTTGTACGGTAGCTACCCTTTCTCATTCTTATCAACGGATCTGTCGTAAATTCTTACAGGAAACTGCCGATAATTTAGCTGCTTTACCTTTCATGTTACATGATTTTGGTTATCGTGGTGTATCAAGTGAAGAAAGTGCGGCTATTGGTGGAGCGGCACATTTAATTAATTTTAAAGGGACAGATAATGTTGCAGCATTGCTATTTATGCGTGAATATTATGGCGCAGAAATGGCTGGATTTAGTGTCCCAGCAGCAGAACACAGCACTATTACTTCTTGGTCGAAAGAGCGTGAAATAGAAGCTTATGAAAATCTGTTAGATAAATATCAGGATTCGGTCATCTCTATCGTGGTAGATAGTTATGACTATTACAATGCGATTGGTAATATTTTCTGTCAGCAATTAGCTGAAAAAGTGAAACAACGTAAGTATCCATTAGTAGTTCGCCCTGATAGTGGTGATGCGATTAGTAATGTTCTATTTGCTTGTGAAAAATTAGCTGAA
Organism: Gallibacterium trehalosifermentans; assembly: GCF_042433055.1. Lineage (NCBI taxonomy): Bacteria > Pseudomonadati > Pseudomonadota > Gammaproteobacteria > Pasteurellales > Pasteurellaceae > Gallibacterium > Gallibacterium trehalosifermentans. The sequence goes on from NZ_JBHLWB010000004.1 coordinate 118,535, forward strand.
GCGTTTGGTACAACTGTCAATAAAAAAGGTTACCGTGTGTTAAATAATGTACGGATCTTGCAAGGTGATGGCGTTAATGAGAATACAGCTTGGGATTTACTGAAAGCATTACAAGATAATCAATTCTCAGCAGAAAACTTAATTCTAGGGTGTGGTGGTTCGTTGCTACAAGGCAATTTAGAAACCAGCATTAACCGTGATACACATCGTTTTGCGATGAAATGTAGTTGCGTGATAACAGAAAATAAATTAATTGATGTCTATAAAGCACCTATCACAGATAAAGGTAAGGTGAGCAAGAAAGGGCGTTTGGATCTGATTTGGAATGGTGAAAAATATCAAACCATTAATATTGATCAGTTGCCGTTAAATCAATATGACGATAATTCAATGATGCAAACAGTCTTTGAAAATGGCAAATTACTGGTAGATTGGCGATTGGAAGATGTGCAACAAAATGCACAGTGTTATCGACCACAAATTGCAAAATAAAGAAAATAATAATTTGGATTTTTTATGCGTTTTTCTGAGTATGTTGCAGATTTAGTTACGAAAAACCCTGATGAAAGGGTTTTTCCTTTTGAGTATGCTGGAAAAAAATTTTGGCTTAAACAGGTTGAGAAAACGACAGGCGCAATGCGTTTACTTAAACCAAATCCTCAGGCAGCATTGCAACGAGAAATCAAAACTTTACAGTATTTAAATCAGCAGCAAGCTGCAGTCGCAAAATTAGTGTTAGTCAGCGATAGTTATTTTGTGATTGAAGATGTTGGACAATCTGTTAAGCGTTATTTAAATGAAACAACGACTACACCAGCGTTTACCGAAAAATTACTGCATGATGCTGCTATAGCTTTAGCACAGCTACACCAACAGAATTTATTCCATGGTAGACCTGCCATTCGCGATATGGGGTGGAAAGAAGATGGAGTGCGTTTTATTGATTTTGAGTCAAAAACATTTAGTCATAATTTACACCTACAAAAAGCACGTGATTTGTTGTTTTATATCCATAGTTTATATGTTAGTGAAAAAGTAACAGATCAACAAATTGCCAAGAGTATTTCAATTTATCGCCAACAAGGAGGTGAACAACAATGGCAATATACTTATGCGTTAGTACATAAATATCGAGGCTTATACCATTTCTTACGTCTATTTCGTTGTATTGCGAGAACCGATCTGATTGCTTTATTGAAGCTATTTAAGTTTGTTTTATCATATGAAAAACATGAGTAATCAGAGATGAAAGTGTTTCAAGTCCAGTTAGTCCAACGTCAGCAAGTCTTACAACATGATAATCAACAATCTTTGTTGGAAAACCTTGAACAACATAATATTCCTCATGAATATCAATGCCGATCAGGTTATTGTGGTGCCTGCCGTACAAAATTATTGCAAGGCAAAGTGAGTTATCGCCAACCCCCGTTAGCCTTTTTACAGTCTAATGAAATCTTACTTTGCTGTTGCCAAGTGGAATCAGATCTGATTTTAGATCTGTAACTCAAGTTTTACCTAGTCTATCTGACCTTATTAAGTTTGCTAAAATTGATACTTTTCAACCTACCAATTTTCGTCAGAATAAGAGTTATTTAATTACAAAGTGGAGAAAAGCAGATGAATGCAATTATTGGTAGTGATGTGGTCAAGCGTGGTATGGCACAAATGCAAAAAGGTGGCGTGATTATGGACGTTGTCAATGCGGAACAAGCGCGTATTGCTGAAGCAGCTGGCGCGGTAGCGGTGATGGCGTTAGAGCGGGTTCCATCAGATATTCGTAAGGCAGGTGGTGTGGCGCGTATGGCAAATCCTCGTATTGTTAAAGAAGTGATGAATGCCGTGTCAATTCCCGTGATGGCAAAAGTAAGAATTGGACATATTACCGAAGCGTGCGTGTTAGAGGCTATGGGGGTAGATTATATTGATGAAAGTGAAGTGCTAACCCCTGCTGATGAAGAGTTCCATTTGTTAAAAAGTGAGTTTACTGTACCGTTTGTTTGTGGTTGTCGTGATCTCGGTGAAGCTTTACGCCGTATTGGTGAAGGGGCAGCGATGTTGCGAACGAAAGGTGAACCTGGCACAGGCAATATTGTTGAGGCGGTTCGGCATATGCGTAAAGTGAATGCGCAAGTACGAAAAGTCGTAGCAATGAGTCATGATGAATTAATGACTGAAGCGAAAAATCTAGGGGCTCCCTTTGAACTATTAGTACAAATTAAACAATTAGGGCGTTTACCAGTAGTAAACTTTGCTGCTGGTGGTGTTGCAACGCCTGCTGATGCCGCATTAATGATGGAATTGGGGGCAGATGGTGTTTTTGTTGGCTCGGGGATTTTTAAATCAGAGAATCCAGAAAAATTTGCGAAAGCGATTGTTCAAGCAACAACCTATTATCAAGATTATGATTTAATAGCTCGCTTGTCAGAAGAGCTTGGTGAAGCAATGAGAGGGATTGAAATTTCTCAACTGCCTGTTGCAGAAAGAATGCAAGAGCGTGGGTGGTAAGATGAAATCACTTACTATAGGGGTTTTAGCGTTGCAAGGCGCTGTAAGTGAACATTTGGCACAATTACAACAACTGGGCGTTACCGCCATTGCCGTAAAGCAGATTGCACAATTAGCGCAGTTAGATGGCATTATTTTACCAGGTGGTGAAAGTACGGCTATAGGGAAATTGATGCGAAATTATGGATTTATTGAAGCATTACAACAATTTGCAACAAATAAAGCGATTTTCGGAACGTGTGCGGGAATGATTTTGTTAGCGAAACAACTCGTTGGTGAAGAGCAAGCGCATTTGCAATTAATGGATATTGAAGTGCAACGCAATGCTTTTGGGCGGCAAGTGGATAGTTTTCAAACGGAATTACACGTTAAGGGAATTGAACAGCTTGTTCCTGCCGTATTTATTCGAGCCCCTTATATTGTTAAAGTAGGTGAGCGAGTAGATATTTTGGCTTCTTATGCTGAGCACCCAGTATTAGCCCGTCAAGGTAAACTACTCGCTTGTTCATTTCACCCTGAATTAACTTCAGATCTATCAATTTTAAAGCTATTTTTGCAAGAGTGTGTTGCAAAATAAAAAATAAGAGACAATATTCTGTTGAAATTAGCACTAATGAATTTCGTTAGTGCTTTTTTACGTGAAGATTTACATTGTCTGTCTAAAATTTACACTAAACTGTCAGTGCGGTATCTATTGCAGCCTATTTTAGAGTAATAAATAAGTTATTGATGAATTGTTAATAGCTAGCTTACTAAACACTGTATTGTTGCTAATTTGTAATAAAAATGTTTGTCTGTATTTTTTATAATAAAAAGTCTCAAGAATTTCTTCTATTTCTAGCGTTGTATGAATCTTGTTCTATAAGCAAATTCAGCTTCTATATTTTATTTATTAGAAAGAGAGATAACTTTTTTGAGGTAGATCACGAAACAGACTTTTTTTATTAAAAATCTGTGAAAAAATAATTACCTTCAAATCAATTAATGGCAAAATAATCATACTTTTTACTCGTAATTAATTAACTTGGAGGAATATCGTGCAGACCGTTAATGTCGATATTGCAATTGTTGGTGCTGGTGGTGGTGGTTTGCGTGCTGCAATCGCAGCTGCAGAAGCGAATCCTAACCTAAAAATTGCTCTAATTTCAAAAGTCTATCCTATGCGTAGTCATACTGTTGCCGCGGAAGGTGGTGCAGCAGCGGTGATTAAAGAGGAAGACTCTTACGATAAACATTTCCATGATACTGTTGCTGGTGGCGACTGGTTATGTGAACAAGATGTTGTAGAGTATTTTGTAAAACATTCTCCTGTAGAGATGACACAACTTGAGCGTTGGGGTTGTCCGTGGAGTCGTCGTCCAGATGGTGATGTAAACGTACGTCGTTTCGGTGGAATGAAAATTGAACGTACTTGGTTTGCCGCGGATAAAACGGGCTTCCACTTACTTCATACCCTATTTCAAACTTCCATTCAATTTCCGCAAATTCAACGTTTTGATGAACATTTTGTGCTAGATATTCTTGTTGATGATGGTCATGCACGTGGTGTTGTTGCGATGAATATGATGGAAGGTACCATGGTGCAAATCAACGCCAATGCTGTTGTTATTGCAACAGGTGGTGGTTGCCGCGCATTCCGCTTCAATACTAATGGCGGTATTGTAACTGGTGATGGACTTTCTATGGCATACCGTCATGGTGTTCCTCTTCGTGATATGGAATTTGTTCAATATCACCCAACAGGTTTACCAAATACTGGTATTCTGATGACTGAGGGGTGTCGTGGTGAAGGTGGTATCTTAGTAAATAAAGATGGTTATCGTTATTTACAAGATTATGGTTTAGGACCAGAAACGCCTATTGGTCAGCCACAAAATAAATATATGGAACTTGGTCCACGTGATAAAGTTTCACAAGCATTCTGGCAAGAATTACAAAAAGGAAATACTTTAAAAACAGCAAAAGGTGTTGATGTTGTTCATTTAGATTTAAGACATCTTGGTGAAAAATATCTTCATGAACGTTTACCATTTATTTGTGAATTAGCACAAGCATATGAGGGTGTTGATCCAGCGAAAGCACCAATTCCAGTGCGTCCTGTTGTTCACTATACAATGGGTGGTATTGAAGTTAACCAACAAAGTGAAACCCGTATTCAAGGGTTATTTGCAGTAGGTGAATGTGCTTCTTCTGGTTTACATGGCGCTAACCGTTTAGGTTCTAACTCATTAGCTGAATTGCTTGTATTAGGCCGTGTTGCTGGTGAGTACGCAGCACAACGTGCAGTAGAAGCTCAACCAGCAAATCAATCCGTTATTGATGCTCAAGCACAAGATGTCATCAAACGTGTTGATGCATTGTTAGCACAAGAAGGTACAGAGTCTTGGTCTGCGATTCGTGATGAAATGGGCAACTCTATGGAAGAGGGTTGTGGTATTTATCGTACTCAAGAGAGTATGCAAAAAACGGTTGATAAGATCCAAGAATTAAAAGAGCGTTATAAACGTATCCGTGTATCAGACCGCTCAAGCGTATTTAATACAGATGTGCTTTATACTATTGAATTAGGTTATATCTTAGATGTGGCTCAATCTATTGCTTGCTCAGCTCTTGAACGCAAAGAATCTCGTGGCGCACATCAACGTTTAGACTATACCGAGCGTGATGATGTGAACTATTTGAAACATACTTTAGCTTTCTATAAAGAAGATGGTTTACCAACTATTGAATATAGTGATGTGAAAATTACTAAATCTCAACCAGCTAAACGTGTTTATGGTGCGGAAGCAGAAGCCGCAGAAGCAGCAAAAGAAGGGGCAAAATAATGGCGAATGCATTACAAACAATGACGGTGGAAATTCTACGTTATAACCCTGAAGTAGATAGTGAGCCGCATTTAAAATCTTATCAAGTTCCATATGATAGCCAAACCTCATTACTTGATGCGTTAGGTTATATTAAAGATAAACTTGAGCCTGAATTATCTTACCGTTGGTCTTGCCGTATGGCGATTTGTGGTTCTTGTGGAATGATGGTAAATGGTAAACCAAAATTAGCGTGTAAGACTTTCTTACGTGATTTTAGTGGTCATATGCGTATTGAACCATTAGCAAATTTCCCGATTGAGCGTGATCTTGTGGTTGATCTTAGCCATTTCATTGAAAGTCTTGAGTCTATCAAACCATATATTATTGGTAACCAAGCACCTGAGTTAAAAAATGAACCACAACCATCATCAGAATTAGCGAAGTCAAGAACCAAACAAACTCCAGCGCAATTAGAGAAATATCGTACTTTCTCAATGTGTATTAACTGTGGTTTGTGTTATGCCGCTTGCCCACAATTTGGTTTAAATCCTGAATTTGTTGGTCCTGCTGCAATTACGTTGGCGCATCGTTATAACTTAGATAATCGCGATCATGGTAAAGCAGAGCGTATGAAGATTCTCAACGGTAAAAATGGTGTATGGAGTTGTACTTTCGTAGGTTATTGTTCAGAAGTGTGTCCAAAACATGTTGGTCCAGCTTCAGCAGTTAACCAAGGTAAGATTGAAAGTGCGAAAGATTACGTTTTTGCAATGTTAAAAATGCAAAAGTAAGGAGAAAGTAAAATGACAACAGTAGCAACCAGTAAACGCAAAAAATACGTGCGTGAAGTAAAAGCGACTTGGTGGAAAAAGTTAGATTTTTACAAATTCTATGTATTGCGTGAAAGTACTGCAGTACCAACAATTTGGTTCTGTTTAGAATTATTTTACGGCTTACTTTGCTTAGGTAATGGTACATTTGATACTAAATTCATTGGATTTTTACAAAATCCAGTGGTTGTGATTTTAAATGTCATTACGCTTGGAGCAGTGTTATTAAACAGCTTCACATTCTTTAATATGGCGCCGCAAATGATGAATATCATTGTAAAAAATGAACGTATTAATGTGAATCTTGTCGCCAAAGTCTTTTGGGGCATCACTGCTGTGGTAAGTATTATCACCTTAATTTTAGTATAGGAAAAATAAGATGAACAAAGAAACTCCAAAACGTTCAAATGAACCAGCAGTTTGGTTATTATTCGGTGCTGGTGGGGCAATTAGTGCGGTATTTTTCCCTGTATTAGTCTTAATTTTAGGGTTTTTACTACCGTTTGGTATTGTATCACCAGATAATATCATTGCATTTGCTCACACTTGGATTGGTAAATTAGTTATCCTTGCATTATTAATTTTCCCAACTTGGTGTGGTATCCATCGTATTCACCTAGGCTTGCATGATTTTAAAGTTCATGTACCAGCTGGTGGTGTGATTTTCTATGGATTAGCGGTACTTTATTCAGTGCTTACACTTTGTGCAGTGATTGCTTTATAATTGCAATATAGTTTGAAAATCCTCTATCTTTATAAGGTGGAGGATTTTTTTATTTCATAAAATAAATTTCATTGATATTTATTTTTTAATGTAAATTAAATGTGAGTGATTCCCCATCTATCTCTCTTTTATCTTAAATTTTTAGATAAAAATAAGATTACATGGATAAAATAACTTGAATTTTCATATCTTTTTTTCATTTTTGTGATCTGTGTTATATCTCTTTGCTAATTTTTTCTTTAAAATTGCGCCCGCTTTATTACTCTATTTGAAATTTTATCTATTAAATTAAATTATTAAGGAGCTCCTATGAGTATTGCTATTATCATAGCTACACATGGTGTTGCAGCAGAGCAGTTGCTTAGAACAACAGAGATGTTGATTGGTGAGCAAGAAAATGTTGCGTTTATTGATTTTGTTCCGGGTGAGAATGCGGAAACTATTATTGGGAAGTATCAAGACAAATTGGCAAATGAGTTAGCTGGCTGCGATCAAGTATTATTTTTAGTAGATACTTGGGGCGGTAGTCCATTTAATGCAGCGAATCGTGTGGCAGATGGTAAAGATCATATGGAAGTGGTTACTGGTGTAAACGTTCCGATGCTTGTTGAAACCTTTATGGCTCGCGATGATGATCCATCATTAGCCGAGTTGGCAGAAATTGCGCTTGAAACTGGACGTGGTGGTGTACGTGCATTGAAGTTAGAACAAAAGCCACAAGAGAAAGCAGAAGAACCTCAGGCTTCTCCAACGCCTGCTACTGCTGCTTCATCTAAGCCTGCTCAACCTGAAGTGGCTACAGCAGGTAAGCATATGACGATCGGTTTAGCACGTATTGATGACCGTTTAATTCATGGTCAGGTCGCAACACGTTGGACGAAGGAAAGTCGGGTTAATCGTATCATTGTTGTAAACGATGAAGTAGATAGAGATGATGTGCGTAAAACCATGCTAAAACAAGCTGCTCCTCCAGGGGTTACGGCTCACGTAGTTAATGTAGAGAAAATGGTGCGAGTTTATAATAACCCTGAATACAATGAAGATCGGGTCATGTTGTTATTCACTAATCCAACAGATGCATTATTTTTAGTAGAAGCAGGGTTAGAAATTACCTCTGTCAATATTGGTGGTATGGCTTATCGTGATGGTAAAAAACAAATTACTAGTGCGATTTCTGTTGACCAAAAAGATATTGATGCCTTTAAGAAATTAGCTGAACTGAATGTGGAATTAGATGTGCGTAAGGTATCTAATGATCGCAAAGAAAATATGATTGATTTGCTGCAAAAGAGCAATCTTGTTTAACACTTAATAACAGGAAAAAATTATGGAACTTTCTAGTATTCAAATTCTTTTAGTCTTCCTCATTGCTTGTCTTTCAGGAATGGGATCGATTTTAGATGAGTTTCAAACTCACCGCCCATTAATTGCTTGTACACTAATTGGTTTAGTCTTAGGCGATATTAAAACAGGGATTATTGTAGGTGGTTCATTAGAATTGCTTGCATTAGGTTGGATGAATATCGGTGCAGCATTAGCACCTGATGCTGCGTTAGCTTCTGTTGTTTCTACTATTTTAGTCATTGTAGGTGGACAAGATATTGCAACAGGGATTGCGATTGCCATTCCGCTTGCGGCAGCAGGTCAGGTATTAACCTATGTAGTTCGTGCAATTACGGTAGGTTTCCAACATCTTGCAGATAAATCAGTACAAGACGGAAACCTAAATCGTCTTGATTGGGTACATTGTAGTGCATTGATTTTGCAAGCGATGCGTATTGCGATTCCTGCTTTAATCGTTGCATTAACGGCAGGGACAGATACTGTTCAATCATTGCTTAGTGCAATTCCACCAGTGGTAACGTCAGGATTAAAAATTGCTGGGGGGATCATCGCGGTTGTAGGTTATGCAATGGTTATTAATATGATGCGGGCAGGTCATTTAATGCCGTTTTTCTATGCGGGTTTTGTGGTAGCTGCATTCACGAATTTCAACTTAGTAGCATTAGGTATACTAGGTACAATTATGGCAATTCTTTATATTCAACTTCACCCTAAATACAATCAAAGTAAACAAGTGGTGCAAGTAGTTTCAAGTGCTAATAACGATCTTGATAACAGATTAGATTAATGGGAGAAGTAGAAATGACAACTGAAATGAAAAAAGTAACCCAAAGTGATTTAAATAAAGTCGTTCTCCGTTCAAACCTTTTCCAAGGATCATGGAACTTTGAACGTATGCAAGCCTTAGGGTTTGCCTTTGCTATGGCGCCAGTTATTAAACGCTTATATCCAGATGCAAATTCTCAAGAGCGTAAAGATGCAATTAAACGCCATTTAGAGTTCTTCAATACTCAACCATTTGTGGCAGCGCCCGTATTGGGCGTAACTATTGCAATGGAAGAGGAGCGTGCTAATGGTAAACCAATCGATGATGCGGCAATTAATGGGATTAAAGTAGGTTTAATGGGACCTTTAGCAGGGGTAGGTGATCCAATCTATTGGGGAACAGCTCGCCCAGTATTTGCTGCATTAGGAGCAGGTTTAGCTTTAAGCGGTAGTATTTTAGGTCCATTGTTGTTCTTCTTCCTATTTAACCTCGTCCGTTTAGCAACACGTTACTATGGGGTAACTTATGGTTATAAGAAAGGGCTAGATGTTGTAAAAGATATGAGCGGTGGTTTGTTGCAAAAATTGACTGAGGGCGCTTCAATTCTTGGCTTGTTCATTATGGGCGCTTTAGTGCAAAAATGGACGACTATTAATGTACCGCTGGTTGTTTCAGTGATTGAAAAGCAAGACGGTACAACCGAAATCACCACTGTACAAAACATTCTTGATAGCTTAATGCCAGGCTTACTGCCATTAATCTTCACCTTTATTTGTATGTGGTTATTGCGTAACCGTGTGAATGCACTGTGGATTATTATCGGTATTTTTGTGATCGGTATTATTGGTGCTGCAACAGGCATTTTAGCTTAAAGCATTGGTGGGTATTTACCCACCATAATTAGCTTTGTACTGAGTGGGCTAATGTGCCCACTTTCTATTTTTTCATCAGTATCTAAAAATTGATATGATCATTAATATTACTTTATTGGTATTGATCGTTTTATATTTTCTCTATGCTATTTACGATCAATTTTTAATGGATAAACGTTATGGCAAAACGGAATTGAAGATCCGTTTATTGCACAAGCATAAAATAGACAGTTTGGTAATGTTATTTTTGATTTGGATAGCGGTATATCAAGCGTTACCACAAGGAGTTGAATCAGGAACACTCTATTTGTTAGTGATGTTATCAATTTTATTAATTTATCATGCCTTTATTCGTTACCCCATTTTTCTATTAAAGAAAGATGGGTTCTTTTTAAATAATCTGTATATCCCTTATCAATACATTAATACTATCAACATTAGTGAAAATGGATTTTTACAGCTTGTATTAAAAAACGGGAAGACATTACCTGTTTATATTCGTGATGTTGATGATGTAGCAAAAGTTTTACAGTTTTTTGCGGTAACAGGCAGAATTACACAACCGATTGGAGGAAAATAAGTTATGTTTTATCGCCTTAATGGTCAGGCACAGCACTATATTTGGGGTGGAAAAACGTATATTCCACAATGCTTTCAATTACCAGTAGATGACAAAATCTATGCAGAATGGTGGTTAGGTGCGCACCCGAGCGCGCCATCAATATTGGTTAAAGATAATACAGAATACAATCTTGCTGACTATATTGCGCAATTTCCTCACGTGTTAGGGGAAAAATCTCAACAACAATTTGGGCAAAAATTACCTTATCTATTAAAAATTTTAGATGTCGTGCAACCACTTTCTATTCAATTACACCCAACGAAAAAAGAAGCCGAAATTGGCTTTGCCCGTGAAAATGCAGAGGGCATTGATTTAAAAGATGCAAACCGTAGTTATAAAGATGATAACCATAAACCAGAAATGATGATTGCATTATCGGATTTTTGGCTATTACATGGATTTAAAAGTAAAGACGCCATTTTAAAGACTTTATATGCTCGTCCATCATTGATGCCATTAGCTGAGCAATTAGAAAATCAACTATTAAAAGATTTTTATGCGACAGTGATGCAAGCTTCACAAACACAATTAGTACAATGGTTATTACCTGTTATTCAAGCAAACCAAGTTGCTTATCGTGAAAATTGTTTATCTCTAGAAAATCCTGATTATTGGGTGATTTATGCTCTTGAAGCGATGGATATTTCATTAGAAAAATTGGACGCTGGATTACTCTGTTTCTATTTATTTAATCTTGTTCATCTCAAACAAGGAGAGGGGATTTTCCAAGATGCAGGGATCCCTCATGCCTATTTACGGGGACAAAATATTGAATTAATGGCATGTTCTGATAACGTGATTCGCGGGGGATTAACACTAAAATATGTGGATATTCCAGAATTATTGAAGATTATTGACTGTCAAGAAATCACCCCTAAAATCATACCAGCAGCAGATCCAAGCGAGGGATATCACACTTATCAAACACCAAGTCAGGATTTTGCCTTAGCTAATCTTAACTATCAATCAGGATCTGAGTGTAATTTAGTTGCTATGAGTGCTGAAGTGTTGTTAGTGATGCAAGGTAAGTTACAAATTACTGCAGAGAATCAAACCCTATCAGTGCAACAAGGTGAAGCGTTATTTATTGAAGCAGATACCCAATATCGTATTCAAGGTGAAGAACAAGGTTATGCTATTATTGCAAAATTACCTTAGTTATTGATTTGTATGGTGGATTAGGGCAGTGGAAGCTGCCTTTTATTTTTTATTGTAATTGAGAATAATTCTTATTGACTAGAAGGGGATAATTTTGTATGTTATAAATTCTTACTTATGACCCAGTTAATTTAATATGAGAGGCTCTATGAAAAAATCACTCTTCACTGTTAGTTTGTTAGCAACATTAGCCACACCTGCTTTCGCAGCTAATGAAGTTAATGTTTATTCCTATCGTCAACCTTACTTAATTGAACCTCTCTTAAAAGAGTTTGAAACGCAAAGTGGTGTAAAAGTGAATCTTATCTATGCAGATAAAGGTTTAGTTGAACGAGTAAAACGTGAAAAAGAACTTACCCCAGCAGATGTATTATTAACTGTTGATATTAGTCGAGTCATGGAATTAGTTAATGCTGGCTTAGCAGAACATGTACATTCAACTGTATTAGAAAAAAATATTCCTGCACAATATCGTGATCAAAATGATGAATGGTTTGCTTTAACAACACGAGCTAGAGCGATTTATACCTCAAAAGATAGAGTAGGTAAATTGCCAGAAAACTTTACTTATTATGATCTTGCAAAACCAGAATTGAAAGGCAAAGTGTGCGTGCGTTCGGGTAAACATGCTTATAATGTATCACTAGTTGCATCTATGATTGCACACGATGGTGAAGAAAAAGCGAAAGCATTTTTAGTGGGGCTAAAAAATAATTTAGCGCAAAAACCACAAGGTGGCGATCGTGATCAAGTGAAAGCAATTAAAGAAGGTATTTGTGATTATTCACTTGGTAATAGCTATTACTTCGGCAAAATGTTAGAAGATGAAAAACAGCGTGCTTGGGCAGAGTCTGTTTACATCAACTTCCCTAACCAAACTACAACAGGTACGCATGTGAATATCAGTGGCGTTGCGGTGGCAAAATATTCAAAAAATAAAGAAAACGCATTAAAGCTTGTTGAATTTTTAAGTAGCGACAAAGCACAACATCTTTATGCAGAATTAAATCATGAATATCCTGTGAAATCGGGGGTAGCCGTCTCTAAATTAGTTGAATCTTGGGGAAGTTTTAAAGCAGATACATTACCACTCAATGATATTGCGAAAAACTATGACAAAGCCTTGAAGTTAATTGATGAAGTAAAATTCGATATTGAATAATTTATTTTTATTGTAGTTTTTAATTAGGCGGTTGTGGAAACAACTGCCTTTTTCTGTTTTTCACTTTTTAGATTAGTAATGAGTTGTGATTAAACTTAATAGACCATTTTCTCAGCTAACTGTTTTTCTCTTAATTGGCTTTTTTGTGATGCCAATAGTGGCACTACTCTATCAGGCAGGACAAGGTTCATTACAGAGTTTACAACACCTATGGAATACGGTATTAACCGATTATTTTATCAACTCACTGTTATTAGTCAGTGGGACAGTGGGGATCAGCCTAATTTTCGCTATACCAACAGCCTATCTAGTTTCACGCTACCAATTTACAGGTCAGAGTCTTTTACAATGGCTTCTTTGTTTACCATTAGCTATTCCTGCTTATCTATCGGCTTATTTATATACAGATCTTTTAGATTATCCTGGGATTATTCAACAATGGTTACGAGCAATTTTTGGTTGGCAAAGTATTCATGATTACTGGTTTCCGTCGATTCGGAGTTTAGGGGGAGCCTGTTTTATTTTAGCGTTATCCCTTTATCCTTATATCTTTTTGTTAACCCGTTTGGCACTCCTTGAACAATCAGAAAATTTGACACAAAGTGCTAAATTATTGGGAGCTTCTACAACGCATATTTTTTGGCGGATAACCTTACCTTTACTACGACCAGCCATTTCTGTTGGCTGTGCTTTAGTTGCGATGGAAACATTAGGTGATTTTGGTACCGTTTTCTATTTTGCAGTGCCAACATTGACGACGGCGATCTATGATACTTGGCTAGGATTAGGCGATTTACAAGCAGCCGCACAAATTGCGATTTCAATGTTAGCTTTATTAAGCCTATTTATTGGGATTGAGCGTTATGCGAGACGTAAGCAACAACATTATCAACGAGGTTGTGAACAAACACATCAATATCAACCTTTAACCAGATGGTGGGAAAAAGGCTTAGTGATTTATAGTTGGTTATTAGTCTTGTTAGCTTTTCTACTTCCACTATTTCAACTAAGTTATTGGGCTTATCACTATTTTACGGAAGCATGGACAACAAATTTTTTTCAATATGCGAAAAATAGCTTATTAGTCTCTAGCGTTGCAGCAATTATTAGTGTGATATTGGCATTATTGCTGCATTTTTTACAAAGAATGACCCAAGTTTCATTTGCGAGAGCAGGTTTGCGGATTGGGGCTTTAGGGTATGCTGTACCTGGCACAGTTTTAGCGATTGGGTTGTTGATACCGCTGACTATTGCAGATCATCAACTGCATCAGTTAACAAATTGGTTAGGTATACCACCATTAGGGTTAATCTTTTCTGGTTCAATTTTTGCCTTAATCACCGCGTTCGTGATCCGTTTTTCTGCGATGTCGATTGGGAGTATTGAAACGGCATTAAATAAAATTCCCCCTTCGTTAGAGATGGCAGGGAAAACATTAGGGCATTCTGCCTTAGTTGTTGGCTGGAAAATTCATTTACCGTTATTGCGTAAAGGTATTTTAACGGCATTATTGTTTGTGTTTATTGAGAGTATGAAAGAGTTAAATGCCTCATTATTATTACGCCCATTTAACTTTGATACTTTAGCAACACATGTGTTTACCTATACTTCTGATGAGCAACTAGAACGCGCAGCATTACCTGCGATTGTATTAATTATAGTCGGGTTAATTCCTGTAATGATGTTGACTCGCTCGTTACTGGCAAATAGAACAAAATAAGATGATGAATACTTTATCAATTACACAGTTAACGTGTGGCTATCACGATAACACCATATTACAAGATCTAAATCTCGTGTTAGAACAACAAGAGATTGTGTGTTTATTAGGTTCAAGTGGGTGCGGAAAAACCACGCTATTAAAAGCGATTGCTGGGTTATTGCCTTTGCGTGCAGGAAAGATAATGCTGGCAGGCAATGATCTAACAACGACACCATTGGAGCAACGTCAAATTGGTTTTATTTTTCAAGATTATGCTTTATTTCCCCATCTCACCGTGGCAGAAAATATTATCTTTGGCTTGCATCAGAAAAATCGTCAACAGCAGCAAGCTATCTTAGCGGAAATGGTTAAGTTAGTGCATTTACAAGGACTAGAACAACGTTATCCACATCAACTATCAGGCGGACAACAACAGCGAGTGGCGATTGCCCGAGCATTAGCGTGTGAGCCGAAACTGTTATTACTCGATGAACCCTTTTCAAATATTGATAGCCAAGTGCGCTATCAAATGATCGAAGAAATTCGTGCAATTTTAAAACAGCAAGCGGTACCAGCAATTTTTGTTACTCACAGTAAAGAAGAAGCTTTTGTTTTTGCGGATAAACTTGCTTTAATGGATCAAGGTAAAATTATTCAATTTGGTACACCTTATGAACTTTATCATCGACCAAACTCACGTTTTGTCGCCGAGTTTTTAGGTAAGGTGAATTATCTTCCCTGTCAACGACAGGCGGATAGACTGGTATCACCGTTTACTTATTTTGATTTAACGCAAGTATCCGTAGCAAATGAACAAGTTTTGCAGGAAAAACAACATTATCGTGTGTTAATTCGACCAGAAGATATTGCCTTACATCTCTGGGAAAAGGAGATTCCTACGCAACTGAGTTCTCCTATGACAGCTTATGCAACGGTTGAGCAATGTATTTTTTTAGGTGGTTTTTACCGTTATCAACTGAAATTATGGAATCTTACCGCAACAAATGATGAGCAGTTTATAGTAGTTCATCATCAACAGAAATATTCATTGGGCAGTCAAGTGCAATTACTTTTTCGTCCGAAGACATTTATTGTATTTAATGAATGAGAGAGTCGTTTGCTTGTAAGCATCTATGCGGGTAGAAGATAAAAAAACCAGCAATTTGCTGGTTTTTTCTTGTTATGGTTAATTTTTGATTTCGTCTGTTAAACAAGGTTGTAATTTAGCCAGAATTTGTTTCGTGATACGTGCTGACCCAGCGACAATATTTCCTTTAGTCAGATAGCTATGTCCACCAACAAAATCGGTTACTAAGCCACCTGCTTCGCGTACAATTAAATCACCTGCGGCACAATCCCAGGCTTTGACTCCCATTTCAAAATAGGCATCAACACGACCCGCGGCAACGTAGCAAAGATCAAGCGCGGCTGAACCCGTACGACGGAAATCTGCGCAATCTTCAATTAATGCAGAGACCATATTTAAGTGAATTGGAACATAACGTTTGATTTTAAATGGGAAGCCTGTTGCAAGAATTGCGCCTGTTAATTCACTGGAATTATCAATGCGTAAGCGGTATTCATTGAGTTTAGCGCCTTCACCACGCACTGCAGTGAACAATTCATTACGGATTGGATCATAAACTACAGCAATTTCAGTGCGCCCTTTTACACGGACTGCGATAGAAATTGAGAAATGTGGTAAACCTTTAACAAAGTTAGTGGTGCCATCTAGTGGATCAATGACCCATTGAATATCGCTTTCTTTACCTTCGCTTGCTCCACTTTCTTCTGCAATAATAGTGTGCTCAGGATAAGATTTACGGATAATCTCAATAATGGCAGCTTCAGCAGCTTTATCAATATTAGTAACATAATCGTTAGTTGATTTTTGGTTTGTTTGAATGTCATCACGACGTTCAAAACCTTTGGCAACGATATTGCCTGCTTTTCGCACTGCGCGAATAGCGATATTTAACATAGGATTCATTGGTTTTCTCCACCAGATTTTAAAGAACAGTTGTGTGATAAATTGATAAATCGCTGCGCATTATAGAGAAAGAAAGACAAAATTGCGAGGAATTTCATCGCGTAGTGAAACATGCTAAACTGCGCATCATTTTTTGTTAGAAATTAAAGTTATGTCATTAGATCAAGTTAAGATTGTTTTAGTCGAAACGTCCCACCCAGGGAATATTGGTTCTGCAGCTAGAGCAATGAAAACGATGGGGTTATCACAACTTTATCTTGTTGCGCCAAAAGTATTGCCTAATGAAGAGTCTATTGCATTATCGGCTGGTTCTGCAGATGTGGTGGAAAATGCGAAAATTGTTGCGAGTTTTGATGAGGCCGTAGCAGATTGCTCCTTGATTATTGGTACCAGTGCAAGAGCTCGTCATTTAACCACCACTGCGATTAGTCCACGTTATTGTGGTGAAAAAACGATAGAACATCTTGCAAATGGAAAAGTGGCGATTGTCTTTGGGCGTGAACGAATTGGTTTGACCAATGAAGAGTTATTGAAATGCCATTATCACCTTAATATTCCAGCAAACCCAGAATATTCCTCATTAAATCTTGCCATGGCGGTGCAATTAGTCAGTTATGAAATTAGAATGGCCTATTTACAAGCACAGTCATCACCGACAATTCCTCAACCAAAAGCAACGCTGCCTGAGGGGGTAGTTGCAGAAGAGTTAGAGTATTTTTTCCAAAAAACAGAAAAGATTTATCAAGAAATTGGTTTTATTCAAAACAGTGCGGTCATGAAGAAACTGCGTCGCCTTTATTTACGCACAGCGATTCAGCGCAATGAACTAAATATCTTGCAAGGTATGTTGACCGCAGTAGAACGTTTATCAAAAAAAGATAGAAATAGACAATAGGTAAAAACGTTATCACAAATGGAATAATACTTGACTGTTTTAGTAGGTTATGTGAGAATTTTCTCCGTTTTGAAACAAGGTTAGAGAATTCACGATGAAACTTACTTCAAAAGGACGTTATGCGGTTACTGCTATATTAGACATTGCGTTAAACGCCGACGATGGTCCTGTTACTTTATCGGATATTTCTGAACGTCAAAAAATATCACTTTCTTATTTAGAACAATTATTTGCCAAATTGCGTCGTTATGGATTAGTAAAAAGTACGCGTGGTCCAGGTGGCGGTTATCAATTAGGTTATCCCAGTGAAGCGATTTCTATTGGCATGATTATCTCGGCAGTGAATGAAAATGTCCAAGCGACAAAATGCCGTAGCAAGGGTAACTGTCAAGATGGCGTACAATGTTTAACGCATTCATTATGGCAAAAATTGAGTGATCGGATCGAAGAATTTCTCAATGAAATTACGGTTGCTGAATTGGTAAGCTCACAACAAGAAAAAATGCAACAGCGTTATCGAGCAGAAATCAATGTACAGCAACATTTAGAAAATATTAAAAATTAAGAAACTGTTCTTAATAGATTGATTGGAGTGAAAATGAAACTACCTATTTATTTAGACTACGCTGCAACTTGTCCTGTTGATGAGCGTGTTGCTAAAAAAATGATGGAATATTTAACTGTAGATGGCACATTTGGTAATCCAGCCTCTCGTTCACATAAATTTGGCTGGCAGGCAGAAGAAGCCGTAGATGTGGCACGTAATCATATTGCTGATCTGATTGGTGCTGATGCGCGTGAAATTGTGTTTACCTCTGGTGCAACAGAAGCGGATAACCTTGCGATTAAAGGTGTTGCGCATTTTTATCAAACGAAAGGTAAACATATTATTACCTGTAAAACAGAGCATAAAGCAGTATTAGATACTTGCCGTCAATTAGAGCGTGAAGGTTTTGAAGTAACTTATCTTGCACCACAAGCAGACGGCTTGATTGATCTTGCAGAACTTAAAGCGGCAATGCGTGAAGATACAATTTTAGTTTCTATTATGCATGTCAATAATGAAATTGGTGTTATTCAAGATATTGCGACAATCGGTGAACTTTGCCGTGAACGTAAAATTATTTTTCATGTTGATGCAACACAATCTGTTGGCAAGTTACCTATCGATCTTGCAACATTAAAAGTCGATCTCATGTCAATGTCTTGCCATAAACTTTATGGACCAAAAGGAATTGGGGCATTATATGTCCGTCGTAAACCTCGTGTACGTTTAGAAGCAATTATTCACGGCGGTGGGCATGAAAGAGGAATGCGTTCAGGGACATTGCCAGTTCACCAAATTGTGGGTATGGGTGAAGCCTATCGTATTTGTAAAGAAGAAATGGCAAATGAAATGCTACGTTTAACTGCCTTGCGTGATCGTTTATATAACGGTTTAAAAGATATTGAAGAAGTGTATGTAAATGGCTCAATGGAACATCGTGTAGGCACAAACCTTAATATGAGTTTTAACTATGTGGAAGGTGAATCATTAATGATGTCATTGCGTGATATTGCGGTGTCTTCAGGATCTGCTTGTACTTCTGCAAGTTTAGAGCCTTCATATGTATTGCGTGCGTTAGGCTTAAATGATGAGTTAGCTCATAGCTCAATTCGTTTTACGATTGGACGCTATACCACTGAAGCAGAAATTGATTATACGATTGAATTAGTGAAAAAAGCGGTTGCAAAATTGCGTGAACTTTCACCTTTATGGGATATGTATAAAGAAGGTGTTGATTTCAGTACCGTTGAATGGTCAGCACATTAATAGGAGTGAATTATGGCATACAGTGAAAAAGTTATCGATCATTATGAAAATCCACGCAATGTTGGATCGTTTGATAAAAAAGATCCAACTGTTGGTAGTGGTATGGTAGGCGCACCAGCTTGTGGTGATGTGATGCAGTTACAAATTAAAGTTAATGATAATGGCATTATTGAAGATGCAAAATTTAAAACTTATGGGTGTGGTTCTGCAATCGCTTCGAGTTCATTGATTACTGAATGGGTAAAAGGTAAATCATTAGATGAAGCACAAGCGATCAAAAATAGCGATATTGCCGCAGAACTTGAATTACCACCAGTAAAAGTACACTGTTCAATTTTGGCAGAAGATGCGATTAAAGCAGCAATCGCAGACTATAAAGCTAAAAACGTAAAATAATTTTTTAGGTGTTATCAAGAAGATAACACCTTTTCCCATTTAGGAGCAAAATATGGCGATTTCATTAACAGAAAGTGCAGCACAACGAGTTAGAGATTTTCTAGCAAATCGAGGAAAAGGGATTGGTTTACGTTTAGGGATTAAAACTGCTGGCTGTTCTGGGTTAGCCTATGTTCTCGAGTTCGTTGATGTTTTAAATGAAGATGATCAAGTATTTGAAGATAATGGGGTAAAAATTATTGTTGATAGTAAAAGCTTGGTTTATTTAGATGGAACACAATTAGATTTCGTCAAAGAAGGTTTGAATGAAGGATTCAAATTTACTAATCCAAATGTAAAAGAACAATGTGGGTGTGGTGAAAGCTTCCACGTTTAATCGTCCAATATTATTGAAAATATTATGTTTAATCCTTTTGAATTGTTTGCATTACCTATAAAGTTTGAAGTTGATCAGGCTGCCTTATCACAACAGTATCTACAACTACAAAAACAGTTACACCCTGATAATTTTGCCACTGCAACAGAACAAGAACAGCGTTTGGCATTACAGCAATCAACACAAGTTAATGATGCGTATCAAATCTTGAAAGATCCTATTTTACGTGCGGAAGCAATGTTAAGTTTAGCGTTGCAAAAGCCCGTTGAGAGTGAAAATACGACGCATGATATTGAGTTTCTGATGCAGCAAATGGAATTAAGGGAACAATTAGCGCAAGCTGAACAGCAACAAGATGAAATGTTATTAGAAGCATTATCTCAACAAGCAAAAGCAAGTTATCAACAAAATTTAGATGTGTTAGCAGAAAAGCTAATGCAACAAGAATGGCATAATGCAAAACAGATCATCGATCGTTTGAAATTTATCCAGAAATTACAACAAGAAATAGCTCGTTTAGAAGAAAAACTTTTTGATTTTTAGTGTGGGAACATAAGGCAAATGGCATTATTACAAATTGCAGAACCAGGACAGAGTGCTGCACCTCATCAGGCACGATTAGCCGTAGGGATTGATCTTGGTACAACAAACTCTTTAGTTGCAACTGTACGCAGTGGTAAAGCAGATATTTTACTTGATGAACAAGAACGTGCATTGATTCCATCAGTTGTTTATTATGGCGGAGAACAAACGATCGTTGGTCATGAAGCAAAAGCATTTGCGGCAGCAGATCCACATAATACGATTATTTCAGTTAAACGTTTAATGGGACGGAGTTTAACTGATGTACAGCAGCGTTATCCAAATTTGCCTTATCATTTGCAAGCGAGTGAGAATGGCTTGCCATTATTAGTAACGAAACAGGGTATTCACAGCCCAGTTGAAGTATCTGCCGATATTTTGCGACGTTTACATACCTTAGCAGAACAGCGTTTAGGTGGTGAAGTAGTTGGTTGTGTCATTACGGTGCCAGCATACTTTGATGATGCTCAACGGCAAGGAACAAAAGATGCGGCTCGTCTGGTGGGGTTGAATGTATTACGTTTATTAAACGAGCCGACTGCAGCAGCGATTGCTTATGGCTTAGATAGTGGGCAAGAAGGGGTTATTGCCGTTTATGATTTAGGCGGCGGTACCTTTGATATTTCTATTTTGCGTTTAAGTAAAGGGGTCTTTGAAGTATTAGCAACAGGTGGCGATACGGCATTAGGTGGTGATGATTTTGACCATTTATTAGCAGATTACCTTGCCCAACAAGCGAATTTCACGGCAGAAAACGATCAACAACAACGTCAATTATTAGATTTAGCAACAGCAACCAAATTAGCGTTAACCTCGACAACAGAAACTACTGTAACTTTAAATGATCAACAAATTGTGGTTGAACGGGCGATATTTAACCAATTAATTCAACCATTAGTGAAGCGGACTTTATTGGCATGCCGTCGTGCATTGAAAGATGCGGATGTGAGTGTTGATGAAGTGATCGAGACTGTAATGGTGGGAGGTTCAACACGAGTACCATTTGTGAGAGAACAAGTTGCAGAATTTTTTGCTAAGCAGCCGTTAACGTCAATCGATCCTGATAAAGTGGTTGCATTAGGGGCTGCTATTCAAGCCGATATTCTCGTAGGAAATAAACCAGATAGTGAAATGTTGTTATTAGATGTGATTCCACTTTCACTAGGTATTGAAACTATGGGGGGATTGGTTGAGAAGATTATTCCACGCAATACCACTATTCCAGTAGCAAGAGCGCAAGAATTTACTACGTTCAAAGATGGGCAAACTGCAATGTCAGTGCATATCGTGCAAGGTGAACGTGAGTTGGTGCAAGATTGTCGTTCATTAGCGCGTTTTAGTTTAAAAGGTATTCCACCAATGGTGGCAGGCGCCGCGCATATTCGAGTTACTTATCAAGTAGATGCTGATGGTTTATTGAGTGTAACGGCAATGGAAAAATCAACAGGAGTACAGTCATCTATTCAAGTAAAACCATCTTACGGATTAACAGATGATGAAATTGCGCAAATGATTAAATCATCACACGAAAATGCAAAAGCAGATATGCAGGCACGTGAATTAGCAGAGCAACGTGTAGAAGCGGCGAGAGTGTTGGAAAATGTGTATAGTGCATTAGCTACAGATGCTGATTTATTAAATGCTGACGAGTTAGCTGGTGTAAAAGCGGCATTGCAAGCATTAGAAGCAGTATGCCAGCAAGAAGATAGCCAACTGATTGCGCAAGGAATTAAACAAGTCGATCTGGCAACACGTGAATTTGCTGCGAGAAGAATGGATAATTCAATTAAACACGCATTAGCAGGTCATTCTGTTGAACAATTTGAAAAATAGAAGAATAAAAGGAAATAAAAATGCCAAAAATTGTTTTTTTACCCAATGAAGAACATTGTCCAGAAGGTATGGTTGTTGACGCAAATGTAGGGGAAACTATTTTAGATGCTGCATTACGTTCAGGTATTGAAATTGATCATGCCTGTGAAAAATCTTGTGCTTGCACGACTTGCCATGTAATTGTGCGTGAGGGGTTTGATTCATTGAATGACAGTTCTGATCTTGAAGATGATATGTTGGATAAAGCATGGGGCTTAGAAGTAGATAGCCGTTTAAGTTGTCAGGCGGTAGTCAGCGATGAAGATTTGGTAGTGGAGATTCCACGCTATACGATTAATCACGCCAAAGAGGAGCATTAATTGATGAAATGGCAAGATGCTCAACAAATTGCAGAAGCGTTATATGATCGTTTTCCAGACTTAGATCCAAAAACGGTTCGCTTTACCGATATGCATCGTTGGATTTGTGAAATTGAAGAGTTTGCTGATGATCCAGAAAAATCAAATGAACGGATTTTAGAAGCCATTCTGTTGTGTTGGCTAGATGAGTTCGAATAAATTGAAGTTATTGTGAAGGGGGAATATGCGCTGATATTCCCCTTTTTTATTTACAATGGCTGATAATTAGGGATTAATCTACCATAAAGCAGGCAATTTTTACGCCATTAGGGTAGGTTTTGAGCTCAGGTTGTTGTTCGCGACATTTATCTGTGGCAAATTGGCAACGAGCGTTAAATGCACAACCTTTTGGCGGATTTAATGGGCTTGGTAATTCCCCTGAAAGTTTAATCCGTTCACGTCTTAGTTCAGGTGAAAGTCTTGGCGTTGCTGAAAGCAAGGCTTTAGTATAAGGGTGGCGAGGATTCCCAAAGATCTGTTCGGTTGTTCCTTGCTCTACACAGCGTCCTAAATACATCACCATGACTTCATCAGCAATATGCTCAACTACGGATAGATCATGGGAGATAAAAATATAAGAGAGACCAAGATTTTCTTGTAACTCCATCATCAGATTTAAGACTTGTGCGCGAACAGATACATCTAATGCAGAAACAGGTTCATCTGCAATTACAATATCAGGATTTAACATTAAACCACGAGCAATAGCAATCCGTTGGCGTTGTCCACCAGAAAACATATGCGGATAACGATCATAAAACTCAGGGCGTAGCCCAACTTTCTCCATAATCGCTAATACCGCCGCTTTACGTTCTTCTTTGTTTAGTGAGGTATTAATTTTTAAAGGTTCTTCCAAAATAGTACCAATCTTTTTGCGTGGATTAAGCGACGCATAAGGATTTTGGAAGACAATTTGAATCTTTTGACGGCGAAGTTTAACTGTTTCGTTATCTTTAATTAAGAAATTTTTCCCTTGATAATAAAGTTCTCCCTCTGTTGGCGATTCAATCATGGTGAGCAAACGCCCTAAAGTTGATTTACCACAACCAGATTCCCCTACAACAGCTAAGGTTTTGCCTCGTTCTAATTTAAATGAAACGCCATCTAATGCTTTTACATATTGAACAGGGGAAAATATCCCTTTTTTTACAGGATAATATTTTTTGAGATCGATCGCTGCTAACAATGGCGCATCAGTCGGTGATTGCGTTGAAATTACTGCTTCTTCAGACATGTTGAGGATTTCCTTCTGCATTTAATGGCATATGACATTTAACTTGACGATTGCCAATGCGGTGTAAAACGGGTTCGGTTTGACGGCACTCGTCAGTGGCATATGGACAACGAGGATTGAGTAAACAACCTTGAGGACGGTCATATTTACCTGGAACAACACCAGGTAGTGATTCTAAACGTGATTTACCGACAGCAAATTCTGGTAGTGAACGTAATAAGGCTTGTGTATAAGGGTGTTTTGGTTCACGGAAAATATCTGTAGCTAACCCCTCTTCTACCACTTGTCCTGCATACATGACAATAATTCTATGCGCTGATTCAGCGACTAACGCGAGATCGTGCGTGATCAGAATTAATGCCATATTTTCTTTTTGTTGTAATTCTAATAGTAAATCAATAATTTGTGCTTGAATGGTTACATCTAATGCCGTGGTTGGTTCGTCTGCAATGAGCAGTTTTGGCTGACAAGCGATTGCCATGGCAATCATTACTCGTTGGCTCATTCCCCCTGAAAGTTGGTGGGGGAAAACATCTAAACGAGATTCAGGAGCAGGGATTCCTACCATGCGTAATAATTCAATAGTACGTTCACGGCGAGCTTTTTTACTACCACCTTGATGAACTTTTAATGCTTCCATAATTTGATAACCAACGGTATAACAAGGATTCAAACTTGTCATTGGATCTTGGAAGATCATTGAAACATCAGCACCGACTAATTTTTGTTTTTGTTTTTCATTGAGCGTTAACAGATCTTGCCCATCGAATTGTAGATTGTCGGCAGAAACACGCCCTGGAAAATCAATTAATCCCATAATAGCGAGAGAGCTCACTGATTTACCTGAACCTGATTCTCCTACAATCCCTAATACTTCACCTTGTTCAATGTGGTAACTAACTCGATCAACCGCTTTAAACGGTTTGTCTTCTTCTCCAAAATGAACAGAAAGGTTGTTTACAGTTAAAAGTGCCATTATTGCTCCTTATTGTTTTAATTTTGGATCAAGAGCATCGCGCAAACCATCACCCATTAGGTTAAAGGCAAGCACTGTAAATAAAATTGCTAACCCAGGGAAGGTAACCACCCACCATGCACGTTGTACGAATTGTAAAGCCTCTGCGAGCATAGCACCCCATTCTGGTGTTGGCGGTTGAGCGCCAATACCTAAGAAACCGAGAGCCGCCATATCTAAGATTGCGTTAGAAAACCCCATTGAGGTTTGTACAATTAATGGTGCTAAACAGTTTGGTAAAATGGTAATGAACATTAAACGTAGAATACCCGCTCCTGCAACACGTGAAGAGGTAACATAATCACGATTAATTTCGTTTAATACAGAAGCACGAGTTAAACGGACATAGCTTGGTAGTGATACAAATGCGATAGCAAAGGAAGCATTTAATAATGATGGTCCTAGGATTGCTACAATCGCGATTGCCAATAGTAAACTAGGTAATGCCAACATAATATCAATGATACGCATAATGATAATATCAATTAAGCCACCAAAATATCCAGCAATTAAGCCTAGAGTGATCCCGAAAATAAAGGAGAGAGAAACTACTAATAAGCCAATAAATAAAGAAAGACGTGCACCATAAATTAAACGTGAAAGAATATCTCGTCCAACATCATCGGTACCAAGAATATGATTCCATGTTCCTCCGTCAACCCAAGCAGGTGGTAATAAGAAAGCATCTCTGACTTGAGCGATAGGATCGTGTGGCGCAATAATATCAGCAAATACACTGATGAGAAAAATAATAACAATATAACTTAAACCAACCACAGCACCTTTATTACGGCTAAAATTAAACCAAAATTCTTGTAGTGGTGTGCGTGGTGCTGGTGCAGAAACTGAAATAGTGGGATTTGACATATTTTAATCCTTATTTACGGTATCTAATACGAGGATTGACCACACCATATAAGAGATCAACCAATAAATTTATCACAATAATAATCGTTGCAATGATAAGTACAGCACTTTGGACAACAGGATAATCACGCGCACGAATTGCTTCTATCACCCATTTACCAATACCTGGCCATGAAAATATTGTTTCGGTTAAAATTGCACCAGATAATAATTGACCAATAATTAATCCAATTACGGTAACAACGGGAATTAACGCATTACGTAACGCATGAATGACGATAACTCGCATTGATGATAAACCTTTCGCTCGTGCGGTACGAATATAATCTTCGCCCAACACTTCTAACATTGAGGAGCGAGTCATTCTTGAAATGACTGCTAACGGAATAGTTCCTAAAACAATCGAAGGTAAAATGAGATGCATAACAGCGGATTTAAATGCGCCAGGTTCCCCAGAAAGCCAACTATCAATTAGCATAAAACCAGTAACGGAATCCACCCAATACTCTGCATCAATTCTGCCAGAAACAGGCGTGAGGTTCCATTGTACAGAAACCAATAACATTAATAATAATCCCCACCAGAAAATGGGCATAGAATACCCTGTTAGCGAGATTGCCATCACCGAATGATCAAATATTGAACCGCGTTTGATAGCAGCCAAAATGCCGATAGGAATGCCAATGAGAATTGCAAAAAGAATAGCAAAAACGGCTAATTCAATCGTTGCGGGAAAAAGAGATAAAAACTCCTCTAATACAGGCACATTATTTTTAAAAGAGGTGCCAAAATCACCCTGAGCAATGCCTTTTAAATAATTAATATATTGCTCTGGCAAAGATTTATCCAAACCTAATTGTTGCATCATTTGCTGATGGACTTCAGGGCTTAACCCACGTTCGCCCATGCGAATTTCAATAGGATCGCCCGGAATAAGATGAATTAGGGCAAAAGTTAAAAGGGTAATGCCGATAAAGGTTGGAATCACCATGGCAATCCGTTTAAAAATAAATTGAAACATAAATTTGTTTGCTCGCTCGCTAATTATTAACCTATTCTTGCCATAAAATATGGCAAGAATATTTATTTATAGTTATCAGGAAGTGCGTAATATAGCTATTGAAGTTACTCTAAGTCAACGCCATAAAATGAATGAAGTCCAAATGGACTAATGACATAGTTTTTGAGTTCTTTACGAACAGGTTCGTACATTGTTGAGTGTGCAATCGTAATCCAAGGTGCTTGTTCTTTGAAAATAACTTGTGCTTGTTTATAAAGCTCAACGCGTTTTGTGTGATCGTTTGATTGAACCGCTTCGCGGATTAACTCATCAAATGGTGCATAGCAGAATTTTGCATAGTTTGAGCCTTGCTCTTTCGATGCACAACTGAGTAATGTACCAAAGAAGTTATCTGGATCACCGTTATCACCAGTCCACCCCATCATACCCGTAGGATCTTCGCCTTTTCTCATACGTTGTAAATATTCACCCCATTCATAACTGACGATTTTGACGTCAACTCCGACTTTCTTCCAGTCGGATTGAATCATTTCTGCCATACGACGGGCATTTGGATTATATGGACGAGAAACTGGCATTGCCCAAAGCTCAGTGCTAAATCCTTTTTCAAACCCTGCTTCTTTTAATAATGCTTTTGCTTTTTCAGGGTTGTAATCGTAATCTTTAATATCATCATTATAAGACCACATTGTTGGTGGAATTGGGTTTTTCGCGACTTGACCACTACCTTGATACACGGCATCAATAATTGCTTCTTTATTGACAGCATAACTTAATGCTTGGCGAACTTTTACATTATCAAATGGTGCTTTGGTAACATTAAAATTAAGATAACCAATATTCAATCCTGCTTTTTCATGCACAAAAAGATTAGGATCTTTTTTCATTTCTGCAATATCTGCTGGATTTGGATAAGGCATTACTTGGCATTCCCCTTTCTTTAACTTCGCATAACGAACAGAGGCATCTGGGGTAATGGCAAAAACTAAACGATCAATTTTTGCACGACCTTCCCAATAATTATCGAAAGCTTTATAACGAATTAATGAATCTTTTTGGTAAGAAACTAATTCAAATGGACCAGTGCCGACAGGGTTGGTATCCACACTTTCAGGTTTGCCGAGCGCTAACATTTTGTCTGCATATTCTTTTGAGAAAATAGACGCAAAATCCATCGCCAGATTTGCTAAAAATGGAGAGTTTGGGGCTTTTAACGTAAAGCGAACAGTATAATCATCAATTTTTTCTATTTTATCAATGATATTCCCCATATCCATTCCGACGAAATACTCATAAGAACCACCAGATACTTTATGATAAGGATTGTTAGGATCTAATTGGCGATTAAAAGAAAAAAGCACGTCGTCAGCGTTAAATTCACGTGTTGGTTTAAATAACTTATTTGATTGGAATTTCACGCCTTTACGTAAGTGAAACGTATAAACTTTACCATCTTCGGAAATATCCCAGTTTTCTGCTAGTGATGGTATAACATCTGTTTTGCCTCGCGCAAAAGTGGTTAAACGGTTATAAATAGCTTGACCGCTTGCATCAATAGAAGAACCATCAGTTACGAGTTGTGGATTGAATGATGATGGTGAGGCTTCAGAACAGTACACTAACGTTTTTGGTGCAGCAAAAGCAGAGGTTGATACAGCTAATGCTAAAGTTGTTAATGAGAGTTTAGTGAGTTTTTTCATGTTTTCTCCAGTTTTGTTGTGTTTTGCAATAATTATTATATGAAATAAGGTATCAAACTTTCTTATTAATAACTTGGTTTGTCAAGATGTAAGACTCTTTTTATCTTGAGTATGCGCATTACCTTTATAATAAGTTGTTTTTATGTAATGAATGTATTAAATATTTGTTTGAATTGAATCACAAATTTAACAAATTAAGGTTTATTATTTTAACCAATCTTTTACACTGAAAGCATTTATTGCTCAAGCGTTCTGGAAGGATAATTTAAAATGCAATATCAATATGCTAAACATTTCAATCAACAAAGTGAATTACGTCAATTAATTAGTCAGAATTATGCCTGTCCCGAAAAAGAGGCTGTTACGAAACTTGTACAAACATTAGATTTTTCACCAGAACAGGAAGCAAATATTCAACAGGCAGCAAAGCAACTGATTAGTAAAATTCGAGATAAAAAACAAAAGCATTATGGTGTTGATGCGTTAATGCATGAGTTTTCATTGGGGTGTGAGGAAGGGATTGCGTTAATGTGTTTGGCTGAAGCATTATTACGGATTCCTGACGCAGAAACACGCTATGCACTGATTAATGATAAATTAAAATTAGGGAATTGGCGTTCACACGTTAAAAAAAGTGGATCACTTTTTACTAATGCAGCCAGTTATGGATTACTGTTAGGTAGTAAGATTAGTGCAGCATTGAGTGAAGAAGTTTTATCATCAGCACTAATAAAAAGTTTTGCTAAATTGTCAGCGCCAATGATGAAACTGGCGATTGAAAAAGCGATGGGGATTTTGGGAAATCAGTTTGTTACTGGTGAAACAATAGAGGGTGCCTTAAAAAATATCATTGAACGGGAGAAGATGGGATATTGTTTTTCGTTCGATATGTTAGGTGAGGCAGCAATGACTATGCAAGATGCGGATAAATATCTGCAAGATTATGTGGAAGCCATTCATGCTGTTGGGCGTCAATCGGCAGGACGATCTTTATATGATTCTAATGGCGTATCAGTCAAACTATCGGCAATTCACCCACGTTATTCACGTTCCCAACAGCAACGTGTAATGGAAGAACTTTACCCTCGTTTAAAACAGCTATTCGTACTAGCGAAACAATACAATATTAGCTTAAATATTGATGCAGAAGAAGCCTCTCGTTTAGAAATTTCACTAGATCTATTAGAAAAGTTACTCCAAGATCCTGATTTGGCTGGCTTTGATGGTATTGGATTTGTTGTTCAAGCCTATTCAAAACGTTGCCCATATGTATTGGATTACATCATTGAAATGAATCGCTGCTATCAACGCAAAATGATGGTGCGTTTAGTAAAAGGTGCATATTGGGATAGTGAGATTAAATGGGCTCAAACGGAAGGAGTAGAGGGATTTCCACTCTATACTCGAAAAGTACATACTGATATTTCCTATTTAAGTTGTGCGAAAAAATTATTTACGGCTCAAGATGTTATTTATCCACAATTTGCAACCCATAATGTACAAACATTAGCCACAATCGCAGAATTAGGCAAAGATAAAGAATTTGAGTTTCAATGTTTACATGGTATGGGGGAGACACTTTACGATAATGTGGTTGGCGCACACCAATTTAATCGTCGAGTTCGAGTCTATGCGCCAGTTGGCACGCACCAAACGTTACTTGCTTATTTAGTTCGTCGTTTATTAGAAAATGGTGCAAATTCATCGTTTGTGCATCAATTAGTTGATCCAAATATTTCGATTGAAACACTCATTGAAGCACCATGGAAGAAATTTGAACGCTTCCAAGGTGAAGCAAATAAAGCAATTAAATTGCCAGCTGATTTGTTTACGCCACGCCGTAATTCCGCTGGATTTAATTTAAATGACGAAGTTGCATTATCACGTTTAGAAAAAGCATTAAATCAAGCATCATATGCAGATGTTACCTCACTTTGTGCAGTACCAATGTCTGCAGGTAAGCAAGTTGTTGTGAGAAATCCAGCGCAACTTGATCAAGTATTAGCAAATGTGGAATTTATGGCAGCAGCAGATGTTGCAGATGTATTTCGTGCGGCAGTGAGGAGTCAGTGGCAGTTGAGATCGGCTAATGAGCGAGCAGATATTCTAGAGAAAGCCGCAGATTTGTATGAAGCAAATTTTGGTTTGTTAATTAAATTAGCGATTGAAGAGGCGGGTAAAACATTAGTAAATGCGCTTGGCGAATTAAGGGAATCGGTAGATTTTTTACGCTATTACGCAGAACAGATCCGTTTATTAGAAGATAAAAAAGTATTGGCTGAACCATTGGGCGTTGTTCTTTGTATTTCTCCTTGGAACTTCCCATTAGCAATTTTCACGGGGCAACTAGCTGCTGCGTTAGCAGCAGGGAACAGTGTGATTGCTAAGCCAGCAGAGCAAACCTCCTTAATTGCATATTATGCGGTAAAATTACTGCATCAAGCAGGTGTACCAGAAGATGCTTTACAATTAACCTTGGGAGATGGTGAATTAGGTGCAGCATTAGTGGCTCAATCATTTAATGGCGTAATGTTCACTGGATCAACAGAGGTTGCACATTTAATTAATCGCCAATTAATTACGCGAGAAAATCCGCCTGTTTTGATTGCTGAAACAGGCGGCATGAATGTAATGGTGGTGGATTCATCTGCACTATTAGAACAAGTGATTACTGATGTGTTAAGTTCTGCTTTTGACTCCGCAGGACAACGCTGTTCTGCTTTACGTATTTTATTGGTTCAAGAAGATATTGCAGATCGTTTGTATGAAATGTTAACCGAATCGATGCAAGAGTTAGTCTTAGGTAATCCAGCGTATCTGAATACAGACATTGGACCAGTGATTGATGAAGAGGCGAAACAAAAATTACTTGATTATCAAGAATCTGTCCGTAAAATTTCTCGGCGCTATTTAGAACTGGCTGCACCAACAAGTGGACATTTTGTGGCACCATCTATTTACGAAGTCGGTTCGCTTGATCAAATAACCCATGAAGTATTTGGACCAATTCTCCATTTTGTTCGTTATCAAGTGCAATCTTTACCGCGTTTATTATCTGAAGTAAATGCGAAAGGATACGCATTGACTGGTGGCTGTCATAGTCGAATAAAGCAAACAGTGCAGTTTGTAGAAGAACACTTACAATGTGGTAATTTTTATATTAATCGTAATATTGTTGGCGCAGTAGTTGGCGTACAACCGTTTGGTGGATATGGTTTGTCTGGAACTGGACCAAAGGCAGGAGGAGAACTCTATGTGCAACGTTTAACAAAAACGATGCAATATTATTCTTCATTAGCCGCTAAACCAAAAGTTCTACCAAGTATTACAGGCGAATTAAATAGTATTGATTATAAAACAACAAGCGTATTATTACTCGGTGAGGATATGGCACGTTTGCTTGCAGCGTATCAAATTTTACAACAAGCAGGATTTAAGGTTGTTGTAGAAGCGGATAATCCATTGCTTAAACAAAACTTGTCTGAATTGGCGTGTCGTCAAGCAGAGCAATACTATCAAAAAGGTGTCTTTGTGTCGCCGATCAGTCAGGAACAGCGCCAAGCTCTAGCAGAAAATAATCCAGCTATTTTTTGTTTATATGATTGGACAAAAACACAAGATGTAACTTTGTTGTATCATGAATTTTCACGTAGTGAAAATATTGCAGCCGCAGGTGGTAATGCAACACTGATGGCTATTGAAGAACAATAACCACTAACTGCAGGAAAAATATATGCAAAATTATCAAATTTATACGGCGTTTGCTTTGTATCTATTTATTATTCTCGGCATAGGGATTTATGCTTATTATTCAACGAAAAATTTTAACGACTATATTTTAGGTGGTCGAAAAATGGGCAGCTTTGTTACCGCTATGTCTGCAGGTGCCTCAGATATGTCTGGCTGGTTACTATTAGGCTTGCCTGGTGCAATTTTTGTAACAGGATTATCAGAAGCTTGGATTGCGGTAGGGTTAACGGTTGGGGCTTACTTTAACTATAAAATTGTGGCAGGCCGATTGAGAGTATTTACTGAGCAGTATGGTAATGCCTTAACACTACCAGAGTTTTTTGCAGTACGTTTTCCTCGTCGTGCAAAATCATTGAAAATTATCTCTTCTTCTGTAATTTTATTTTTCTTCACGATTTATTGTGCTTCAGGTGTTGTTGCTGGGGCAAAATTATTCCAAAGTTTATTGGGTATTGATTATGGTACAGCATTAATCTTTGGGGCGATTGCTACGATAGCTTATACTTTCATTGGTGGTTATTTAGCGATTTCATGGAGCGATACGATTCAAGCCTCTTTAATGATTTTTGCTTTATTACTTGCGCCAGTGATTGTGTTATTAAATATTAGTTGGGGGGAGATTTCAGCGGCATTAGCGCTCAAATCTGAACAAACAGGTATTCCTTATGCAAATTGGTTGTATAACGTTTCAGGAATTGGGGTGATTTCGGCGCTTTCTTGGGGGTTAGGGTATTTTGGACAACCACATATCCTTGCTCGTTTTATGGCAGCAAATTCCGTGCAAGCCTTAGAAAAAGCGAGAGTTATTGGGATTACTTGGATGATTCTTTGTCTTGGTGGTGCTTGTGCAGTTGGCTATTTCGGTTTGGCTTATTTTGAAGTTAAAGGCGTAATGTTAGATTCTGCGGAATCTGTGTTTATCGAAATTTCTAAGGCAATTTTTAATCCGTGGATTGTTGGAATTGTCTTATCTGCAATTTTAGCCGCTATTATGAGTACCTTATCTGCACAATTCTTAATGTGTTCGGCGGCAATTACGGAAGATTTTTACCATGGATTTTTGCGTAAAAATGCTTCAAGTAAGGAGCTTGTTTGGGTTGGTCGGGTGATGGTATTAATTATTGCCGTTGTTGCCATGTTAATTGCGCAAGATCCAAACTCCAAGGTCATGGGATTGGTGTCTTATGCGTGGGCAGGATTTGGCGCATCATTTGGACCATTGGTTATTTTGTCATTATTTAACCGTAATATTACTTCAAATGCTGCATTATGGGGAATGTTAGCAGGTGCCGTAACCGTCGTGGCATGGAAACCATTAATGCACACGTTAAATTGGCATGATATTGCTAATTTATATGAAATTATTCCAGGTTTCTTAGCGTGTTCAGCAGTAACCGTTGCGTCATCAATTTTTTCTCCTGTTGCTCCTGATGTTGCGGAAAAATTTGATGCGGCAGTTGAAACATTTAATGCACAGAAAAATGCGTAATAAATAGACTATTTCCAATAGATAAAAAAATACCAGCATTTTTGCTGGTATTTTTTCATTTTGAGGTGGATAGATGATTACATCATACCGCCCATTCCACCCATACCGCCCATGCCTGCAGCACCTAAATCTGCTTTATCTTCTTTTGGCAATTCAGTTACCATACATTCAGTGGTAATCATTAAACCAGCGATTGATGAAGCAAATTGTAATGCAGAACGAGTTACTTTAGTTGGATCTAAGATACCCATTTCTAACATATCACCATAAACTTCTGCACCTGCGTTATAACCAAAGTTACCTTCGCCTGATTTCACTTTGCTTGCAACAACAGAGGCCTCTTCACCAGCATTGGTTACGATTTGACGTAATGGTGCTTCCATTGCACGCAATGCAAGTTTAATACCAACATTTTGATCTTCATTTTCACCAGAAAGTTTATCAGCCACTTTGCTTGCAGCACGAATTAATGCCACACCGCCTCCTGGGACGATACCTTCTTCAACTGCGGCACGGGTTGCGTGTAACGCATCTTCAACACGCGCTTTTTTCTCTTTCATTTCAACTTCAGTTGCAGCACCTACTTTAATTACAGCCACACCGCCAGCTAATTTAGCCACACGTTCTTGTAATTTTTCTTTATCGTAATCAGAAGTAGATTCTTCGATTTGTTGACGAATTTGCGCAACACGACCTTGGATTTGTGCTTCATCACCGATACCATCAATGATAGTGGTATTGTCTTTAGAAATTACAACACGTTTTGCTTGACCAAGATCTTCTAATGTTGCTTTTTCTAATTCCATACCGATTTCTTCAGAAATCACAGTACCAGCAGTTAAGATCGCAATATCTTGTAACATTGCTTTACGACGATCACCGAAGCCAGGTGCTTTTACGGCGGCAACTTTCACGATACCACGCATTGTATTTACCACTAATGTTGCAAGCGCTTCACCTTCTACATCTTCAGCAATGATAAGTAATGGTTTACCTGCTTTTGCAACTGCTTCTAATACAGGTAACATTTCACGAATGTTAGAAACTTTTTTATCAACAAGAAGAATGTAAGGACTGTCAAATTCTACTGTTGCTGTTTCTGGTTTGTTGATGAAATATGGAGAGAGGTAACCACGATCAAATTGCATACCTTCTACAACGGCTAATTCATCTTCTAAACCTGTACCATCTTCAACAGTGATAACGCCTTCTTTACCTACTTTTTCCATTGCTTGAGCAATGATTTGACCTACTACGCTATCAGAGTTTGCAGAGATAGTACCTACTTGTTCAATTTCTTTTGAAGTTTCACATGGTTTAGAAAGGTTCTTTAATTCTGCTACGACTTCAGCAACCGCTTTATCAATACCACGTTTTAAATCCATTGGATTCATACCTGCTGCAACCGCTTTTAATCCTTCATTTACGATTGCTTGTGCTAAAACGGTAGCTGTGGTTGTACCGTCACCAGCGGCATCATTCGCTTTAGACGCAACTTCTTTCACCATTTGTGCGCCCATATTTTCAAATTTATCTTCTAATTCGATTTCACGTGCAACTGATACACCATCTTTAGTAATTGTTGGTGCACCAAAAGATTTATCTAATACTACGTTACGACCTTTAGGTCCTAAAGTTACTTTTACTGCATCGGCTAATACATTGACGCCTTTTAACATTTTTACACGCGCGTCATTACCAAATTTTACATCTTTTGCTGCCATTGTTTTGCTTCCTTATGTTCTCTAATTAATTACTCTACAATCGCCAAAATATCGCTTTCAGAAATGATTAACACTTCTTCACCATCAATTTTTTCTGATTTCACGCCATATCCGTCGTTAAAAATCACTACGTCACCCACTTTTACATCTAGTGGTTGTACTTGACCATTTTCTAAAATACGACCTTTACCTACTGCTAACACTTTACCACGAGTTGATTTTTGTGCTGCAGAACCAGTTAAAACGATACCGCCTGCTGAACGAGTTTCTACTTCTTCACGTTTTAAAATTACACGGTCGTGTAATGGACGAATATTCATAATAAAAGTACTCCTATAAGTTTTAGCTAAATATGTGTGTTATTGGGATACCCCTTTTTGACAACGGCTCTAGAAATGGGGATCACAAAATCGCTTTCAAGGGTAACAAGTGAAAAAATTTTTCATACTACAACCCATAAAAAAAACTAATGAATAAGATAAAAATAACTCCTGTTTAGTAAATTTGATTTTATGATCCACATCACAAAATTTGTAAAAAACTCTCTCTATAATAGGCGCCAATTACATTAGGTGATAGAAATGAAAATTAGGATTTTTCATTAATCTATCATTATGATTTTTATTATAAAATATATGAATTGAGGTGTCTTATGAGCGAATTCCGTAAAGAAGTTGACTTACTAGGTGAAAGAGATATTCCAGCTGATGTATATTGGGGAATTCATACCCTTAGAGCGATCGAAAACTTTAATATTTCTAATAATACGATCTCTGATATTCCTGAGTTTGTACGTGGTATGGTAATGGTTAAAAAAGCTACCGCAATGACTAACGGCGAACTTGGTGCAATTCCACAAAATATTGCAGATGCAATTATGGCCGCTTGTGATGAAATCCTCACAACAGGTAAATGTATGGATCAATTTCCATCTGATGTTTACCAAGGTGGTGCAGGCACTTCCGTAAATATGAATACTAATGAAGTGGTTGCGAATATTGCCTTAGAAAAACTTGGTCATAAAAAAGGTGAATACCAATATCTAGATCCAATGGATCACGTCAATTCTAGCCAATCAACGAATGATACTTATCCAACTGGCTTCCGTATTGCGGTTTATAACAGCATTTTAAAATTAGTCGATAAAATCCAATATTTGCACGATGGTTTTGCCAATAAATCTGTTGAGTTTGCGAATGTATTAAAAATGGGTCGTACTCAATTACAAGATGCTGTACCAATGACTGTTGGACAAGAGTTCAAAGCATTTGCCGTCTTACTTGATGAAGAAATTAAAAACTTACTCAAAACAGCTGCCTTATTATTAGAAGTAAACCTTGGGGCAACTGCAATCGGTACTGCATTAAATACACCAAAAGGTTACACTGATTTAGTGGTGGAAAACCTTGCTAAAGTAACTGGTTTACCATGTGTGAAAGCAGAAAACTTAATTGAAGCGACTTCTGACTGTGGCGCTTATGTTATGGTACATGGTGCATTAAAACGTACTGCAGTAAAACTTTCTAAAGTATGTAATGACTTACGCTTACTTTCTTCTGGACCTCGTGCTGGTTTAAATGAAATCAACTTACCAGAATTACAAGCTGGTTCTTCTATTATGCCTGCAAAAGTAAATCCTGTTGTACCAGAAGTGGTCAACCAAGTTTGCTTTAAAGTAATGGGTAACGATATTACTGTTACTATGGCAGCTGAAGCAGGACAATTACAACTTAACGTAATGGAACCTGTGATTGGTCAAGCAATGTTTGAATCTATCAGTATTTTAACTAATGCTTGTGTTAATCTTCGTGACAAATGTGTTGATGGCATTACTGTTAATAAAGAAGTTTGCGAAAATTATGTCTTTAACTCAATCGGTATCGTAACTTATTTAAACCCATTTATTGGACACCATAATGGCGACAAAGTTGGTAAGATTTGTGCGAAAACAGGTAAAGGGGTGAAAGAAGTGGTACTTGAGTTGGGCTTGCTTACAGAAGAAGAGCTAAACGATATTCTTTCAGTAGAAAACTTAATGAATCCAACTTATAAGGCAAAACTTAATAAGTAGATTTAATTAAAATAACATTTAAATAAGACCCGCTAGCTAGCGGGTTTTTTTATGTTGAAGATCTATCAAATATCCCTCTCTTTCTATTGAATATTTTAAATATAAATTGTAAGAGATTGTTTTATATAATAAAAAATGTGTATGACACTACATCATACACATTCAATTTAAGGGCTTATTGGTAATTTATACTTATAACGTTGGCATACTAAATGCCGCACCTTGTTCTCTGACTTTGTGGTTTGGCCAACGACTGGTTACGGTTTTCATTCTTGTATAGAAACGAACACCATCTGGACCATAAGCATTTAATGGACCAAAAATTGATGATTTCCAACCACCAAAACAGTGGAATGCCATTGGTACAGGAATTGGAATATTAATGCCGACCATGCCCGCTTTGACATCGTGGCTATATTGACGAGCCGCATCACCATCACTCGTGAAAATTGCACTACCGTTACCATATTGATGATCATTGATTAATTGAATTGCTTCGTCATAACTTTTTGCACGCACGATTGCTAATACTGGTCCAAAAATTTCTTCCTGATAAATTTTCATTTCAGTTGTTACATTATCGAATAGCGTACCGCCAATAAAGTAACCATTTTCATGACCTGCAACTTTATAACCACGACCATCAACAACTAATTTTGCACCTTCTGCTACACCAGAGTCTACATAACTAGATACTTTCGCTAAATGCTCTTTAGAAATGAGTGGACCCATATCATTTTCTTTTTCGCCTTCAGGTAATATGCCAGGACCGATACGTAAGGCTTTTACTTTTGGTGCGAGGCTTGCTACTAATGCATCAGCAACGTTATCGTCAATAGTTACCGCAACAGAAAGAGCCATACAGCGTTCACCGGCAGCTCCAAAAGCGGCGCCTAATAAGGCATTAGCTGTCGTTTCAATATCGGCATCAGGCATAATTAACGCATGATTTTTCGCCCCACCTAAGGCTTGAACACGTTTACCGTGTGCAGATCCAACTTCATAAATATATTGGGCAATAGGTGTTGAACCAACAAAACTCACTGCTTGAATACGAGGATCTCGCAATAGCACATCAACGACTTCTTTATCGCCTTGAACAACATTAAATACGCCATCTGGTAAGCCTGCTTCTTTTAATAATTCAGCTAAACGAATAGAAAGAGAAGGATCTTTTTCAGATGGTTTTAATACGAACGTATTTCCACAAGCTAAAGCAACAGGGAACATCCACATTGGCACCATTGCTGGGAAGTTAAATGGTGTAATCCCAGCAACAACGCCTAGTGGTTGCATAATAGAGAAACTGTCAATTCCACGACCTACATTGGCAGAAAATTCTCCTTTTAGTAAGTGTGGGATACCTGTTGCAAACTCGACAACTTCTAAACCACGAGTTAATTCACCAATAGAATCGGAATAAATTTTACCGTGTTCATTAGTGATTAAACGAGCAAGACTATCAAAGTTTTTTTCTAATAATTCTTTGAATTTAAATAGAATTCTTGCGCGACGTAATGGAGATTGTTGCGACCATTCAGGAAAGGCTGCTTGGGCTGCACTAATGGCTTGTTCCATTTCACTGACAGTACTTAATTTTACCTGTTTAGTTTGTTCACCTGTTGCAGGATTATAGACAAAAGCCGCTCTTTGGCTTTGACTTTCAACAATTTGTCCATTAATAAAATTTGGAATAACTTGAGTCATAATTACCCTCATCTTTATCTTGTTTAACATTAACATTTTGGTTGGTAATGGAGACAACCATACTCCAATGAAATAAAAATTTCAAATAAAAATATTTTTAAAATATATTTTTTGTTTTATTTTGTGATCTATGTTGTATCTTAGAAAAAACAATGTTCATTGATAGGATTTTATCGCCTATACTTGAATAACTTTCTAACCAAGTATAATTCATATGAAAAAGAGGTTTTTATGAGTCAATTATTAGCTAAATCGAATAAAATCAATGATGGTTTTCGCCAAAAAATCACGCCAGAAAGTGCAGGTTGGGAATATGTTGGCTTTGAATTATTACATTTATCAGCAGGTAAAACACACTGTTTTACAACAGCTGACACAGAAGTCTGTTTCGTTATGGTATCAGGTTATGCCACTTTTCAAGTAGAAGATGAAGTCTTCGAGAAGATTGGTAATCGTCAATCGCCATTTGAACGTATTCCCCCTTACTCTTTATATGTTCCTCATCATAAAAATGTTCAAATTTTAGCAGAAAGTGAAACAGAAATTGCAATTTGTCGAGCGCCAAGTCAAGGCAACTTGCCTGTACGCTTAATCACGCCAGAAGACGTTGGCGTTGAAAAACGAGGATATGGTAATAACAAACGTTTGGTTCATAACATTTTGCCAGAAACTGAACCTGCAGATGCATTACTGGTAGTAGAAGTCTTTACTGATGAAGGGTGTACGAGTTCTTTCCCAAGCCATAAACACGATCAGAAAAATAGTGAAACAGAAACTTACTTAGAAGAAACCTATTATCATCGTTTTGAACCAAGTCAGGGGTTTTGTCTTCAACGTGTTTATACCGATGATCGCAGTTTAGATGAGTGTATGGCAGTATATGATGGAGATGTCGTTCAAGTCCCTAAAGGCTATCACCCAGTCGCAACGATTGCTGGCTATAATAACTATTATTTGAATGTAATGGCTGGTCCAGTAAGAAAATGGCGGTTTACTTGGGAAAAAGATCACCAGTGGATCAATACAGAAGCCTATGCTAACAAATTTCCTAAATAATTTCCCTTTTTAATTTTCATCTTTTATTTATCTTTGCCAACTCTTGTAGTTGGCTTTTTTATTTTGAATAAAAAAAGTGTGGCTTAACCACACTCTTTTTGTTTATTGTTTTTCTATATAAAGAAGTGTTGCGGTGCAAGGATCTTGTGGAAATAGGGTTAAGCCTACTTTTGTTAGCCATTCTCCTGTAAATTCTAATGTTTCCCCATTTAATAATTTCGTTAACCATTGTGGGTAGATTTTCATTAAATGACCAGCGCGTTGTTCACGAATCGTATCAGGTAAATCCAATAATGAAACTCGATATTTTGCTTCTGGTATAAGATTAGGAATACGAATATGACCTGGTAGTAAGTAGTCAGGTAATTTTAATTGTGCAATAGCAAAGACGGCTGTTGAACGATCTTTGGCAATGACACCGCTAATTTGAATGGCAGGATCTGGCATATCTAAACGCACGATATTTCCTGTGTGTAATAATGGGCGGATTTGTTTATATAGAGATATATATTTGGTAAATCCAGCTCTTTCAGTTTCGCCCTCTTTGACGGGATCGAGTTCGACACCCATATGACCAAAGAGCGCTGTGATACCTCTAAATTGAATATTTAATTGGCGATATGTAGAATGACAATGTTTCCCACCAATGTGTGCACCAATGACTTCTAATGGGAAGAAATAACTCATATTGCGTTGGATTGTTTGCCGTTCTAACGCATCGTTATTATCAGATGCCCAAAATCTATGTGTACGTTTTAAAATTTCGTAATCGATTCTTCCTCCACCTGAGGCGCAAGCTTCAATTTCGACATTTGGATAACGTTGACGAATTTCATCATGTAAGCGATATAATGCTTTTGTTTGTCCGTCTAATCCAGGTTTACCTTGATGTCCTGGCTGTACAATTCTACGATTCATATCCCATTTGATATAATCAATTTCGTGATGACTTAGTAGCCAATTCATTCGTTCTAATAAGTAGTTAAATACCTGAGGATTTTGTAGATCTAAGGTAAATTGATGACGTTCTGCTGGTTGATCATACCCTTCTAATTGTAATAACCAATCTGGGTGGTTTCGATATAGATCGCTATCTTTATTGATCATTTCTAACTCTACCCAAATACCAAATTGCATACCTAATTGTTTTACACGATTAATAATTGGGGTAAGACCTTGTGGATATTTGCGTTCATCTAAATACCAGTCTCCAAGCCCAGCATAATCATCATTACGCCCTTTGAACCAACCATCATCAATGATAAATCGTTCTACTCCCATTTCAGCTGCTTTTTCTGCCATGGCTAAGATATGCTGTGGATCATGATCGAAATAAACCCCTTCCCAGATATTTAGATGAACAGGGCGAATTTTTTGGGTAGGGAAATCAAGAATATGTTCTCTGATATGGGTATGAAATTGTTGGCTCATTGTGTTGAGTCCAGTTGATGAATATGTGCTATATACCCAAGGAGTTGAAAACGATTGATTTGAGGAAAGGTTGATTTCTCCTGCAAAATAAAGCGCTTCTAGTTGTACAAAACGTCTGCCGTCAATTTTTACATCTGCACGGATTCTGTGATTGCCGCTCCAAGCAAGATGAAATCCCCATAATTTTCCTTGTTGTTCACTGAAATTTGGTTCACCGATAATAATGCCTGGGAAGTATTCGTGTGAAGTTCGACCATAACGATTTTCTTGAATAAAGGCACCATGTTTTAAAGATTGGCGTTGCGTTTGAAATTCTCTAATCCAGCGACCATAAAAAGACATGACATCATTAGCCTGTTCTGGTAGTGGAATGGTTACCGATAAGCGATTGAGGTTGAATTCACTTTCAGCTAAGTTATGTAACGTATTACGTGTTTTTAATACCCCATTTTTATCAAGTTCAAATTCACTAATAAATGCTAATTTAGCAATCGGATCTTCGGCTGTAATTTTGACATAATTATGTTGTTGTTCGACATGGGTAGTATGGAAAACAGGAGACCAATCTTTACCATTTCTTGAGCCCTCAAGACTTGGGCTATCAAAAAAACCGCGTCCATTTTCAGCTGCAAGCGTGGTAGGGACATCTATATCTAATCCACTATTAGGCGTGCATCGACCAAGTGAGAGAATGTCTTGTTGATCAAAAGTTGTAAGATGTTCTCCCCAATAGAGTATTTCTGCATAAGGAGATGTGCGAAGAATTAGGTCATTAATTGGTGTTTGTAGATGAATATATTGTTGCATAATATTTTCCTTATTGAGCTTGAAGATGTTGATGGTTGATTTTTTGCAGTCTATATCTTTCGCTAATATCAACACGTCCAGTTAATGTGAAGAATGAAATAATGGTAAAGGTTAGTGCAATACAACCAAGTACGAGGTATGCGGTGTGAAAACTAAAATTGTCATATAAGCTACCGACAACAGTAGACATCAGCATGGTAGCGACTTGTTTTGAAAATTGGCAGGCAACAAGATAAATCGTAGCGGAGAAGTGCACCTCAAATACAGTGGTAATATATTTAAATAATCCTACAAGATAAAATGGCACTTCAAACATATGTAATGTTTTTAAGATCACAACTTCCACTGGTGTTGTTGCAAAAGCAGAGCCTAGTATGCGGATACTCATAATGCTACCAGCAATCAATAACGCATTTTTAGCACCTATACGATTAATAATTAAAGGGACAAAGAACATAATTGTAGCGTTAAGGATTTCACCGCCAGTTGTAACAAAACCGAAGACTTCAGTACCAACTGCCTTTGATGAGAAGAATGAGGTAAAGAAATTTGCAAATTGTTGGTCAAAAATATCATAGACACATACCACCCCAATGACATAAAGCAGTAATGCCCAGAATTTTGGTAATTTCAATAGTGCAATAGCTTGCTTTAATGTAACTGGATTGGTATTGGCGCCTATATGTGCGGCAACTTTTGTTGCGGGACTATTTTCTACTTTAGCGAAGAATAACAGTACCAATAAAATAATGGCACACCCCGAACCTAACCAAAAGACAAAACTTGGGTTGATATTGAATAAAACGCCAACGAGAGAAGCGCATAATGCCCAGCCTAACATGCCAAACATTCTTGCACGACCATATTCAAAATGGCTACGACGGCTTACTCGCTCAACAAATGCTTCTGAGGCAGCTGCACCGCCAGAGAATACAAAGCCCATATATATCCCGCCAGCAATGGCGCCTAAGACAACATTAGTTTGTAGTAATGGACTAAATACATAGATGAAAAAAGGCGCAAAGAATACAAGGAGAACCGCAATAGCCCAAAGTAAGTGTTTCTTTACTCCTAATTTATCAGAAACATAGCCAAAAATGGGTTGGAAA
Source organism: Gallibacterium trehalosifermentans (assembly GCF_042433055.1). Taxonomy (NCBI): domain Bacteria; kingdom Pseudomonadati; phylum Pseudomonadota; class Gammaproteobacteria; order Pasteurellales; family Pasteurellaceae; genus Gallibacterium; species Gallibacterium trehalosifermentans. Next base: position 162,291 of record NZ_JBHLWB010000004.1, read on the forward strand.
CAGAGGGCAAATAGCGACATAAATGAGAAAACAATACCTGTTTCTGTTTTCGTTAAGCCATTTACATCACTTAGCCAGATAGGTAAAAAAGGATAGCAAGTTGCCATAATGAAGAAATACAGGAAAAAATAGATGCCGAAGATCCAGAAATTCCGATTTTTTATATAATAGCAATCGTTATTTTGTTGTATTGTGGTCATAAATCACCTCTTATAGTATATTTAATGTGTTAAATGTTAACGTTAACTATCAAAAAATAAATCTTCATTTCTTTTAAAATGTGATAAATATCAAAAATGTTAACCTTAACATTGTGATTTTGTGATAATGATCACATATATAAAGATTGCCTTTTGTTAAAAAAGTCGCAAAGTAAGAGAAAAGTTTTATTGAAAAAAGAGAATTGGATTAAAAATGTCATCATTAAAAGAAGTTGCTGAACTTGCGGGAGTATCGCTTATGACAGTTTCAAGAGCGATTAATGAGCCACATAAGTTAAAAGCTAAAACATTAGAGCTCGTGATGAAAGCCATAGAAGAATTAAACTATGTTCCTGATTTATCAGCGCAAAAAATTCGTAGTGGTGGCAATAAAAGCACATCTATTGGCGTTTTATCGCTTGATACAGCAACGACACCATTTTCAGTTGAAATTTTACTCTCTATAGAAGAGACAGTCAGAAAACATGGCTGGAATTCATTTATTATTAACACCTTTAATCATGATGATGTTGATACAGAAGTAAATCTGCTTTTATCTCACCGCCCTTTTGGCATTATTATTTGTACCATGGGGCTAAAACCAATTCAGATACCAAATAAGTTACGTCATAAACCAATCGCATTAGCGAATTGTATTAGTGCTAGCGAAAGTTTCCCTGTGGCAAGTTATATTCCTGATGATTACCAAGGTCAATATCTGGCAACGATAGAGTTAATTCAACGAGGTTATAAAAGACCGTTATGTTTTTATTTGCCGAAAAAAGCATTAGCAACACAATCCAGACGAGCAGGATTTATTGCAGCTTGGCAACAGTATCAAATGGCGTTTATGCCATTAGAATATTATATGTCAGATAAAGATGAGAACTTTCTCGATATTTTACCTGTTTTAGAAAAGCATATTGATAAAGAAAAAAGTGATTTTGATGTATTAGTTTGTGGCAATGATCGTCTGGCTTTTATTGCTTATCAATATTTATTATCAAAAGGATTTCGTATTCCACAAGATATTGCCGTACTTGGTTATGATAATATGATAGGCGTTGGCGATTTATTTATTCCTTCATTAAGCACCATTTCGTTGCCTCATTATGAAATGGGACGTCAAGCAGCCTTACATTTAATTGAAGAACGACAAGATAAAAAAATTCACAAATTAGTCAGCCCAATGATTATGAGAAATTCATTGTAAATAGTATGATGTTGCTGTAAGAATAATAAAAAACGTGCTTTATTCATTAGCACGTTTTTTTTCTTTGTTATGATTTCTCAATGACATCTTGAATGGTAATATCAATTTCTAACGAAACGATTTTATGCAAGATTGAGTGTAAATCATCGATTTTATTACCCTCTATTTCATTCAGTTTTAAGCCATTAATAAAGGCTGCAAATACGGCTTTATCAAAAAACTCTGGTGCATTGATACCATGCAATACTGATAAACGCTGGGCAATAGATTGACTCTCTTTTTCTAATTCCGCACGAGATTGTTGAGGATTTGCTTTTAATAGACTGAGGGTAATGTAATAACGTTGTAAGGTTTCTCTTACCCCTGCTGCAAGGAGTTGTAACGCTCTACCACGTTTTTTATTAATCGTTAATAGATTTTCATGTCGTTTTAATATTTGTTGGCGACAAAGCTCATCAATAATGGTTAATAAATATTGGTGTAGTTTTTCTTGTGGAATATTCAAGAAGAGCTCGTTTGCCAAGAATGGATAGAATTTTTCTACCGCATCAAGTGCCAAATTTAACTCAATCGCTTCATGATGTAACACTAGACTAGCAATAAATGATGGTAAGACAAATAAGTGTTGAATGTTGTTGCGATAATATGTCATTAAAACAGCGGAAGAACGTTCTAAGCGAATAATTTCGCCAAAATTGTCTTTTTCAACGATAATGCCGACTCGATCTAACCCTAAAACATGATTCAATAAACTTTCCCCTGTTTCATTTGGCAGAATAATATCATCGTCATAGCAAGTATTCCGTAATAGTTGTAGATAAGTATCAAGTTGCTCAATTAATAGTGCTTTAGATAACGCACGTTGACGAGAAGATAACAAAATTGAACCTGTCAAATTCATCGCATTTACCGCTGCTGCACGGTTAATATTGACCATGATTTGATTAGACACACGATCAACGGCTTCATTAAACCATTCAGGACGATTTTTATCATCATCATGACGCCACTGAGGATAATGCTGATTTAGGTAAGTATTTAATGTAATTGGTTCTGCAAAATTCACATAGCCTTTACCAAGGTTTCGTAATTTTTTGATAACGCGTAATACCAACCCTGCATTTTCTTTCTCTTTGGCTGCACCGCGCAATTCTTTTGCATAAGTATCCACTTCTAACACATGTTCATAACCGATATAGACAGGGACAATCGTAATAGGGCGGGTTTGTTGCCCACTTTGTAGGGCTTGCAATGTCATTGAGATCATACCTGTTTTTGGGGCAAGTAAACGTCCTGTACGTGAACGCCCGCCCTCAATAAAGAATTCAACGGAATAACCTCGATGGAATAATTCAGCAAGGTATTCTCTAAAAATAGTAGAGTAAAGGCGATTCCCTTTGAATGTACGACGAATAAAGAATGCCCCCCAGCTACGGAACATACTCCCGACAGGCCAGAAATTAAGATTAATTCCTGCAGCGATATGTGGTGGAACTAAACCTTGATGATATAAGACATAAGACAATAAAAGATAATCGATATGACTACGATGACAAGGAACATACACGATTTCATGCCCGTCTAATGCTAATTTACGGACACGATCTGCGTGTTCTACACTAATACCCTGATACAGCTTGTTCCATAGCCAACCTAAGAAACGATCGGCAATTCGCAAACTACTGTAATTAAAATTAGCGGCAATTTCTTCGAGAATTTTTCTCGCCTCTTGTTCGGCTTTTTCTTTGGAAATTTTTTTATTATTTGCTTCATCTTCAATCGCAGCCACAATCTTTTCATTAATCAATAACTTAGCGAACATTGCAGAACGGTTAAGTAAGCGTGGACCAGTCGCAGAAATCCGCTGTTTTGAAAAATGAATACGCGCAACACGAGGGAGTTTTTGAGCAAGTTTTGGATCATTGCCATATGTATTAATCATATATCGTAAAGAAACAGATTGTGAAAAACGCACAAAATTATCCCGTCCAAACCAGAGAATGGTGGCAAATTTTTCAATACCATTGAGTAAACGTAATTTAGGTAGCCCAGATTTATCTTCATAACCAGGTGAGCGTCCCCATAGAACAGAGACTGGAATGAGTTGAACATTAAGTTCAGATAAATCACGATGTAATTCTAAATATTGTGAGAAAATTTGTTCCGTTTCTTTTTTTGCCGTTTTTGATTTAAAAAAACGACGACCTTCATCTAAAAATACGTAACGCGGTAATAGTATTCCGTTGATCTCATTCTGTTGTAATGGATCAGGCAAACCTAAGGTTAAGCAATTTTTTTGCAAAATAAGTAGATCAGTCTGTGAAGTATAAGGTAATACATAAATCACAGGTTCAGTCGTATTCAGGTTTAATTCTGTAATGGGATCATTTGGAATGGAATTACTTTTAACTAATATAGAGAGTGGAGCTTTCAATAAATTGCGATAAAAATTGAGCAAAGTCGCCATTTTTTATTCCTTTATTATCAGTTTTATACGAAAAATTGCGTCATTTTAGCATAAATTCATAGATGAAAAGCAGTTATCAGATCAATGCAAATGTTGAAAGATAGACAAAATATTAGGAAATAAGCTTTTCAACATCATTTTTACTGTATATAATAACAGGTGATACTGTATAAAAGAACAGAGAATTTATTATGGCTAAATTAACAAAAACGTTGACAGCACGTCAACAAGAAGTGTTTGATTTTGTAAAACAACATCTAGAGCAAACAGGAATGCCACCTACTCGAGCTGAGATTGCCAAGGAATTAGGTTTTCGCTCCGCAAATGCCGCAGAAGAACATTTAAAAGCACTGGCGAAAAAAGGGGTAATTGAGATAGTTTCTGGTACTTCACGAGGTATTCGTTTAATTGGTGAGACGATAGAAGATGTTATCAATGAGGAAGAAGAAGGGTTGCCGTTAATTGGCAAAGTTGCGGCAGGTGAACCAATATTAGCTGCTGCACATATTGAAGCAACGTATCAAGTTGATGTGAATATGTTTAAACCAAAAGCTGACTTTTTATTAAAAGTGCAAGGAATGTCGATGAAAGATATTGGTATTCTCGATGGTGATTTGTTGGCAGTTCATAGTACAAAAGATGTTAGAAATGGGCAGGTTGTAGTAGCTAGAATTAATGATAATGTAACCGTAAAACGCTTTGAACGAAAAGGCAATATGTTATATTTACACCCAGAAAATAGCGAACTCTCGCCTATTGTCGTTGATTTAAGCCAAGAAGACGTAGAAATTGAAGGAATTGCAGTTGGTATTATTCGTAATAATGCATGGATGTAGAACGGTAATTCCTATTAGCATATTTTTATAATATGAGGTTTTCTTTCTAAAGGGTAAGAAAACCTTTTTTATTGTTAACTGCGAAATACAAAATAAACACACCCTAATAAACAACACCCAGCCCATACATAATCTAATTTAAATGGCTGTTTGAAGAACCAGATTAAGAAAGGTACAAAAACAATCAAGGTGATGACTTCTTGGGTAATTTTTAATTGTCCGAATGAAAATCCTTGAGCAGCAAGAAAGCGTGTCGCTGGAATCATGAAACTATACTCTAGTAAAGCAATCAACCAACCGAAAAGAATAGCTTGCCAGATTGGCGCATTGTGTAGAAATTTTAAATGGCTATACCATGCTAATGTCATAAAACAGTTAGAGATAACTAATAAAATTAGTGGAAAAAGGTATGCAAACATATAACGATGCCTATTAATTTATGATAAATAAGATAAAAAGCAGGCATAGTGAAAACTATGCCTGCTGAGATGAATATTTTATTTGAAATTGAAACTTATAGGAAGATGCTAGCGATGGAAACAATCGTAAAGCCAACAACGCCCAAAATAGTTTCTAATACAGTCCACGTTTTAAAGGTTGTTTTCGTATCCATTTCAAGGAAACGGCTGATTAACCAGAAACCTGAATCATTAACGTGTGATAATACAGTTGCACCCGATGCAATAGAGATAACGATAAAACAGAGATCAAATTGAGAAAGTCCTGGTGTTGCTGCAACCGTTGGGGCAATGAGTGCTGCTGTTGTAGTTAGGGCAACGGTTGCTGAACCTTGTGCAACGCGTAAGCAAGTGGCAATCACGAATGCGGCAACAATGATAGGTAAACCTGTGTCAGATAAGGTAGCCGCAAGTACATCACCAATCCCACTAGCACGTAATACGCCACCAAACATTCCACCTGCTCCAGTTACTAATACGATTGAACAGATTGGACCTAATGCGCTATCACACAGTTTTTCAATTTGTTCTTTGGTACGTTGTCCTTTTAATAACAGGATAGATACGAGTAGGGTAATTAATAATGCGACAGGTGTTTTCCCTAACATTCTAAGAATCTCTACCCAAGTTTGCGAACCGTCAATCGCTTTAATGGTGCTAAGTGTGTTCAGACCAGTATCTAAGAAGATTAGACAGAGTGGCAATAAAAGAATAAATAATACTTTGCCAAAACTCGGTACTTCTGAATTTGCTGTTTCAGCAACTACATTTTTACTTAAAAAGGTAGTTGGTAGAGCAACATGAATCCGTTTACCAATAAATTGACCGTAGAGATAACCACCTATATACCAAGTTGGGATTGCGGTAATTAATCCGACAATCACTAATAATCCCATATTTACGCCAAGTAATTCACCTGAAGCTACTGGACCTGGGTGTGGCGGGAGGAAAGCATGCATAACGGCAAATGCCCCTGCTGCAGGGAAAGCATATTTTAAGGTAGAATCACCGAAGCGTTTTGCTACACTGAAGATTATCGGTAACATCACGACTAAGCCCGCATCAAAGAAAATAGGGAAACCAAAGAGTAAAGAGGCTACCCCTAATGCAAATGGTGCTCGTTTTTCACCAAATTTATTAATTAAGGTATCCGCGAGAACCTTTGCGCCACCTGTAATTTCAAGTAAGCGTCCTATCATTGCGCCTAAACCGACTAATAACGCAACCGAAGCCAATGTATTACCAAAACCAGTCAACATGGTTGGTACGATTTTAGCGAAAGGCGTGCCTGTTGCTAAGGCTGTGAGTAAACTCACTAATGTTAAAGCAACAAAAGCATGAACCTTAAATCGCATAATTAAGATTAATAATGCGATAACAGCACCAAGCGCAATTAATAGTAATGATGTGGCATCATGAGCCATAATAGAGTCCTCCAGACGAAGTTTTTTTTTAATTCATTGTGCAAGAAACACTTGATTTTAGATAATGGTTAAATGTTACCGATAACTGTAAAAAATAAAAGTGCTAAAGAGGGGTAAATTTTAAATTTGCGATCTAGATCATATTTTTATTAACTTTTGTGGTGGTTTATTACTCTTTTTGTATTTATTTTATTCATATTTTCTTTTTTTGATGAAGATCACAGAATTTAGGATAAATTAAACTTGTGCATTGAATGTTACCGATAACGTGATAAGATGATACTAATTTCAGTCTGTATGAACCATATACAAGAGGTGTCTTATGTCGATAGGAAAAAGTTTTATTCTAATGGGGGTATCAAGCACAGGGAAAACCAGTGTTGGTACGGAAATTATTAGACAATTAGGCATGAAATTAATTGATGGTGATGATTTACACCCACGTGCCAATATTATCAAAATGCGTGATGGACAACCTTTAAATGATGAAGATCGTGCGCCGTGGTTGGAGCGTATTCGTGATGCAGCATTTAGCTTAGAACAAAAGTCTGAAAAAGGTATTATTATTTGCTCGGCGTTGAAGAAGAAATATCGTGATCAAATTCGTGAAGGAAATAAAGATGTAAAGTTTATTTATCTGAAAGGCGATTTTGATTTGGTATTTTCTCGAATGCAAAAACGCCAAGGGCATTATATGAAAGCTGAGATGTTAAAAAGTCAGTTTGCAACATTAGAAGAGCCTCAGTCTGATGAAACAGATGTCATTCATATTGATATTGATGCCCCATTTGCAACAGTTGTTGAGCGTTGTGTAGCAGCCATCAAACCATTTTTGGAGTAAGTGGCAATGAATCCAATTATTACTCAGGTTACACAACGAATTCTTCAACGTAGTCAGGCGACTCGTCAGCGTTATTTACAAGGGATTGAACAACAGCTACAACGAGGAAAAAGTCGAGCAACGCTAAGTTGTGGCAATTTAGCACATACTGTTGCAACCTGTTGTCCAGCACAGAAACAGACGATTCTTGATTTTACAACAATTAATGTGGGTATTATTTCTGCGTATAACGATATGTTGAGTGCACACGCGCCTTATTTTGATTATCCAATACAAATTAAACAAACACTGGCGAAATTAGGACATTCAGCACAAGTTGCCGCAGGTGTACCAGCAATGTGTGATGGTATTACACAAGGGCAAGAGGGAATGGATCTTTCGCTATTTTCTCGTGATTTAATTGCTCAAGCGACTGCCGTTGGATTAAGCCATAATACGTTTGATGCAGTTTTGCTTTTGGGAATTTGCGATAAGATCGCACCTGGGCAATTAATGGGTGCGTTATCTTTTGGACATTTACCGACAGCATTCGTGCCAACGGGACCAATGACAACAGGTATTTCAAACAAAGAGAAGGTTGCTATTCGTCAACAATATGCAGCAGGAAAAGTCGGCAAAGAGGCATTACAAGCAATGGAAAATGCGGCTTACCATAGTAATGGTACCTGTACTTTTTATGGTACGGCAAATACTAACCAATTAGTGTTTGAAGCAATGGGCTTGATGTTGCCAGGTTCAGCCTTTGTCCCTGTAAATAGTCCATTACGCCCACTTTTGACAGATTTAATCAGTCAACAAATGGTAAAAATTAGTGGTAATAGCCGTGATTTCCGTCCATTGGCAAACGTGGTTGATGAAAAAAGTTTGGTTAATGGCTTAGTTGCATTACTCGCTTCTGGGGGAAGTACTAACCATACTATGCATATGATCGCCGTTGCGCGTGCTGCGGGATTTATCATTAATTGGCATGATTTTGCAGAGCTTTCGACAGTAGTACCATTATTAGCGAAAGTGTACCCAAACGGCTCAGCCGATGTAAATGAATTTCACCAGGCGGGTGGCGTACCCTTGTTATTAAAACGTTTAGCAGAGCGAGATTTATTACATCTCGATGCGACACCAATTTATGGCACTATGCAGGATTATTTTATGATGCCAACCTTGGTTGATGGGGTATTGGTTTATCAACAAATTACAGAGACGGCAAATCCTGACGTGATCGCACCACAAGGGAAAGTGTTTAGTGCACAAGGTGGTTTAAAAGTGGTTGAGGGGAATTTAGGACGCGGAATCATCAAAATTAGTGCCGTAGCAGCAGAGCATCGAAAAATGACTGCGCCTGCTATCGTTTTTGAAGATCAAGACGCAGTAGTTGCTGCATATAAACAAGGTGAGTTACAACAAAATGCAGTGATTGTGGTACGCAATAGTGGACCAGCTGCACGAGGCATGCCAGAGTTACATCAATTAATGCCAATTTTAGGTAATTTAATGGAGCAAGGTTTTCAAGTAGCACTCGTAACAGATGGGCGTTTGTCTGGTGCATCTGGGAAAGTCCCATCAGTTATTCATCTTTCGCCTGAATCAAGTAAAGGTGGACCATTAGCTTATTTGCAAACAGGTGATATGGTGGAAATTGATGCGGAGCAAGGCATATTGCGTTGTTTGCATGATCTACAAGATCGTACAGCTGTAGCGGTTGATCTTGTGGCGGATTACCAATGCTCGGGACGAGAATTATTTACCTTATTTAGAAAAAATATTTCTTCGGCAGAAGAGGGGGCAACAATTTTATATTAGGAAAAGCAAATGGCGGGTTATACCCCGACATTTGATGTTTAAATGCTTTCACCAATATGAATATGATAACCTAAGTCAATAATACTGCTTTGTTGTGGAATACCATTAATCCTATTTAATAATTCTTCTGCGGCACGTTGACCAATCGCAAGGCGAGGTGTAATGACGCTAGCTATCTGAGGTGTCATTGATTGCCCGACATCATGCCCATGGAAGCCTGCAATACCAATCTGTTCTGGTACATTAATACCTAAACGCTGGCATTCAAATAACGCCCCTATAGCTAAGTCATCATTAGTACAAATAATTCCATCTATTTCTGGATATTTAGTTAACGCTTGATGGAGTAATTCTGCGCCAAGTGAGAAAGATGATGGACGTTCTGTAATCATACTGTGCGGGGTTAATCCATGCTTTTTCATTGCTAGTTCATAGCCTTGCATTTTTAATTGGGTACGCTTATCCATGCGCGCTGAAAAGTAGATAATTTGTTGATGCCCTCGTTGAATCATCGTTTCTGTCATCGCTTGTGAAGCTACTGTATTATCAAAACCTATGGCTTGTTGAATGCCTAATTGACTACTATCCATAATTTCAATGACAGGAATATTGGCTATTTCAATCATTTTTAAGGTTCTTTCTGAATGGTGATTTTCTGACAAAATCAAACCATCAATATTATAAGAAAGTAGTGATTCAACCCGTTTTTCTTCTTTTTCCAAGCTATAACCGTAGTGAGCTAACATTGTTTGATAACCCGCCCGATCAGTAATTTCTTCGATCCCTTTAATGACATCGGCAAAGACTTGGTTAGTCAGTGAGGGAACTAAAACACCAATCGCTCGACTTTTTGCATTGGATAACATACTGGGGGCGCGATTTGGAATATAGCCAAAATGTTCAATCGCCGTCGCTATTTTTCTGCGCGTATCGGGCGCAACGGATTCAGGGTTGCGTAAGTAACGACTAATTGTCATTTTGGTTAAGCCAAGATGATCTGCAATAGTTTGTAGCGTTGGACGTTTATGTGATGTACTCATGATGACAATGATAAAAGAAAAAACTCCCGCTATTTTAGGGGAAATAGCGGGAGGAGGAAATCAGAATTTAGCGAGTGCTAGTACTGGTAGTTGTGCGATTTGCGCGTTTCCGTTCAACTTCTGTTAAGAATTTCTTACGAATCCGAATAGAAGCAGGGGTTACTTCAACCAGCTCATCGTCATCAATAAATTCTAAGGCTTGTTCTAGCGTGAAGCGAACAGGTGGGACTAACACAACAGCATCATCTTTGCCTGAGGCACGCATATTAGTTAATTTCTTCCCTTGTAAGCAGTTGACAGTCAGGTCATTTGAACGGCTATGAATACCAATTACTTGCCCTTCATATACTTCAGTACCGTGATCGATCATTAATTTACCACGATCTTGTAAGCCGAAGAGTGCGTAAGCCAATGCTTTACCCGTGGCATTAGAAATGAGAACGCCGTTTTGACGTTGTCCGATTTCACCAGGTCTGACATCATCATAATGACTAAAACTTGAGTAGAGTAATCCTGTACCAGACGTCATTGTCATAAATTCATTACGGAAACCAATTAAGCCACGACTAGGAATAATATATTCTAAACGGGTACGTCCTTTGCCATCTGGCACCATATCACGTACTTCACCTTTACGAATACCTAATGCTTCCATTACCGCACCTTGATGTTGTTCTTCAATATCAATGGTAACCTGTTCGAATGGCTCTTGTTTGCGACCATCAATTTGGCGGAAGATAACTTTTGGACGAGATACTGCTAACTCATAACCTTCACGACGCATATTTTCAATTAATACTGAAAGATGTAATTCTCCACGCCCAGAAACACGGAAAGCGTCTGGATCTTCGGTTTCTTCTACACGTAATGCGACGTTATGGACTAATTCTTTATTTAAGCGTTCTAAAATTTGACGTGAAGTAACATATTTACCTTCTCGACCACAGAACGGCGAGGTATTAACACAGAAGAACATGGTTACAGTCGGCTCATCAACGGTTAATGCAGGGAGTGCTTCAACATTGTTAACATCGCAGATCGTATCAGAAATATTGAGTTCACCCAGTCCTGTTAACGCAATAATATCACCTGCATGGGCAACATCTTCTTCATAACGTTGTAATCCAAGATGACCTAACACTTGTCCTACTCGTGCATTACGGGTTTTGCCTTCACTATCAATAATGACAACTGCTTGATTTGGCTTAACTGAACCACGTTTAATCCGTCCGATGCCAATTACGCCAACATAGCTGTTGTAATCTAGTTGGGAAATTTGCATTTGGAAAGGTTTATCTAGCTCAACTTGTGGGGGTTCAACGTGTTTAACTATCGCTTCAAATAGTGGGGTCATATCTGTAGCTAAGTCTTCGTGTTCTAAACCAGCGACACCATTTAATGCAGAAGCATAAATAATTGGGAAATCGAGTTGTTCATCAGTTGCGCCTAAATTAACAAAAAGATCGAAAACTTGATCTACAACCCAGTCAGGTCTTGCACCTGGGCGGTCAACTTTGTTGATAACGACAATCGGTTTTAAACCGTGTGCAAAGGCTTTTTGGGTAACAAAGCGAGTTTGTGGCATTGGACCATCAAAGGCATCAACGAGTAATAAAACACTATCAACCATAGATAGTACTCGCTCAACTTCGCCACCGAAATCGGCGTGTCCAGGTGTATCTACAATATTGATACGATAATCATGCCAGTTAATGGCAGTATTTTTGGCAAGAATAGTAATGCCACGTTCTTTTTCTAGTGCGTTAGAATCCATAACGCGTTCATCGGTATCACCTGAGCGAGAGGCTTCTAGCGTACCTGATTGTTGTAAAAGTTTATCAACGAGGGTGGTCTTACCATGGTCAACGTGCGCAATAATCGCAATATTACGCAATTTACTAATATCTAAATTATTTTTCATTTGAAAATTATCTTCGTTTATTCGGGTTGTAGTATTTTGAAAAAGTTTGGGTTTCGCTATACTGAACATGCCTTGTTGCCTTATAGAAGCCAACGTTTACAGTATAACGGGTGAAAAGGTGGCAAATTATACAGTGTTTTATAACAGTCTGCTATTAAATAATGTGGATACCACTTTTTTGTTTTTAGATATTTTTTTGAAAAAAACAAAAAAAATTATTTTATTTTTAATAAAAATAGGATATTGTTTATCTGAATTTAAAAAAACAACATCATCTTTATAAATTAACTACTCAATAATAAGAGGAATTGATTATGGCAAACACACAAGACATTGACAAAGTTTTTGAACTTATCGAGGAACACGGTATCCGTTTCGTTGATCTTCGTTTTACGGATATTAAAGGAAAAGAACAGCATGTTTCCGTACCAGTGAGTGCTGTCGATGAAGATTTCTTTGAAGACGGAAAAATGTTTGATGGTTCATCAATCGCTGGTTGGAAAACAATTAATAAATCAGATATGGTTTTAATGCCAATTCCTGAAAGTGCATTAGTTGATCCATTCTTTAGCGTACCAACATTATCAATTCGTTGTAATGTTTATGAACCAACTACAATGCAAGGTTATGATCGTGATCCACGTTCAATCGCAATTCGTGCAGAAGAATATCTAAAAGCGTCTGGTATTGCAGATACTGTATTAGTTGGTCCAGAACCAGAATTCTTTTTATTTGATGATGTGCGTTTTAAAACGGGTATGTCTGGTTCGTTCTATCAGATTGATGATATTGAAGCGAGTTGGAATACTGATAAAGAGTATGAGGGTGGAAACAAAGGACACCGCCCAGCAACGAAAGGTGGCTATTTCCCTGTTCCTCCAGTCGATTCATCACAAGATTTACGTTCTGAAATGTGCTTAGTGATGGAAGATATGGGATTAGTAATTGAAGCGCATCACCACGAAGTAGCAACCGCAGGTCAAAATGAAATTGCTTGTCGTTTCAATACGTTAACATTGAAAGCGGACGAAACCCAAATTTATAAATATGTGGTACATAACGTCGCATTTGAACATGGTAAAACAGCGTGTTTTATGCCAAAACCATTGTTCGGTGATAATGGTTCAGGTATGCACTGCCATATCTCTTTAGGCAAAGATGGTGTGAACTTATTCTCTGGTGATAAATATGCGGGATTATCTGAATTATCTCTTTATTTCATCGGAGGGGTTATTAAACACGCTAAAGCATTAAATGCGTTTACTAACCCAACAACTAACTCTTACAAACGTTTAGTGCCAGGATATGAGGCGCCAGTATTGTTAGCTTACTCAGCAAGTAACCGTTCGGCATCAATTCGTATTCCAACAGTATCAAGCCCGAAAGCTCGCCGTATTGAAGTGCGTTTCCCAGATCCAGGTGCGAACCCATATTTAGCATTCTCTGCATTATTAATGGCTGGTTTAGATGGTATTATCAATAAGATTCACCCAGGTGATGCAATGGATAAAAACCTCTATGATTTGCCACCTGAAGAATTACAAGAAATTCCAACTGTGGCTGGTTCATTAGATGAAGCACTTGCAGCATTAGCCGCAGATCATGAGTTCTTAACTCGTGGTGGTGTGTTCAGTAATGACTTCATTGACGCATATATTGAGTTGAAAAACAAAGAAGTTGATCATATACGCTTATTACCACACCCAGCAGAATTTGAATTGTACTATTCCCTCTAATAGTATTTTTTAATTAGATTACCCCATAAGAAATTTTCTTATGGGGTTTCTTTTTTGGTAATACCTTTATTTACAAACTTGCTAAAGCAATCATTTTATTGAAGAATAGTAAAGCAATGAAAGAGTAATAAGGAGAACCAACTAATGATGAGACTTTATACTTATGAACACTGTCCATATTGCGTTCGTGCCAGAATGATTTTTGGCTTAAAAAAGCTTCCAGTAGATGTGATTGTGTTAGCGAATCATCATGATGAGACCCCCATTAAACTAGTTGGTAAAAAAGTTGTGCCGATCCTAGCGGATAGTGGCGGAATGGTGATGCCTGAAAGTTTAGATATTGTACGTTATGTGGATAAAAAATTTGGGGAGCCTTGTTTAACAGAAAACGTGCGAGAAAATATTGAACAATGGCTGAGAAAAGTTACCAGTTATCATAACCATTTAGTTTTACCTCGTTTTGTGCAAATTGGTTTAAAAGAATTTGAAATGCCTGAATCAATAGAATATTTTGTGATGAAAAAAAGTAAAATTATTGGTAATTTTGCAGAAAATTTAGCACAAACAGCAGAATATTTAGCCCGTATTAATCAGGATTTAATTGAATTAAATGATTTAATTGTGAGTCCAAAAGCAAGTTCAGGTGAATTGGCGATAGAGGATATTGTGTTATTTCCAATTTTACGCAATCTCACGATTGTAAAAGGGATTCAATTTCCAAATAAAGTGGCTGCATATGTACAAAAAATGTCATTAATGACTGGTGTAGAACTTTATACAGATAAGGCTGTTTAGGAAGTTATGGGGAATAAATCGTCAAATTTTTCAGAGAAAATCTATTGCATTTTTTTTCTGAACCCAGTAGTGTAAAGAACAGTTTTTATATTAGGATAAACAAATGAATTTTAATCGAATCGCTCATCATCACCATTATCAACCTGATTAATCTTTCAGGCGATGGTGCATTGGAAGATTAATTGATCTTCCGAGCATTTGATAGCAAACATAATCCTCTCGGAAGATAATTTCGAGAGGATTTTTTTATTAATAAAAATAGGAAAAAAATTATGCGCATTACACAACTTTCACGCAAAAATATACAAGCTCTCACCCCTTACCAATCGGCACGCCGTTTGGGGGGCAAGGGGGATATTTGGTTAAATGCCAATGAATATCCGCTTTCACCTGATTTTGATTTACAGCACCGCACGTTTAACCGCTACCCTGAAGCACAGCCTGAAGCACTGGTGCAGGCTTATGCCAACTATGCCAAGGTTCAGCCTGAAAATGTGATCGTTACCCGTGGCGGTGATGAGAGCATTGAGCTGATTATCCGTGCATTTTGTGAAAATGATGATGCCGTGCTGTACTGTCCGCCGACTTATGGAATGTATGCGGTGAGTGCCGAAACCTGCGGTATTGCCTGCAAAACAGTGCCACTGACAGAGGAATTTCAACTCAATTTACCTGAAATTGAACGCCAATTAACAGGCGTGAAAGTGGTGTTTGTCTGTAGCCCAAATAACCCTACGGGGACACTACTCAAGCGGTCTGATTTAACCAAACTTTTGCAAATCACCGCAGGTAAAGCGATTGTCGTGGTCGATGAAGCCTATATCGAATTTTGCCCTGAAAGCACAATGGCAACGGAATTGGCAACCTATCCGCATTTAGCGATTGTCCGCACGCTCTCTAAAGCCTTTGCCCTTGCAGGCTTACGCTGTGGTTTCACTTTGGCGAATAAAGCGTTAATTGATGTGCTACAAAAAGTCATCGCCCCGTATCCTATCCCTGTGCCAGTATCTGATATTGCCGTGCAAGCCTTGAGCGAACAGGGATTATCGCAAATGCAAGCGAATGTCAGTGAGGTGATCACGCAACGTCAATGGCTTATCGAACAGCTAAAAACCTTACCCCAAGTGGAACACATTTTTGACAGCAACGCAAATTATCTGTTGGTTAAATTTACCGATGGACAAAAAGTATTCCAACACCTTTGGGATCAAGGAATTATCTTACGCAATCAGCACACTGCATTAGGGCTTGCCAACTGCATTCGCCTAACCATTGGCACCGCGGCGGAAAATCAGCGAGTGATAAACGCTATTCAACATATTTAATCATAAGGAAAAATGCAATGACACAACAATCTATTCTTTTTATCGACCGAGATGGCACGTTAATTGATGAGCCTAAAACAGATTTTCAAATTGATAGCCTTGAAAAATTAAAACTGGAAGCGAATGTGATTCCAGCCTTGCTGAAATTGAAGGAAAAATACCGTTTTGTGATGGTCAGCAATCAAGATGGGCTGGGTACAGCGTCTTTCCCACAAGCGGATTTTGATAAGCCACACAACGCAATGATGCAGATTTTCAACTCACAAGGTATTCATTTTGATGAGGTGCTAATCTGCCCACATAAGCCTGAGGATAACTGCGATTGTCGCAAACCGAAAGTGAAATTGCTGGAAAAATATATCAGCCGTCAGCTGTTCGACCCTGCGACAAGTTTTGTGATTGGCGACCGTGCAACCGATGTGCAACTGGCAGAAAATTTGGGCATTCAGGCATTGCAATATCACCCTGAAAAGCTCAATTGGGATTTAATTGCGGAAAAATTACTCGGCGAAGCCGTAACCAACATTGGCGAAAGACCGCCACGCTACGCCGAAGTCGCACGCAAAACCAAAGAAACCGACATCAACGTACAAATTTGGCTAGATGAAACCGGTGTCAATCAAATCAGCACAGGCGTAGGCTTTTTCGACCATATGCTCGACCAAATCGCCACGCACGGCGGATTTAGAATGAATGTATCTTGCAAGGGCGATCTCTGGATCGATGAGCATCACACTGTAGAAGATACCTCCCTCGCTCTTGGCACAGCACTCAAACAAGCGATTGGTGACAAACGAGGTATTGCTCGTTTTGGCTTTGTGTTACCCATGGACGAATGCAAAGCCGAATGTGCAATGGATCTCTCAGGCCGCCCATTTATCAAATTCAAGGCGGATTTCAAACGGGATAAAGTCGGTGATTTCAGCACCGAATTAACCGAACATTTTTTCCAATCAATCGCTTTCACAATGCTGGCAACGCTACATTTAAAAGCGGATGGCGACAACGATCACCACAAAATCGAAAGCCTATTTAAAGTCTTCGGCAGAACGCTCCGACAAGCCATTCGCATCGAGGGCAACGAGCTACCAAGCTCTAAAGGTGTGTTGTAATCTCACAACAAAGTGCGGTTGATTTTTGCAATATTTTATAAAAAATTGACCGCTTGTAACCCCAAAAATAGGTGAAAAATGGAACTGAAGAACGCCATTATTACAGATATTAAACAGATTATTGCGCAATCGCGTGAAAATGCGGTGCGTGCGGTGGATTTTCAACGTGTGCTGATGCACTGGCATATCGGTAAGCGAATTTTTGAAGAAGAGCAACAAGGGCAAGATCGTGCCGATTATGGGGCTTATTTGATAAAGCTCCTTGCACAACAGCTTGAGCCTGAGTTTGGTTCGAGTTTTTCTTACCGAAATTTAAATTGGTATCGCCAGTTTTACCGCACTTTCCCAATTGTGAACGCACTGCGTTCACAATTGAATTGGACACAATATCGCCTGTTATTGCGTTTAAATGACGAGGATAAACGTAGCTTTTATGTCGTTTAACTTGTGAATATTAAATCTTCATACATAAATATTTCAATTCCATAAACTCATCTATACCGTGATGTGATCCTTCACGCCCAAGACCAGACTCTTTCACGCCACCAAATGGTGCCACCTCAGTTGAAATAATACCTTCATTAATGCCTACTATACCGTATTCTAATGCTTCACTGACACGCCAAATACGGCTCATATCTTTCGTATAAATATATGAAGCTAGACCAAACTCGGTATCATTTGCCATTTTGATTGCTTCTTCTTCGCTATCAAAACAGAATAATGGTGCTAATGGTGCAAAGGTTTCTTCTTTTGCCACTTTCATATCTTGCGTAACATTGGTTAAAATTGTTGGCTCAAAGAATGTCTCACCTAAGGCATGGCGTTTTCCTCCACAAATTTGGGTTGCCCCTTTGGCTAACGCATCAGCGATATGAGCTTCGATTTTTTTTACTGCATTTTCTGTAATCAAGGGGCCGATTTCCACGCCTTGCTCAAAGGCAGAACCAATTTTCATTTGTTGTACTCGCGCAGTGAATTTTTCAACAAATGCCGCATAGATACCCCGTTGTACATAAATTCGATTAGTGCAAACACAAGTTTGTCCTGCATTACGGAATTTTGAGGCAATCACGCCTTCAATCGCATTATCTAAATCCGCATCATCAAAAATAATGGAGGGGGCATTACCACCCAATTCTAAAGCAACTTTTTTCACCGTTGAGGCACATTGTTCCATTAAAATTTTGCCCACTCGAGTTGAACCTGTGAAAGTGAGTTTTTTTACAATGGAATGTTGGCTTAATACTTTGCCAATACCAACAGCATCTGTGCCAATCACTACATTAAATACGCCAGCAGGAACACCTGCCTGTTCAGCAAGTACGGCTAATGCTAAAGCAGATAAAGGTGTTTCTGGGGCAGGTTTTAGCACCATCGTACAGCCACTTGCTAATGCAGGTGCTGCTTTACGCGTGATCATTGCATTCGGGAAATTCCAAGGGGTAATGGCTGATACTACACCAATAGGCTGTTTAATTACCACAATGCGGCGATTGATTTTATCTTGTGGAATGACTTCACCATAAGAACGTTTTGCTTCTTCGGCGAACCATTCCAAAAAACTTGCGCCATAAGCAATTTCACCACGGCTTTCTGTAATTGGTTTGCCTTGTTCTAAACTTAATAATTGCGCTAATTCTTCTTGATTTGCCATGACCAATTCAAACCAGCGGCGTAAAATTTGACCTCGTTCTTTGCCTGTTTTAGCTGCCCAAGCAGATTGTGCTTGTTGAGCTGCATAAAGTGCTTGTTCCGTTTCATTTATCCCTGCATCACTCACTTGGCAGAGAATTTCCCCTGTAGCAGGATTGGTTACAGGAAAAAGTTTGCCTGATTCAGCAGCGACAAATTGACCATTAATGTAGGATTGCGTGCGTAAGAGGGGGAATTGTGTCATATCCATGATCGGTCTCCTTTGTTTGTATTATGGAATCCATATTACAGGATTATTTAAAAATTGGTTGGGGTAATAAATACTTACCACTTTAGCAATTTCAAGTTCAATTTTGTAATGCTTTTTTGTTATCGATAAAATATTTTGCGCTAGGCAGCCGTGTTTTGGTAGGGGAAGAGAAATCTGAAGTGGAAAATGCCTTACTTGACGAATTGAGATGATATTACTATCCTCAAGAGCTTTAATTCTATAACTAGTTTATGAATATCAGATAAGAGATCTGAGAGAGATAAAAATATTGAGGCAGTAGAAATGAGATCAAAGCAACAACTTACTCCAGCGCAACAAAATTTTCGTAATGCTATGGCACAAATGGCAGCAGCGGTAAATATCGTTACGACATATGGTTCAGCGGGTACTTGCGGTCTTACTGCAACAGCGGTCTGTTCTATTACTGACACGCCTCCAACGGTGTTAGTGTGTGTTAATCGAAATAGTCAGATGAATGAGGTGTTCCAACAAAATAAACAAGTTTGTATTAATGTGCTTTCGGCAGAGCAAGAAGAATTGGCTTATCATTTTGCGGGAATGCGAGAGAGTTCTATGGAAGAACGTTTTCGTATGGAAGTTTGGCAAGAAAAAGATGAACTAGAACACGCACCTGCATTAGTAGGTTCGCTTGCCAATTTACACGGTAGAATTACTGCTGTTCATGATGTTGGTACGCATTCGCTATTTTTTGTTACCATCGATAAGATTGATATACATGAGGGCGCGGGATTAGTCTATTTCAATCGGACTTTCCAAACGGTGAAATAAAAAATGAATGTCGGATATATTGTATCCGACATCTTTTATCCATTACTGCAAAGCGTAATGTTGCCATTTTCCTTCGCCTAATAATTGTAACAAATCAGTATGATGCTGATGTAAGGTTGAACGATGACCAATACTAATTAAAATCGTATTTGGTAAACGTTCAATTAATAATTGGTACGTTGCAAACTCTAAGCCCTCGTCCATACTAGATGTTGCTTCATCAAGGAATGCAACTTTGGGTTCAGCTAATAATAAACGAGCAATCGCGATGCGTTGTTGTTCGCCTAAAGAGAGAATTCTTGTCCAATCACGAGTTTCATCTAATTTTGTAATAAGATGAGGAAGCTGTACTGCTTTTAATATCTCTACTGCACGTTGGTGATCATTTTCAACAATATCATTTGGATAATATAAGGTTGAACGCAAAGTACCTTGTGGCAAATAACTTTTTTGTGAGAGAAAGAGCGCCTCTTTTGGACAGCTAATTTTGCCACTGGAGTAAAGCCATAAGCCTGAAATAGTGCGTAATAATGTTGTTTTTCCTACACCTGAGGCGCCTTGAATTAATAAACGTTGCCCCATTTTTAGGGTTAAATTGAGTTGGTTTAATAAGGTTGTACCTTCAGTATTAAAAACAGATAGATCTGCAAAGACAATGTCATTATTGTCGTGGCTAATTTGTGCGATTTCATTTTGTTGGCAATTTTGGATTGCAGCAATGAATCCACTTAACCGTTCAAGGGTGGCACGATATCCAGTAAACGCATCATAACTATTACGGAAAAAGGATAGTGAGCTATGGACTTGCCCAAAAGCTTGGGCGGTTTGTATCATATCACCTAGTGTGATTTGTTTAGAGAAAAAGCGATGTGCCTGAATAATAAATGGGAAAATAACGGATACTTGGCTAACCACTAAGTTAAAACCAGAGAGTTTTAAGGTTCGATAAATTAATTGCCAAACATTATCAATAATGTGTTTAAATTGTGCATTAAGCAGAATACGTTCTATTTTTTCACCTGAATAAAAAGCAATACTTTCCGCATATTCTTTGATGCGAATTAAAGAATAACGATAATCCGCATTTAATTTTTCATTGGCAAAATTTAATTTGATAAGTGGACGCCCTAATTTAAAAGCAAAGACGCTGGTAATTAAGACATAAATAAATACAAGAAAGACCATCATATGTGGAATTTCAACGCCAGCTATTGTCATTGCCCCAGAAAGATTCCATAAAATACCAGTGAAAGCAACAATCGAAACACAAGCACTAATCACACCAGTGGAGAAACTCATTGAATTTTCAACATATGAGGTAATATCTTGTTGGATACGTTGATCTGGGTTATCTAGTTGGTTATAGGTATATTGTGTTTTGTAGTAACTTTGATCACTTAGCCAACGATCGAGAAATTGCTTATTTAGCCATTCTCGCCAATGAATATTAAATTTGCTTTTGACAAAATAAATTACGAGTACGTTAACGAGATTTATACCTGCAATGACACCAAAAACGATCATTTGTTGCCAGAATGCTTCTGCATTGAGATCTTGCAATGATTTGTACATATTGTTGTACCATTGCGAAAAAATCACATCAATACGAACAGAGAGTAAGGTTAATAATACAATTATAGTAAAAGTTAGTAATGGTACAACCCCTTGTTTACCAAGAAAATAATTTTTGGTGAGTTGCCAAAATTGATGTCCCCAACGGGTAAATTTAATGAGTAACATTAATGCGATAACAAAACAAATGCTACTAATAATGAAACTTTTAACAATCCAAAAGAGCGAAGTGATTGCTTCTGACAGTAGATCCATTGTAATTACAACCTAGAATGATGAATTATTGCTATAAACCTGCCTATTTTGCCTAGAGATAACACTTTAAGCAAAAAATTTCTAAAAAAATTAGCAAAATTTGCCTTTGCTCAGTTTTTTTCCTGATAGAAAGCAATATAATTTTGTACAGTTTATTTTTTAACTATTAAGGAGTAGTTGTATGAGTGATATTGCTATCACTATCAGTCTCCTATCGTTAGTTGCTGTACTTGGATTATGGATAGGACACTGGAAAATTAGAGGGGTCGGTTTAGGGATTGGCGGTGTATTGTTTGGTGGGATATTAGTGTCTCATTTTACAACGCAATATGGCATTATCCTAGATCCGCATACTATGCACTTTGTGCAAGAATTTGGCTTGATTCTGTTTGTTTATACCATTGGTATTCAAGTCGGTCCTGGTTTCTTCTCTTCACTACGATCATCTGGTTTAAAGCTTAATTTGTTTGCCATGATGATCGTTTTTTTAGGTGCCTTGTTAGTTGTTATTCTTTATAAAGGTTTTGGTCTAGAGTTGCCAGTGATCCTTGGAATCTTTTCTGGTGCAGTTACCAATACACCATCACTTGGTGCAGGTCAACAAATCCTTGCTGAGTTAGGGTTTACTAATATTACTGAAACAATGGGGACTGCTTATGCAATGGCATATCCGTTTGGTATTTGCGGTATTTTACTGACGATGTGGTTCATTCGCTTGTTCTTCAAAATTAAAGTTGATCAGGAAGCAGCGGCATTTGAACGTGAAGTTAATCATGATAAAGATACGTTAAGTGCAATTAATGTACGAATTACTAACCCAAATCTTGAGGGACTTTGTATTCGTGAAATTCCAGGATTAGAAGTAAAAGAAGTCATTTGTTCGCGCCTAAAACGAGGTAATACGTTGTTGGTACCGAAAGACGATACTATAGTGAATATCAATGATTATTTGCACTTAGTGGGTGAAGCAGCGGCATTACATCGTGTGCAATTAGTTGTGGGAGAATTAGCAGAAAGTGAGCTATTAACGACACGCGGGACTGATTTGCGTACTGTTCGCGTTGTTGTTACGAATGAACAAGTTTTAGGAAAGAAAATTTGTGATCTCAATATTCATCAAAAATATGAAGTGGTGATTTCGCGTTTAAACCGTGCTGGGGTGGAATTGGTTCCTAGCCAAAATACAAGTTTACAATTTGGGGACGTGTTAAACCTTGTCGGACGTTTAGATGCGATTGAAGCTGTTACTGCGATTATTGGGAACGCACAGCAAAAACTACAACAAGTACAAATGTTGCCCGTATTTATTGGAATCGGTCTGGGGGTATTATTGGGATCTATTCCAGTACAAATTCCAGGTTTCCCTGTGGCGTTAAAACTGGGGCTTGCGGGCGGACCATTAGTTGTAGCCTTAATTTTAGCGAGAATTGGAAGTATTGGTAAGCTTTATTGGTTTATGCCACCAAGTGCGAATTTAGCATTACGTGAAATTGGTATTGTTCTTTTCCTTGCCGTTGTTGGCTTGAAATCAGGGGGAAATTTCCTTGAATCATTAGTTGATGGTGATGGCGGAGAATGGGTACTTTACGGTATGTTAATCACGTTTATTCCGCTTTTTATTACGGGAATAGTGGCAAGACTATATGGCAAACTGAATTATCTTACTCTCTGTGGCTTGCTTGCTGGTTCGATGACCGATCCACCAGCGCTTGCGTTTGCTAATGCAATTAAAGAAGAAAGTGGCGCGGCTTCTCTTTCTTATGCCACTGTGTATCCCTTAGTGATGTTCTTGCGGATTATCTCGCCACAGTTATTGGCGATATTGTTGTTTGCCCTTTAGGTTTATATGAAGGTTAACTAAGCCCCACAGATGTGGGGCTATTTTTTATTGACTTGATAACCCATCTAACCATTGACTAAATTGGTCGGCATCTAAAAAACCAGTGATGCGACTGTTTGGTATTTCATTGCCTTGTTGATCAAAAAACAGAATGGTTGGTAAACCAAGTACTTGATATTTTTTGCTTAACGCTTGATTCGCTGCGCTATTTTTCGTCATATCTACGCGCAATAATTGGATCTGTTGTAGGCGTTGTTGTACTTGTGGTTGATTAAAGGTTTTATGCTCAAATTCTTTACAAGCCACACACCAATCTGCATAGAGATCAAGCATCGCAATTTTATGTGGATTATGTTGAAGCTGTTGTTGTAATTCATTTAAATCTTGCACAGTGATAAAGTTATCTTGTGTTGCCTTAGCAACCGATTCAGTGCTTATCATTTGTTGAATAGCGAGATAGAGAGGCGCTGCTGAAATAATGATTGGCATCACGCAGATAACTTGCCATAAACGACTATGTTGCCCAGCAAGTGTCATTAGCCAAGTAAAAAAGCTAATGCCTAGCAATGACCATAATATTCCTTCCCAATTTGCTGGTAAGAAACGTGATAACAGAATAATAGGCAAGGCTAATAAGACAAAACCAAATGCAATTTTGACGTTTTCTAGCCAAGCACCTGATTTCGGTAAAATTTTATTACCAAATACAGTAATCGCCATTAATGGTGTCCCCATGCCGAGTGCTAAAAGGTAAAGCGTTAATGCACCAGTTGTGAGATCGCCAGTTTGGGTAACATAGAGTAGTGCACCTGAAAGTGGTGCAGATGTACAAGGCGAGGCAATTAATCCTGCAATCGCTCCCATCATAAATACACCACCATACATGCCAGATGATTGTTTTTGGCTTAATTGGGTTAACTTATTTTGCCAGCTGTTTGGCAGTTGTAAGGTAAATAAGCCAAACATTGAACAAGCAAGCAGAATAAAGAGTAGAGCAAAAGTACCTAAAACATAAGGGCTTTGCAACCAGACTTGTAATGATAAACCCACTGCAGCAACCGCTAAGCCTAAAAGTGAATAAGTCAACGCCATGCCTTGAACATAAATAAAACTTAATAATAAGGCTTTTCCTGTATTTACTCGTTGTTCTTTACCAATAACGATAGCGGAGAGCAAAGGCAACATCGGCAGTACACAAGGAGTAAAAGCTAAACCAAACCCCAATAAGAAGAACCAAAAAACGGCAAACTTACTTTGGAAAAGCTGTTGGCTAAACTGGTTAGTTTCATTTTTTGTATCTAGGCTAGTTGTCGCCGTATTTGTTTGTGTAGGTTTAATCAGTTGAGCAAGATCAATTTCTTGAGTTTGTGGCGGATAGCATAATCCTTCAGTACAACCTTGGTAATTGACTAATAATTTCCCCTGTGGAAGAAATTCATTTTGTTTTGGGGTGAGATAAATATCTAAACCTTGTTCAAAAATAAGGGTTTCGCCAAAGTAGGGATCTTGATGTTTTTTCTCCATAATTGGGACAATTTGCTGATTAAAGGCAATATCCTCACTATTGACGGTTACGCTATGTTTATAGAGATAGTAATCGGGTTGAATATCCCAGTGTAATGTTATTTTTTGCGACTTTGCTTGAATAGAAAAAGGGAATGCTTGTTCTACGGTTAAAAATGTTTTTTTACTATTAAATAAATTTGCGGAAGCGACAGCGGCGAGTAAACATAAGAAACTTGTTAAAAGAAATGACAAATATTTTCTATTCATACTGTTTTATGACCATCAGGTAAATAAAAAGAAAATAGTTTAGCATAGTTACAGCTGAATTTCTTAGCTGAAATTGTTATACTCAGCCAGTTTTAAATTATATATAAAGAAAAAAGGAAACAATCTTGATGAATTTTGTACGAATTTTGCAAGAAAGTAGCTATTTTGTGCGTAATCGTTATCCAATAATTGCTACTTTTACTATGCTATATGCATTGAATACATTAATTTTATACGCTTTTTTTAATCCATTTGATTTAGAAATGTTACAAGCGGGGCAAAGTAAAATTTCTTCTAGTGAAGTATTTCTCGCTTGTTTTAATTTATTCATTTCTTTAGTGCTGAATATTTGGTTTATTTTAACGATTGATCAAGTATCAACGAATCGTGTTGCAGATATTTTTGCTTGTGTTCCAATGATATTACAAAAAATAGTCGGATTTGTTGGTTATAATTTGCTCATTATGCTTGTATTAACACCATTTATTATTGGTGCGAGTATTGTCCTTACAATTAATTCTTTAGGGGGCGGCGGAGATCTTCAGTTTTTTTTCATATGCGCTTTCTTTCTACTGATTAGTGTTTATTTTGCGGCACGCGTCATATTATTACCTATTGCTTATCTTGTTGAACCTGGAAAGAAAGGTTTTAAAGCGTTATATCAGTTAGTGAATGTAAGAAGATCTTATTTAGCAATACTTGTTTATCTTGTATTAGTTTATTTTATACCAATGTATCTAAGTGGTGTAATAATCGAGTTACTTGGGGAAAATTTATTGATATTATCTATTTTCATCAATGCTTTTATCAATTTATTTTCACTCATTTTTGCTTATCGTTTTTACCATATTTTTATTAAGTCAAACTCACTATGAAACAACTTTTAGAATTTATTCCATTAATTTTATTTTTTGCTGTTTATAAACTCTTTGGCGTGCGTGAAGCCGCGATAACCTTAATTATTGCTACCATTGTGCAATTTATTATCCTCAAGGTAAAGTACGGAAAAATTGAGAAATCACAATGGATTATGGCAGTCGGGGTAGTATTTTTTGGTAGCTTAACTGCCTATTTTAATGATCTCGAATTTTTGAAATGGAAAGTTACGATTGTTTATGCGCTTTTTGCATTAATCCTGTTAGTTAGTCAATATGGATTTAAGAAGATTCTGATTAAAAGTATGTTAGGGAAAGAACTTCAACTACCAGATCGAGTATGGGGGAATCTCAATCTTGGCTGGGGAGTTTTCTTTATTCTCTGTATGTTCATTAATCTCTTTGTTAGTCAATTTTTATCAGATGATATTTGGGTTGATTTTAAATCGTTCGGTTTCTTTGGTATGACATTAGTGGCTTCATTATTAACTGGTGTTTATATCTATCCACATCTTTCAATACAATCACAACAACAAAAGGATAAGTAAATGGATACAGCTCGTACGCCTGATGGCACATTATTATTAAGAACCTTGGCAATGCCATCAGATACTAACGCAAATGGTGATATTTTTGGCGGTTGGATTATGTCGCAAATGGATATTGGTGGGGCGATTTTGGCAAAAGAAATTGCTCACCGTCGTGTTGTAACTGTTCACGTCAACAATATGACATTTCATAAACCCGTTTCAGTAGGTGATGTTGTCTGCTGTTACGGACGCTGCACGAAAGTGGGGAATACTTCAATTCAGGTGAAAGTAGAAGTTTGGGTAAAAAGAGTATTTCACGATTCGGTTTCTGACCGCTATTTAGTTACTGATGCGGTTTTTACCTATGTTGCGATTGATGAACATGGTCGCCCAAGTCCTGTTCCCAAAGAAAATAACGCAGAATTAACTCAGGCGTTAGATATTATTAAACACTCTTAATAAAGGAGAATATTTTTATGTATTATGTTATTTTTGCGCAAGATTTACCTAATACATTAGAAAAACGTTTGGCGGTAAGAGAACAGCATTTGGCTCGTCTTAATTTGTTGCAACAACAAGGTAGGTTATTAGTCGCAGGTCCTAACCCAGCGATTGATGATGAAAACCCAGGCAGCGCAGGTTTTACAGGTTCAACAGTCATTGCTGAATTTACTTCATTAGAAGAAGCGAAAACATGGGCATCACAAGATCCTTATGTTGAGGCTGGGGTATATGGTGAAGTGATCGTCAAACCGTTTAAAAGAGTATTTTAAGCGTAATACAGATAAAAATACCTCGCTGTAGTGCGAGGTATTTTTTTACTTAGATTCAAACTTACATAATCACATTTGCAATACTGATTCCAACTGCACAGCCTACCACAACACCAATTAAACCAGGCATCATAAAGCTATGATTGAAATAATATTTACCAATTTTTGTTGTACCTGATACATCAAAGTTTACGGTAGCAATATCTGATGGATAGTTAGGGATAAAGAAATAACCATAAGTAGCAGGAAGTAAACCAACAAGTAATGGAGCAGGTAATCCCATAGCAATACCTACTGGTAATAACATTCTACCCGTCGCCGCTTGACTGTTAATAACCACAGAAACGGCAAAGAGCGCGAAAGCGAATGTCCATGGATAAGCTTGGATCATATCTGTAATACCTGCTTTAAATGATGGCATTGCATAAGTAAAGTAAGTATCACTCATCCAAGCGATACCGAAGATTGCGATAGTAGCTACCATACCAGATTTAAAAACAACGCCATTTGGGACTTTTTTAACATCTGTTTTGGTTGCTAATAGAATAATGCCCCCAAAAGCTAACATCATCATTTGAATGATTACGCCCATAGAGATAGGTTTTTTAGCATCTCCGATCGTTCTAATCTCAGGTACCATTGCGATAACCACGATAAGGATTAAAGCAAATAAGAAAAGTAATACTGAATTTCTTGCCGATGGAGGTAAAACTTCATTTAAACTAGTACTCGTTGTATTTTGAATAAGTTTACTCCACTCAGGATCGTTTAAGCGACGTTGATATTCAGGATCGTCTTTTAACTCTTTACCACGACGTAAACTATATAAAGAGAGTGCTAACATTCCACAAAAGGTTGCTGGAATAGAGACTGAAACGATTGTTAATAAACTAACGTGAGAAAATCCTGGGAGTTCAGAAATCTGTCCTAAATAATAAACAACAGCGGCAGAAATAGGGCTACCTGTAATCGCTAATTGAGATGAGACAGAAGCTGCCGCCATAGGACGTTCTGGGCGAATACCATTTTTGAGGGCAATGTCTCCAATAATTGGCATAATGGTATAGACGGCATGACCTGTTCCTAGAATGATGGTCATAAAATACGTAACCATAGGACCAAGAATCGTTACCCGTTTCGGATTGCTACGTAGAATACGTTCGGCAATTTGTAACATATATTTCAAGCCACCAGCAGCTTCAAGTACAGAAGCACAGGTTACAACGGCCAAGATAATTAACATTACATCAATTGGCGGAGATGATGGTGGCATACGAAGAATAAAGACCTCAACTAATAGCCCTATACCAGATACCACACCTAAGCCAACACCACCGTAACGGCTACCTACATATAAAAAACAAAGTAGCAAAAGAAATTCAGCATATAGCATAAAAACCTCATAAAATTATTTGGGATAACTAAATTGAGGTAATGATAAAGAAAGGTAAAAATATCGCAAGATCCAGTTAAAAAAAAAGAACAAGATTTAAAAAAAAGTTTATCTTATATCAAATTCTGCTGTTTATTTAAGCAGAAAATTTAACTCGGTAACATCAAAAACTTCAATAGTTGGCAAGTGAGTTGCTTCACTACTCTTTCTAATTCTAACTTGATTACGATTCACCCACACAGCTTGGCAACCATTAATCATTGCGCCTCGTACATCTGTAATAAGGTTATCGCCAACATGAAGTATCTCATTGAGATGACAAGAAAAATACTTAGCGGTTTGTTGAAATAGATCGGCGTGAGGTTTAGCTCGACCATGTTCTCCTCCGCGTAATATTAGGGTGAATTGGTTTAAACCAATTTTCGGTGGATAAACATTCCCATTACTTATGGCAACTAATGGATAATCGTGGGCGAGCTGCGTTAAAAATTGTTGATTGGCTAATGGCACCTCAATTTTATGCCGCCATTCAACAAAAGTAGCCATAGTTTCATTAAGGATTTTATTAATTTCGGAGGGGTGTTTGCCTAAGGCTTGCAGTAAACAAGTCGCTGTTGCCTGCCGCCAAGCAACAACATCTTCATAGCGAATAGGATCTTCTTGTAATACCTGTTGTCTATATTGTTGCCATAACGCAGGTGTAAATTGCACAAATTGTTGTAAACAGTCTAAAAAGGCTTGCTCGGCTTGGCGAATAACAGGGTGGTTATCATATAAGGTATCATCGAGATCAAAACTAATGACTTTAGGGCGATTAAAGGTACGGTAGAAATGCAGCATAACAATAATTCCTTACTTTTTACGTTTAGCACGAGGGTGAGCCGAATCATAGACTTGAGCAAGATGTTGAAAATTAAGATGTGTATAAATTTGGGTGGTAGAGAGATTTTCATGCCCTAATAACTCTTGTACGGCACGCAAGTCAGATGTGGCTTCTAACATATGTGTTGCAAAAGAGTGGCGAAGTTTATGTGGATTTAAATGCGCATTTAAGCCTTGTTTAACGCCCCATTGCGCTAAACGTTGTTGAATAGCGGCACTGGTCAGGCGATTACCCTGATGACTGATAAATAGCGCATTATCTTTTGGTTGAAATTGCGCTCGTACCCGTAACCACTCATGCAATGCACCAGCAGCATAACGACCAAATGGTAGGATACGTTCTTTGTTTCCTTTCCCTAATACTTTCAACTCCTTAGCGTTGAAATTAATATCTTCAAGGTTTAAACCTCTTAATTCAGAAAGACGTAACCCAGAACTATACATTAATTCCATCATCGCTTTATCACGTAAGGCAAGCGGCTCTTTGCTTTTAATATCAAGTAGTTGGGTAATTGATTCCATATCCAAACTTTTTGGTAAGCGTTTGCCTGCTTTCGGTGCAGAGATACCATCTGTTGGATTGACAGTAATCACTTTTTTACGCAATAAAAATTGGAAAAAGCCACGTAAACTCGAAAGACGTAATGCAAGGCTGTGTTCATGTAATCCTGACTTTTTGCCTTGAGTTAAAATAAAACGAATGACACTCCCATCGACTTGCAACCAATCGGTAATGCCTTCAGTTGTGAGCAATTCAACGCAGGCGTCCATTTGCTGTTGATAACTTTCGAGAGTTTTAGGGCTTAGTTGGCGTTCAATTCGCAAATAATTCCAATATTGTTCTAACCACTGTTGTAACATACGCTATTTTTTATAAGTTAACCATTGATGCAGTAAAGGTTCGAGTAATTCAATTACAGTTTCAAGAAAATCAGTATTTTGTCCACGGTAAAAATGCCTCTCATGTAATGCGGTGAAGAGTAAAACAGTGTGATAAGGCTTATGATCTGCTTTATTGTTTAATAGGCATAATGCGACAGAACCAATCGGTAATTCTTCAGGTAAAAAGAGTAATGATTTTTCGCGATTAGTTAATTTGCCAAGATAAAAAGATTGTAAGCCAAAACGTT
The DNA here is from genome assembly GCF_042433055.1 of Gallibacterium trehalosifermentans. NCBI lineage: Bacteria > Pseudomonadati > Pseudomonadota > Gammaproteobacteria > Pasteurellales > Pasteurellaceae > Gallibacterium > Gallibacterium trehalosifermentans. Next base: position 193,198 of record NZ_JBHLWB010000004.1, read on the forward strand.
CTAAGCGAATAATTTCAAAGGCTTTCCGATCTAACCAGAATTGTTCTGACTCAAGAAGTTCTGTTTGCCAAGCATCTTTGAGTAAGAGCAATTTTGCTTGTTTTAACCCTAATTCATTTGCCCATTGGTTTAATATTTGATTAGCTTCAACCACGGATTTTGCTTGATAAAGCTGTTTTTGCAAAGGTAATAAACTGAAAAATAGGGTTTCGTTTTGTTGTACGGTATTGCTTACTTGATGCAGAGTGTTTTCTAACTGGGCAATTTTGTCCCGTTGTCGCCCTAATTGTGCCTCCACTAAGGAGATCATGCCTTTGCGTTCGTGTGGGATCTGTAATTGATCTAATAATGGCAAATGACGTGCAAAGTAATCTGGGTGAGATTGCAAATATTCGGCAATCTGTTGTTCAAAATTTGTATCAATATCACACATAATTACGCCTTATAATTGGATAACGCCGTCATAGACAAATGTGGCATCACCTGTCATATAAAGAGGGTATCCTTGCCCTTGCCATTCAATTTCTAATTTTCCACCAGGTAGTGTTACGCTGACGTTGTTATCTAATAAACCTTGCATAATACCAACCGCAACAGCTGCACATGCGCCTGTGCCACAAGCTTGTGTTTCACCAGCCCCACGTTCAAAGACACGTAGTTTAATCTGTTGACGATTGATGATTTGCATAAAACCAATGTTCGCACGAGCGGGGAAGCGTTCATGCTGTTCTAATAATGGTCCTAATTGTTCGACATTGGCTGTTGTAACATCATCTACTTGTAATACACAATGCGGGTTTCCCATGGAAACAACGCCACATAATACAGTTTGTAGATCTGTACGCAGGATATAGTTTTTCTCAAACTTATTGGCAATAAAAGGAATCTTAGCGGGTTCCCAAATTGGTTCACCCATATTGACACGCACTGTTTCATCATCATTGACAATTAAAACAATTTTACCTTTTGCGGTGCTGACTTTAATCTCATTTTTATTGGTTAAGCCTTTTAAACGGACAAAGCGAGCGAAACATCGCGCTCCATTACCGCACTGTTCCACTTCGCTACCATCGGCGTTAAAAATACGATAATGGAAATCTAATTCTGGATCATAAGGTGCTTCAACTAGCAATAATTGATCGAAACCAACGCCTCGATTGCGATCTGCTAGACGGCGGATAATCTCTTCAGAGAAAAAAACACTTTGGGTAATGCCATCAACCACCATAAAATCATTACCCAATCCGTGCATTTTGGAAAACTGCATACTTACCTCGTGTATAAATTTGATTGGGTTATTATAGAGAGTTCCGCTCAAAGTCTAAAGCCTGAAGTGTAAAATCAAATATATTAATCAACACTGAATATCGTTATACTAGCGCCGTTTTTTATAAAGGATTGGGCTATGGCAAAACTCTATTTTTATTATTCTTCTATGAATGCAGGAAAATCGACCACGTTATTACAATCTTCATATAACTATCGTGAGCGAGGAATGCATACGTTAGTTTATACGGCAGCGATTGATAACCGTTATGGCGTGGGGAAAGTTACCTCAAGAATTGGGATCGAAGAACAAGCAAAATTATTTGATGCAAAAACCGATCTGTTTGTTGATATTCAAGCACAACATCAACAACAAAAATTACATTGTATTTTAGTCGATGAAGCACAATTTTTAACCAAAGCACAAGTTTATCAGTTGACAGATGTTGTCGATAAATTAAATATTCCCGTGTTATGTTATGGATTACGCACTGATTTCCAAGCTGAATTATTTGAAGGTAGCCGCTATTTGTTAGCGTGGGCTGATCAATTAGAAGAGCTAAAAACGATCTGTTACTGCGGTCGTAAAGCGAATTTTGTGTTACGCCTGAATGAGCAGGGTGAGGTGATTAAAGAGGGCGATCAAATTCAGATTGGCGGGAATGATCATTATTTATCTGTCTGCCGTCAGCATTATAAAGAGAAGATGGGGAAGTGTTAAATTAGTTTTATATTTAATTTATTGATACAGTCGAATGAATTAATCTTTATCAATATTCTTAGCTAAATTTAGATTTAGGTTTCGCCCTAAAGGGCGACTTCATTTTTTGCTCGTGCAAAAAAACGAAGCAAAAAAAGCACGCCCTAGTACCTTGCTATTTCCTCATTCCGTCAAGATTTTTCGGGCGGCAAAAAACTGATATTTTTCTTCGCAAAACTCAGAAAAATTAGACGTTTTTTGCCTAAAAATCTTTCCTACATTCGGGCAAGGCACAAGGGAATCCTATGGAGGATTTATAAAGATCTTTCTTAAAACGAAGTTTGTCAGTGGTTTGTATAGATTTCCTTGCATTAAGCTGGATTATCAATATCCTTAAATTCAACTTCCAGCGCATAATTTTGCTGTAACCATTCGCTTAAAGCTTTAATACCATAGCGTTCGGTAGCGTGATGTCCTGCAGCAAAAAATTGAATATCTTGTTCCCGTGCAGAATGAACGGTTTGCTCGGAAACTTCCCCAGTAATAAAAGCATCGCAACCTTTACTTGCTGCAAGATCGATATAACCTTGCCCACCACCAGTGCAAAGTCCTATTTTTTGAATCAGTTGTGCTGGATTATTGGCACAATGTAAACAAACTCGACCTAATGTTTGATTGATACGTTCGGCAAAGGCTTCACCAGAGATAGCTTGAGGTAGCGTTCCCCACATTGGGATTGAATTAGGGGAATCTTCTAAGGATTGCAAATTTTCTATACCAAGTAATTGGGCTAATTGTGCGTTGTTGCCTAGTGTTGGGTGCATATCCAGTGGCAGATGATAAGCATATAAATTGATCTCATTTTTTAATAAAGTTTGAATGCGTTTACCTTTCATGCCACGGATACAAGGATTTTCATTTTTCCAGAAATAGCCGTGGTGAACAATAATTGCATCTGCGTTAACACTTATCGCATAGTCTAGCAGGGCTTGTGATGCTGTTACACCAGTAACGATTTTTTGAATTTGAGGTTTACCTTCAACCTGTAAGCCATTAGGGGCATAATCATTAATTTTATCGCTATTTAGTAAGTGATTAAGTTGTTGTTCTAGTTCAAGATTATTAATCATGTATGTTTATATCCTTTAATTTGCATGAGAAATCGCTAATACACGGCGTTGATAAAGTTCTTGTTTAATCTGTTGCTGACGAAAGCCAGCAGTAATAATTTGTTGCACATCAACTGCTTTTGCTAATTGATACCAGTGTTGCCATTGTTGTTGCTGTTGAGCAGTAAAATCAGGGAAAAAGGCTTGATAGATCAAGCATAAATCAGATAAGCGTTGCGGTTTACGCCAACAATCTAATTGATCAAAAAGAGTAACAATCTGATCGGCAGAAAGTTGATCTGTTCTTGTAAATTGCTCAACAAATTGTGTAGCCAAAATCGCATATTCTTGATAAGCAAGAGGTGCTTTATATCGTTGACACAGTTGTTGAATTTGTTGGGTAATTTGCTGGATAGAGTGTGTTGTTTGAGATGTTAAACAAACACAAAGTAAGGCAAAACGTGCAATTTTATCATCAATAATTTGCTTGCTTAAAAGTTTATTTAAGCGAGTTAACGCGTGAGTTACCATATGATTTTCTGATTGCCACAATGGTTGTAATTCATTAAATAACTCACCTGCACCAATTTGGTTTAATGTTTGGAAATAGATTTCAGGGTTAGCGGTATTTAAGGCTTTTTCTGTTTCTAGCCAGACACGTTCAGGCGTTAAATCCTGTAATTCACCACTTTTTACCATATTTTCCATTAAGGCTAATGTTTCTGGGGCGATCTGGAAACCAAGTTGATAGAAACGAGCTGCGAAACGGGCAACACGCAGTACACGCAAAGGATCTTCACAAAATGCAGGTGAAATATGACGTAAGATTTTCTTCTTTAGATCAGAAATACCGTGATAAGGATCATGTAACTTTCCTTGTAAATCCTCGGCAATCGCATTAATCGTTAGATCACGGCGTATTAAATCTTGTTCTAGCGTGATGTTAGGTGAAAAATCACAATAAAAACCAGTATAACCTTTGCCTGTTTTGCGTTCAGTTCTGGCTAAAGCGTATTCTTCTTTGGTTTTTGAATGTAAAAAAACAGGAAAATCTTTCCCAACTTGTAGATAGCCTTGTTGTAAGAGGTAGTCAGGGGTTGCATGAACGACCAGCCAGTCTTTATCTTTAACGGGTAAACCCAGTAGGCGATCACGAACTGCGCCGCCTACTAAATAAACTTCTGGTTGTTGTTTTACCATTACCAACGATCTCGGCGACGTCTTGGAATTAAGACTGGGATAACTAACCCAAGGAGAAGACCAACAGCTAAAACAGAACCACCATAAATAAACCAACGAATAATAATGCCACGTTTTTCCGAATCAAGCATTGCTTCTAAATCTTTATTTTTATTTTTGATGATGTCTAATTGGCGGCTTAATTGAGAATTTTGTTCGAGTAGTTCGCTACTTTGTTTTTCGGCTTGTTGTGTACGACGTTGCATTTCGTTGGTACGTTGTTGCCAGTCATGATTGATACGATTTAGTTTTAATGTGAGTTCATCAATCTGTTTTTGTAAGGCAGGAACTTGCTCCTTACTACTTGCAGCGCTACTGAGTTCACTCGAGAGAATCCAACCTTCACGATTACGGCTATCACGAATTTGCGTATATTTGTCTTTTTTTTCTAATACGGTAACTGCTTCACCTGATTTGATTGTTCCGACAATTTTAAATTGATCGCCCGCCCCTTTTCTGAGGTAGGTATTCAAATTTTCTGATACATATTGAGTTTGCGCAAAGGCACACTGGCTAATAATAAGGGTTGAAAATATCCCCAAAAGACGAGAAAAATTTTTCATAAATATGTACTTTTTTGATGATTTTCAGTTAGTTAGATAGGTAAGATTTACCACTAAATGCAGTTTAAACTGCATTTAGCGATTAGTTATGTATTTTACAATAACACAGTTTTTAGGATATAAAAAATTATAATCGAGAATACTGCACCCGCTGGTAGGGTAATAATCCACGATGAAATAATATTACGGATAACGGTTAAGTTGAGCGCAGCAATACCACGGGCAAAACCAACGCCAAGTACCGCCCCTACTAAAGTCTGTGTTGTGGAAATTGGTAATCCTGTACCAGAAGCAAGGATTACCGTGGTTGCAGTGGCAAATTGTGCAGAGAAACCACGACTTGGGGTTAAGTCTGTAATTCCTGTTCCAATTGTTTCCATGACTTTTTTCCCCATAACCGCAAGACCTGTAATGATACCTAATGCGCCTAATGGTAATACCCACCATGCCATGGTTGTTTTTCCTGCAATCACGCCACCATGTTCAATAATGGAAACAACAGCAGATAATGGACCAATCGCATTGGCAACATCATTTGAGCCATGAGCAAATGCCATAGAACAAGCTGTTAATAACATTAGCATACGAAAGACTTTTTCTACTGCACCAAATCCAGCAGTTGCTTTTTTCTCGAAAGATTGACTGCGTAAATAAATGAAGCAACCAATAATGGCAACAATGCTTAAAACAAGAGAAATAATAAACGTTTCACCGTTGGTAAGATGTAAACCAATATGTTTAAGCCCCTTTTTAATGGTTACTAGCGATATAATGAAAATGGTTAATCCCATATAAAAAGGTGCAAAACGTTTTGCATTATTAAGTGGAGAGTCTGTATCAAAAATTAATTTTTGCGTACTGCTAAAGATAAGATAAGCAATAATGCCAGCAATAAAAGGCGTGATAATCCAACTACCAAAAATACCTGATAATCTTCCCCATTCGACAGCATCGCTACCGATAGTTACACAAGCAAAGCCAACAATAGCCCCGATAATGGTATGGGTGGTAGAGACAGGCCAGCCTAGACGAGAAGCAAAAACAAGCCAAAAGCCAGCAGAAAGTAACGAACCCATCATACCGAGAACTAAGATCTCGGGTTGATGAATGAATAGTGTTGGGTCAATAATGCCATCTTTTATGGTTTCTGCGACTTCTCCTCCAGCAAGATATGCTCCTGCACCTTCAAAGATAATGGCAATAATAATAGCTTGACGAGGGGTGATTGCTTTTGAGCCAACGGAAGTACCCATCGCATTTGATACATCATTTGCGCCGATTCCGAATGCCATTAAAAAACCGAAAACTGCCGTTAGAATCACCAGCAACGTACTGTAATGAGATAATGTTTCCATAAGTCATCCTAATAAATTAAATGATGGTTAATCATCGATTGCATTATGAACGCGCTAACATTAATTCAATGCGAGAGCCAACACGTTGAGCTTGATCTGCTAACACCCCGACCCATTCAATGATTTTATATAAAAAGATCATATCAATCGGATTATAAGATGATTCTAAGGCTAATAATTTGCGGCGTAAGAGAATTTGCATATGGTCAGTATCATCTTCAATTTTATCCAATTCTGTAATCATATCGTTTACAAAATTCACTTCACGCCCTCTAAACCCTGTTTCTAGTAATTGATCCATTTCATCAATTACACGTCTTGCTTGATCACTTGAATCTAAACTACGGCGTACATAGGCTAAAAATTCAGCTTGAATTTCTTCAGGGACTTTTAGTTGACGACCAATTACCCGACCAGAAATATCTTTTGCATAGTTCGCTAATTTATCTAATTGCGTTACAAGTTCTAATAAGTCTGTACGTTCTACGGGCATAAATAGACCACGTGGTAATTTCAAACGGATTTCACGTTTGAGTAAATCAGCTTGCTTTTCTAATTCAGAGATTTTATTACGGAATTGCATTGCCGTTTCCCAATCATCAGTATAACAAGCTTCAAAAAAAGGAATTAACATTGCACAAGCTTCATTAACTTTAGTGGAATGCTTTTGTAGTGGTTTAAGCGGGGATTGGGCAAATAGACCAAGAATGTTATTAATTGCCATAAACATCTCCTTATCTGTGAGTTTTAAGCAAATCATAGAAGACAAAACTGGGCGAATTTTACAATAGACCTTTTTACCGTTACAAGATTTTATTTTGTGCAGCAAGGTAAAACTTTGTTAAAGTAATGGGGCTTATCATGAAAATTGAGAAATACAATATGTCGCCAGAAATTGAATTAAAGCTATTGGTAAATCAAGGTCTTATCAATAGTATAAAACAAGAACTTAGCCACTTTAAATTAATTAAACAGCAACAGGTTTTTAGTCAAAATATTTATTTTGATACACAAGATCATTTTTTCTCCCGACAAAAAATGGGACTACGCGTCAGAAAAGAAAATGAATGTTATACCATGACATTAAAAACAGCAGGTAAAGTACAAGGTGGTTTGCATATTCGTCCTGAATATAATGTGAATTTATCTTGCGAAAAGCCAGATCTTACTTTATTTCATCAATATTCAGAATTACAACTGGCGCAAGATTATGCCGTATTACAATCCTCATTAATGCCAATTTTTAGTACAGATTTTCAGCGTGAGTATTATGTGTTGGAAACTGGTAGTGGGACGCAGTTGGAGATTGCGATTGATCAAGGGAAAATTCTAGCTAATCAACAACAGGCACCGATTAGCGAGATAGAAATTGAATTAAAAACAGGATCAGTGCTTGATGTGTTGAATTTTGTACAGAATTTACTTTTTCTTGATGGAATACGAATTGGGCAAGAAAGCAAAGCAGAAAGAGGTTACCAACTCGCTGGATTAGGTAAAAAGAGCAAGCCAGTTCTAATTGAAGATTGGCGGAATTTATTGCATCAATCCTTTCCTACTGCACACCAAAAGGTGGTGGCATTACTTGATTACGAGTGGCGTTTGTTAAAATATTTAGAGAAAGTTAATACGCAAGTATCCGTGTTAGATGGTTTTGCTACGATAGAATTAATTGGCTTATTTTTTAATTTATATCAATATTATGAAAATGAGCCGCAGTTGTTAGCGCAATTATTGATGGAATTACCTGTATCACAACAAGAGATCGTTGAAGAGTTGCAAGAAACTAATCAGATGTTTTACCAACAAATTAAACAAATGATTGCACGGCATGTTGAGCAGCAAGATCATACCAAAGCAATTCAACAATTATTGGAATTTACCTCTCGAGGCAAGTATCTACAAAGAATGATTAATTTATTAAAAGTTACCTTGAAATAAGAAAATGGCAAAAGTAAAAACCGCATATGTATGTAATGATTGTGGTGCAGAATATGCACGTTGGCAGGGGCAATGCAGTGCTTGCCAAGCATGGAATACCATTACAGAAGTGAGATTAGCAAGTACACCAAGCAAAAATGATCGCTTTAGTGGCTATGCTGGGGCAAGTGGCAGTAAAGTACAGAAATTATCGGAAATTAGTTTGTCAGAGTTGCCGCGTTTTGCGAGTGGATTTAATGAATTAGATCGGGTACTAGGTGGTGGTATTGTACCAGGTAGTGCGATCTTAATTGGAGGGCACCCAGGGGCAGGAAAGAGTACTTTATTGTTGCAGGTGATGTGTGGCTTGGCACAACAAATGTCAACGTTATATGTAACGGGGGAAGAGTCGTTGCAACAAGTAGCAATGCGGGCAAAGCGTTTAAATTTACCCACAGAAACGTTGCAAGTGCTTTCAGAAACTTCCGTTGAACAAATTTGCCTGTTAGCCGATCAATTACAACCGAAAATTATGGTCATTGACTCTATTCAAGTGATGCACTTGGCGGATATACAATCTTCACCTGGAAGTGTGGCGCAAGTGCGTGAATGTGCATCTTTTTTAACGCGTTATGCAAAAACAAAACAAGTTGCCATTATTATGGTTGGACACGTAACGAAAGATGGTACCCTTGCTGGACCAAAAGTATTAGAACACTGTATTGATTGCTCGATTTTATTAGAGGGCGAAGCGGATTCTCGTTTTCGTACCTTGCGTAGTCAGAAGAACCGTTTTGGTGCCGTCAATGAGCTTGGTGTATTTGGTATGACTGAGCAAGGCTTAAAAGAAGTAAAAAATCCATCTGCAATTTTTTTAAGCCGTGGCGAAGAACAAACACCTGGTAGTTCGGTAGTTGTTTTATGGGAAGGAACTCGCCCTCTATTAGTAGAAATTCAAGCGTTAGTTGATCATTCAATGTTAGCGAATCCACGTCGAGTAGCGGTAGGGTTGGATCATAACCGAGTCGCTTTGTTGTTAGCGGTTTTACATCGCCATGGTGGTTTGCAAATGGCTGATCAGGATATTTTTGTGAATGTGGTCGGTGGTGTAAAAGTTAGTGAAACCAGTGCAGATCTTGCATTGTTATTGGCGTTGATTTCGAGTTTCCGCAATCGAGCATTACCACGAGATTTAGTCGTATTTGGAGAAGTGGGGTTAGCAGGCGAAATTCGCCCTGTACCTAGTGGGCAGGAACGGATTAGTGAGGCAGCTAAACATGGTTTTCGCCGAGCAATCGTCCCTTATGCCAATCGTCCCAAAAATCCGATTGAGAATATGCAGGTTTTTGTGGTGAAAAAATTGAGTGATGCTTTGCAAGTTTTAGATGGCTTTTAACGAAAATATTTATCGATAAACATTGGTTTTTTCTGCATTTTATGGTATAAAACGCACCGCCTTTTTGTCGTAAAAATTTTGAAAGGCAAATTTATTATTTCACACACATATCTATACTAACAATCGGGGTGCCAAACGGTCGATTGTTTAGGGATATGTGGAGGCTAAACCCCAATCAAATAAGGAAAAAATTATGGCACAAGTTACAATGCGTGAAATGCTACAAGCTGGCGTTCATTTCGGTCACCAAACTCGTTACTGGAATCCAAAAATGAAACCATTCATTTTCGGACCACGTAATGGTGTTCATATTATCAACTTAGAAAAAACATTACCTATGTTTAATGCAGCGTTAGAAGAGTTAAAACGTATTGCAGCAAACAACGGTAAAGTGCTTTTCGTTGGTACAAAACGTGCCGCAACTGATCCAGTGCAAGCAGCAGCATTAGATTGCCAACAATACTATGTAAACCACCGCTGGTTAGGTGGTATGTTGACTAACTGGAAAACAGTTCGTCAATCAATCAAACGCTTAAAAGATTTAGAAACTCAATCTCAAGATGGTACTTTTGATAAATTAACCAAAAAAGAAGCGTTAATGCGTACTCGTGAGATGGAAAAATTAGAGTTAAGTCTTGGCGGTATCAAAGATATGGGCGGTTTACCAGATGCGTTATTTGTTATCGCGGCTGATCACGAACATATCGCAGTAAAAGAAGCAAATAATCTTGGTATTCCTGTGTTTGCGATTGTTGATACTAACTCTGATCCAGATGGCGTTGATTATGTGATTCCTGGTAACGATGACGCAGTAAGAGCAATCCAACTTTACTTAACTGCAGCAGCACAAGCTGTGAAAGAGGGTAAAGCACAAGCTCAAGGTGCGGTTGCAGAAGAAGCTTTTGAACAATTAGCAGCAGAAGCTGAAGCGAAAGCAGAATAATCTTATTGGGATCTAATAAGGTTAAATCCCTTATTAACCACAGTAAACTAATTGGTTAGCAGGGGACTCATTAGGGTTCCCTGTTTTATATAAAATGTGGTCTAACTGACACAGAAAGAGGATTTAAAAATGGCTGAAATTACAGCATCATTAGTAAAAGAACTTCGTGAACGTACTGGCGCAGGTATGATGGAGTGCAAAAAAGCACTTGTTGAAGCAAACGGCGATATCGAATTAGCAATCGACAATATGCGCAAATCAGGTCAAGCAAAAGCGGCGAAAAAAGCAGGTCGTGTTGCAGCAGAAGGCGTTATTCTTGCACGTATTGGCGCAGGTTTTGGTGCATTAGTGGAAATGAACTGCGAAACAGACTTCGTAGCGAAAGATGCAGGCTTCTTAGAACTTGCAAACGAAGTGGCAGATTATGCTTTAGCTAACAAAGGCGCATCAATTGACGATTTAAAAGCGGCATTTGAAGAAAAACGTGCGGCGTTAGTAGCTAAAATCGGCGAAAATATGAACATTCGTCGTGTGCAATACCTAGAAGGTGAAGTGATCGCACAATACTTACACGGTGCAAAAATCGGTGTATTAGTAGCAGGTGCAGGTGCGGAAGATGAGTTGAAAAAAGTCGCAATGCACGTTGCCGCATCTAAACCTGAATTCGTGAACCCTGAAGATGTATCTGCTGATGTGGTTGCGAAAGAGCGTGAAATTCAAATTGAAATCGCGATGAACTCTGGCAAACCAAAAGAAATCGCAGAAAAAATGGTTGAAGGTCGTATGGCGAAATTCACAGGTGAAGTATCATTAACAGGTCAGCCGTTTGTAATGGATCCTTCACAATCTGTGGGTAGCTACTTAAAATCAGTAAACGCTTCAGTTTCTGGCTTTATCCGTTTAGAAGTGGGTGAAGGTATTGAGAAAGTTGAATCTGACTTTGCTGCTGAAGTAGCTGCGATGTCAAAAGCTTAATTAGCCATCTGAAAAAAGCGAGGAAACTCGCTTTTTTTATAAGCTGAAAATATAAACAAGTATTTTGCAGTGCTTAACTGAAGTAGAAAATTATTTGTTTATATTTTCACAACAATATGAAAAGGAAAATCACAATGAGTCAATTAAAACCAATTTATAACCGTATTTTACTTAAACTGAGTGGTGAAGCATTACAAGGTGAAGAGGGTTTTGGAATCGATCCTTCTATTTTGGATCGTATGGCAGCTGAAATTAAAGATCTCTTGGCATTAGGTGTACAAGTTGCGGTTGTATTAGGTGGTGGTAATTTATTCCGTGGTGCAAAATTAGCGAAAGCTGGAATGAACCGTGTTGTTGGTGATCATATGGGAATGTTAGCAACAGTAATGAATGGTTTAGCGATGCGTGATTCATTACATCGTGCAGATGTGAATGCGAAATTGATGTCGGCATTTCCTCTTAATGGGGTGTGTGATACATATAGTTGGGCTCAAGCAATTCGTTTGTTAAAACAAGGACAAGTTGTGATTTTTTCAGCAGGGACAGGTAACCCTTTCTTTACGACTGATTCGGCCGCTTGTTTACGAGGTATTGAAATTGAAGCTGATGTCGTGCTTAAAGCAACGAAAGTTGATGGTGTCTATGATTGTGATCCTGCAACCAATCCAAATGCAAAATTATATTCACAATTAACCTACCAAGAAGTATTAGAAAAAGAGTTAAAAGTAATGGATTTAGCTGCATTTACCTTAGCACGAGATCACGGTATGCCAATTCGTGTATTTAATATGAATAAACCTGGTGCATTACGTCAAGTTGTATTAGGTGAGAGGGAAGGTACGTTGATTACCGATAAAAAATAGATTTAAAAAAAGCATTACATTAGTTAAAATTCGGCAGCAGTTGTTATTCAACTTAATTTAAAAAGGAAAATAGTGTGATTAAAACAATTAAAGATGAAGCGCAACAACGTATGGAAAAAAGCGTTGAAGCCTTAAAAAGCCAAATCTCTAAAATTCGTACTGGACGTGCACACCCAAGTTTATTAGATGGTATTCATGTAGAATATTATGGTGCAGCGACACCATTACGCCAAGTGGCTAACGTTGTTGCCGAAGACGCTCGTACATTAGCAGTAACCGTATTTGATCGTAGTTTAATTTCTGCGGTAGAAAAAGCGATTATGGCTTCTGATCTTGGTTTGAATCCAGCTTCTGCTGGCACAACTATTCGTGTTCCATTACCGCCTTTAACAGAAGAGCGTCGTCGTGATTTAACTAAAGTTGTTCGTGGCGAAGCTGAGCAAGGGCGTGTTGCAGTACGTAATATCCGTCGTGATGCAAATGATAAAATTAAAGCATTGTTGAAAGATAAAGAAATTAGCGAGAACGAAGAACGTAAAGCACAAGAAGAGATCCAAAAATTAACGGATCTTTATGTGAAAAAAGTTGATGAGGCGTTAGCAGAAAAAGAAAAAGAGCTAATGGATTTCTAATTAATCTTTTCGGTAACTGGCGTAATTTAGATTGCGCCAGTTATTTTTTTATTTTTAACAACAAGCTGCACATATCATGAAAAATATCGTCATTCTAGGTTCTACTGGTTCAATTGGCCAAAGTACCATCTCTGTAATAAAGCATAATAAAAATTATCAAGTTTTTGCCTTAGTTGCGAATAGTAATGTTGAGTTAGTAACAAAGCAGTGTTTAGAATTTGAGCCTTTATTTGTTGCAATGGCGAATCATAGTGCAGCAAAACAAGTTGCAGAAAGATTAAAACGTCAAGGTTGTGCGACAGAAGTCGTGGCAGGTGAAGAAGCGATTTGTGAACTTGCCGCCCATGAAAAAGTCGATATGGTCATGGCGGCGATTGTTGGTGCGGCAGGTCTCTTGCCAACGTTATCGGCGATTAAAGCTGGGAAACGTATTTTATTAGCGAATAAAGAATCATTGGTTACTTGTGGGCAGGTCTTTTTAGATGCGGTGAAAAAATATGGGGCTACTTTGTTGCCAGTTGACAGTGAGCATAATGCGATCTTTCAATCATTACCAGTAGAAGCACAACAAAATATTGGTTTTTGTGATTTAGCAGCATTAGGCGTTAGTAAAATTGTCTTGACGGGATCTGGTGGTCCATTTAGAACCAAACCTTTAGATGAATTTGAGCGTATTACCCCAGCGCAAGCGATTGCGCACCCAAATTGGTCAATGGGCGCAAAAATTTCCGTTGATTCAGCAACAATGATGAATAAAGGATTGGAATATATTGAGGCTCGATGGTTATTTAATGCTCGTGCTGAACAAATGGAGATTATTATTCACCCTCAATCTATTATTCATTCTATGGTACGGTATATTGATGGTAGTGTGATTGCACAAATGGGTAATCCTGATATGCGAACGCCGATTGCGGAAACAATGTCTTATCCACAACGCATTGTGTCTGGCGTGGCACCATTAGATTTTACGCAGATTGCAGAGCTAACCTTTATGGCGCCAGATTTTCAACGTTATCCAAATTTAAAATTAGCGATTGAAGCATTTGATGCTGGACAATATGCAACCACGGCAATGAATGCCGCTAATGAAGTTGCGGTTGCTGCTTTTTTACAAGAACGAATTAAATTTACCCAGATTGCAGAATTAAATCGTTTGGTCGTGGAAAAGATTCCTGCACAGCATATTTGTTCGGTAGAAGATGTCTTAGCCGTTGATAAAATCGCCAGAGAATTGGCAAATGATTGGATTTTAAGTTTTTAATTAATCACTTGCGTGGTATATTGTCGCTCGGTATTAGTTACGCAATTTTAAATATTATATGGCATTAGATCCTGAAAATATCCCTCAACATGTTGCAATTATTATGGACGGCAATGGGCGCTGGGCGAAACAAAAAGGTAAATTACGTGTTTTTGGTCATCGTAATGGTGCACAAGCAGTAAGGCGTGCAGTTTATTATGCTGCTAAGACGGGTATTAAATATCTGACTTTATACGCATTTAGTAGTGAAAATTGGCAACGACCAGAACATGAAGTGAACGCGTTGATGGATTTATTTATGCGAATGCTAGATCTGGAAGTGGGGAAATTACATAAAAATAATATTCGCTTAAAAGTGTTAGGTAATATTTCTCGTTTTAGTGATGGCTTGCAAAAACGGATCCGTCATGCGGAAGAGCTAACTCAACATAATACTCAATTAACGTTAAATATTGCTGCAAATTATGGTGGTTGTTGGGATATTTTACAGGCAACTAAGCGTGTTTGCGCAGAAGTACAAGCTGGCAAACTAGATTTACAACAATTAGATGAAACAAAATTTGCAGATTACTTAACAACAGCAGAACAACCAATGGTTGATTTATTAATTCGTACCAGTGGCGAACAACGAATTAGCAATTTTTTATTGTGGCAAGTGGCATATGCAGAACTCTATTTTACGGAAGTTTTATGGCCAGATTTTTCAGAAATGGAATTTGAGGCTGCACTGGATTTTTATCAACAACGAGAGCGTCGTTTTGGCTCACTTTCTAAAAGATCATAATAGGAGTTTATTTTGTTAAAGGCTCGAATTTTGTCAGCACTAGTATTAGTTAGTCTAGTATTTATCGTGCTCTTTGTTTTCCCGCCCCTATTATTTGCGTGTACTTGTGCATTACTAGTTGTATTAGCTGTTTGGGAATGGACTCAATTTGCTAAGGTTAAACAACCTATTATGCGTGGGATTATTACGAGTATCGCTGCTGCATTGCTTTATCTATTTATTTATGCAAGTAGTGATTTTATTGCTAGTGGTAAAATTTTAAATGATGTCTCGGAATTGTTGATAGTTTCTTCATTGGTATGGTGGAGTATTGCCTTTATTTTGGTCATTACCTATCCAAAAAGTACGACATTCTGGGGGACATCAGCTATTGCACAACTTTTATTTGCATTTTTTACACTGACGCCTTTTTTCCTAAGTTTATTAGCACTGCGTTTTTATCAGTATAACAGCAGTAGTTATCAAGGAATTATCTTACTTTTATATGTTTTCTTATTGGTTTGGGCTGCCGATACGGGGGCTTATTTTGCTGGTCGAAAATTTGGTAAGCATAAATTAGCGGCAAAAGTTTCCCCTGGGAAAACGTGGGAAGGCGTAATCGGTGGTATTGCTTTAACCATTATTGTTGCGGCTATCTTTTTAACGATTACACCACTATATGAAGCAACAAATCTTTCATTTGCGGGCTTGGTTGTGGTATCGGTATTAACTGTTATGGTATCAATTTTGGGTGATCTCACCGAAAGTATGCTTAAACGTCATTGTGGTATTAAAGATAGTAGTCAGTTGATTCCTGGACATGGTGGCATTTTAGATCGTGTAGATAGTTTAACGGCAGCGTTACCAGTGTTTTGTTCCTTTTTCTTTGTATTAGCTTAGTTGGATAAGTTATGCCATCATTTTTGTGGACAGTTATTTCATTTATTGTTGTTATTGCCGTATTAGTGTTTGTACACGAGTTTGGGCATTTTTGGGTGGCAAGAAAATGTGGGGTAGCGGTACAACGCTTCTCGATTGGGTTTGGTAAAGTACTTTGGCGAAAAACGGATAAACATGGTACAGAGTTTGTTGTTTCGCTGATTCCACTTGGTGGCTATGTCAAAATGCTAGATGAACGCAATGAAGAGGTAGCACCTGAATTAATTGCTAAATCATTTAATCGCCAGCCAGTTTTCTCTCGTATTCTGATTTATGCAGCAGGTCCATTAGCTAATTTTTTATTTGCTCTTGTCGCGTTTTGGCTTGTCTATTTAATTGGGATTCCAACTTTAAAGCCCATTATTGCTGAGTTACGTCAAGATTCATTAGCAGCACAAGCGCAGTTGCCTACGAACTATCGTATTACTGCGATTGATAATGAGCCGATCCATAATTGGGAAGAGGTGAATTTAGTGTTGGCGGCAAAGATGGGTGATGGCAAGGTGAAAATTAGTTTGCAAGATGACAACTCAGATCATCTTATTCATCGTACAATCGATCTTTCAGCATGGAAATTTGATCCAAGTAATGAAACGGCATTTACCGCTTTGGGAATTGAGCCTAAACGTGCAAAAGTGGAGAATGTGATTGCTAAAGTGGCTGAAAATTCGCCTGCAGCCAAAAGTGGTTTACAAATAGGTGATAAAATTTTAGCGGTGAATGGCGAAAAACTTAGTTGGACAGCGTTTGTGCAGAAAATTCAAGGTTCAGCAAATCAACCTTTACAACTTCGTATTGAACGGCAAGGCATCACGAAAAATATTGAATTAACTCCACAATTAAATGAAAAAGGTAAAGCATATGTTGGGTTAGTGCCAGCTGTTCAAGGGCTTAGTGCGACGGATATTGAAATACAACGTTATGGCTTATTGTCTGCGTTATCGCACTCTTGGCAAATGGTCGGACAACTTTCTTGGGCAACAATTAAGATTGTTGGAAAACTTTTTACGGGAGAGGTGAGTCTAAGCAGCTTGGGTGGTCCAATCTCTATTGCTCAAGGGGCGGGAGTATCATCTGAAAATGGGTTAACCTATTTTTTACGCTTTATGGCGCTGATCAGCGTAAATCTAGGGATTATGAATTTATTCCCATTGCCAGTATTAGATGGTGGGCAACTTGTCTTTCTCTTAATTGAGGGGATCACCAGAAAACCTGTGCCAGAAAAAATTCAAAATATCGCGTATCGTATTGGTATTGCGTTATTATTATGGCTTACAGTTTTTGTATTATTTAATGATATAATGCGTTTATAATGCAGCAGTTGAATGTTGGATTTTTACTGTTATTGAAAACACCAGGATTGATTACTATGAAGAAAATTTTGTTAACCAGTTTATTATTTAGTAGCACCATAAGTTTTGCAGCCCCATTTGTCGTGAAAGACATTCGATTAGATGGTATTTCAGAGGGGAATAAAGGCGCTATTTTAGCGCGTTTGCCAGTGAAAGTTGGACAGACTATCACTGATAGAGATATTTCAGATCTTGTGCGAGCGCTGTACCTTAATGGTTCATTCTCTAATGTACAAGCTTCTCGTGAAGGAAATACATTGGTTATTCATATTGCAGAACATGCAGTGATTAATAGTTTAGACTTTTCTGGTAATGATTCTATTCCGAAAGACGCATTGCAGGAGAATTTAAATGCTAACAATATCAAAAAAGGAAGCTTGTTGAACCGTGAAAAACTCAATGCGTTCCGTGATGAGTTAATAAATTATTATCACTCCATTGGTTTTTATAATGCGCAAGTTGATTTTGCAGTTGATCAAGTTTCAAGTAATCAAGCAGATGTAAAGCTAAATATTATTGAGGGTGAGCGAGCGTTAGTTAAAGAAATCAATTTTGTAGGGAATCAGGCATTTGATCGTAAAACATTGCTAGAGCAAATGGAAATACAGCCTGATACTTCATGGTGGAATTTCTTTGCAAGTAGTAAATTAGATCAACAAAAATTCCAAAATGATCTGCAAGCGCTTAAAACTTTCTATCTAAATAAAGGTTATCCGAAATTTAATATCACTGACGTGAAGACAAAAGTGAGTGATGATAAGAAAGATATTGCTATTACCATTGATCTATTTGAAGGTGAACAATATAAAGTTAGTGGCGCTCGTGTTGTAGGAGATACAGCTGGTTTGATGCCTCAAATAGAACCATTATTGAAAAAAATCTATGTGGGTGAATTATTTAATGGCGATAATGCAAAAGATGTTGAAGAGAGTATTAAACAAATTCTTGGTGATAATAGTTATGCTGCACCACAAGTCAATTTAGTACCTGAATTTGATGAAGAAAAACATGAAGTGAATTTAACGTATGTGGTTGATGCGGGGCATCGTTACTATGTGCGCAATATTCTCTTTAAAGGTAATGATTCAAGTGCAGATAAAACATTACGACAAGAAATGCGCCAACAAGAAGGTTCGCTATACTCTTTGGCAGCGATTCAGCAAGGTAAGCTTCGTTTAGAACGTACAGGTTTCTTTGAAACAGTAGATAGTTTTACAGAAATGGTCAAAGGAACAAATGACCAAATGGACGTGATCTATAAAGTAAAAGAGCGTAATACAGGTAGCATTAATTTCGGTATTGGTTATGGTACAGAAAGTGGATTTAGTTACAATGCAAGTGTGAAACAAGATAATTTCTTAGGAACAGGCGCATCTGCTAGTCTATCTGGTACACGTAACGATTACGGTATGAGCATTGCACTAGGCTATAATGAGCCTTATTTTACCAAAGATGGCGTGAGTCTTGGTGGTAATGTTTATTATGAAAAATACGATAACTCAAAAAATAATAATCAAGCATCTTATTCAAAAACGTCTTACGGGATTGATGCCACATTAGGTTTTCCTGTAAATGAAAATAACTCTTACTATTTAGGCTTAGGATATGCGCATAATAAATTAAAAGATATTCAACCAGAATATCAACGAGCGTTATATTTACAATCAATCAAAGCAAACAGTTGGGAGTTTTCTAATCATGACTTTGATTTCAGCTTTGGCTGGGGTTATAACAGTTTAAATCGTGGTTTCTTCCCAACGCAAGGTGTAAAAGCGAATATTGGTGGTCGAATCAGTATTCCTGGGTCAGATAATAAATATTATAAATTAAATGCAAGTGTTATTGGTTATTATCCATTGAACCGTGCAGAAACTTGGGTTATTTCAGGTAAAGCAAGCCTTAATTATGCGAATGGCTTTGGTGGTAAGAAATTACCATTCTATCAATACTATACTGCGGGCGGTATTGGCTCATTACGTGGTTTCTCTTATGGTTCAGTAGGTCCGAATGCGTTTTATCTTACTAAAGATGCACCTAATGGGTGTTTGAATGGTGCGATTCATAATGAATTTGAATGTTATATGAATGGAGAGAGTACAGATATTATTGGTGGTAATGCTATGGCGACAACCAGTATTGAATTAATTGTACCAACGCCATTTGTCAGCGATAAAAGCCAAACTACGGTCAGAACATCACTCTTTGTAGATGCTGCAAGTGTATGGAATACGAAATGGGATAAAGAATTATCTAAACGATATGATGTTGTAGATTATAGTGATCCTTCACGTGTTAGAGCTTCTGCTGGAATTTCATTCCAATGGCAATCGCCAATAGGACCATTGGTTTTCTCTTATGCAAAACCAATCAAAAAATATGAAGGTGATGATGTAGAACAGTTCCAATTTAGTATTGGTGGTTCATTTTAATTATATTTGGGGAACTTATTGCAGTTTATAGACTCAAATAAGCTCCCTTAAAATTGTTTATAACATAAAATTAGGAGTTTTATATGAAAAAAGCATTAAAAGTTACAGGATTAGCTATTGCATTAGCAAGTACAACATTATTTTCTTCTATGGCAAGTGCAGAGGAAAATATTGCATATGTAAATGGTAACCTATTATTAAATAGCAGCAATATTCAACAAAAAATTGCTAAGATTCAAGATGAATACAAAGCAGCAGAAGCTGAATTGGTGAAAAAACTAGAACCAAAAAGAAAAGAAATTGAAGATAAGCGTAAAAAGTTAGAGAAAGATAGCAAAAATTTACGCCAAGCAGATATCAAAAAACGTGAAGAAGAAATTCAAAAATTAATTGCTGCACACGATAATGAAGTGTATCAATTACAGCAAAAATATAATGAACTTGTTGCAGAAGAGCAGGATAGAACAATTAAATCAATACAAGGTTTAATCGCTCAAGTTGCAAAAGAGAAGAAATATACATTTGTTTTGACTGATACTGCATTTGCTTATGCTGATTCAAGTAAAGATATTACCGAACAAGTAATTGAACTCTTAAAAAAAGAAGCAGTCTCTGAGAAAAAATAAGGACTAGCGGGAATTATGCAACAATACCGTCTAAGTGATTTGGCGGAAAAAGTCGGCGGTACTCTAAAGGGTAACGCCGATATTTTCGTTGAAAGTATTGCACCGTTAGAGCGTGCAACCTCACAACATTTAACATTTATCTCTAACCCAAAATTTCGCCCATTGCTTGCTGAAAGCCAAGCTGGTGTTTTATTGGTAAGTGAAGCAGATATTCCGTATTGTACTGAAAAACAAAATATTATTATTGTAAAAGATCCTTATGTGGCTTATGCGATTTTGGCGCAATATATGGACAACACCCCGAAACCTGCTAGCGACATTGCTGATAGTGCTGTCATTTCGCCGACAGCTATATTAGGAAAAAATGTCAGTATTGGTGCTAATGCAGTCATCGAAGATGGTGCCGTATTAGGTGATGATGTTTGTATTGGTGCAGGTTGTTTTATTGGTAAAAATGCCAAAATTGGTGCTAGAACTAAGTTATGGGCAAATGTTTCTATCTATCATGCAGTTGAAATCGGTACAGATTGTTTAATCCAATCTTCGGCGGTGATTGGTAGCGATGGTTTTGGTTATGCAAATGAACGTGGAAAATGGATTAAAATTCCACAAACAGGAACAGTGATTATTGGTAATCATGTCGAAATTGGTGCTTGTACCTGTATTGATCGTGGTGCATTAGATGCAACGGTCATAGAAGATAATGTGATTATTGATAATCTTTGCCAAATTGCGCATAACGTTCATATTGGTACAGGAACTGCGGTTGCTGGTGGTGTGATTATGGCTGGAAGTTTACATGTCGGACGCTATTGCTTAATTGGTGGGGCTAGTGTGATCAATGGGCATATGGAAATTTGCGATGGCGTAACGGTAACAGGAATGGGAATGGTAATGCGCCCAATTACTGAGCCTGGCGTTTATTCTTCGGGTATTCCATTACAACCAAACAAAGAGTGGCGTAAAACAGCAGCTTTGACGTTAGGTATTAATGATATGAATAAACGACTCAAAGAATTAGAAAAACGAATTAAAAATATCAATAAGTAATAAAGGTATATTAAGGGGCAACCAAAGTGACAATTCAACGAGAACCAAGACAAGTTGACATTAATGAAATTATGCAGCTTTTGCCACACCGTTACCCATTTTTATTGGTTGATCGTGTGTTAGATTTTGAAGAAGGAAAATGGATTAAGGCAGTAAAAAATATCAGTGTAAATGAACCCTGTTTTACAGGGCATTTTCCACAAAAGCCTATTTTTCCTGGCGTATTAATTTTAGAAGCACTCGCGCAGGCTGCTGGAGTATTAGCATTTAAAACGTCTCAGTTATCATCAAATGAGCTTTATTATTTTGCAGCAATTGATAATGCGCGTTTTAAAAAGCCAGTTGTGCCAGGCGATCAACTGTTATTAGATATTGAATTTGAACGTGAAAGACGGGGTGTGATGCGTTTTAAGGGAATTGCAACCGTTGATGGACAATTAGTGTGTGAAGCTGACTTAATGTGTGCTAGACGAGGAGTTTAAGATGATCCACCCAAGTGCTAAAATCCATTCAACATCAATTATCGAAGAGGGCGCAATCCTTGGGGCTAATGTTGTTGTTGGTCCGTTTTGTATTATTGAAAAAGATGTCGAAATTGGTGCCAATACGGTTTTGAACTCGCATATTGTGATTAAAGGGAAAACGAAGATTGGGGAAAATAACCAAATCTATCAATTTGCAACGATTGGTGAAGTAAACCAAGATCTGAAGTATGCAGGTGAACCAACAACAACGATTATTGGTAATAATAATCGTATTCGTGAACACGTTACTATCCATCGAGGTACGGTGCAAGGTGGTGGTGTTACGAAGATTGGCGATAATAATCTCTTTATGGTCAATGCGCATATCGCTCACGACTGCCAAATTAAAAATAATTGTATTCTTGCTAATAACGCCACATTAGCAGGTCATGTACAGCTAGATGACTTTGTGATTGTTGGTGGTATGTCTGCAATTCACCAATTTGTTATTGTGGGAGCGCACGTTATGCTTGGTGGTGGTTCAATGGTTAGCCAAGATGTTCCACCATATGTGATGGCGCAAGGTAATCATGCTCGTCCATTTGGTATCAATATTGAAGGATTAAGAAGACGAGGATTTGATAAACCAACATTGCACGTCATTCGCAGTGTGTATAAATTGATCTATCGTAGTGAAAAAACATTAGAACAAGTTATGCCTGAAATTGAACAAATTGCTGAAACAGAATCATCAATTAGTTTCTTTATTGACTTCTTTAAGCGTTCAACACGTGGCATTATTCGCTAATATTTCGTCATTGACCGCATTTTTTATCATATGAGTGCATAGATAGAAAATGCGGTTTATTTATACTCTGGAGAGGAAAAATGCAACAAACCATTTCAGATATAACTGATGCACCTACTGCCCCTACGATTGCGATTGTAGCAGGGGAAACTTCAGGTGATATTTTAGGCGCTGGGTTAATTCGTGCTTTAAAGATCCATTATCCACAAGCTAAATTTATTGGAATAGCAGGTCCTAAAATGTTACAAGAAGGGTGCGAAACGCTATTTGATATGGAAGAGCTTAGTGTAATGGGGCTCGTTGAAGTGCTGAAGCATTTACCTCGATTAGTGAAAATACGTCGAGCTTTGCTGGAAAATCTTATTGAGATTAAACCAGATGTTTTTATTGGCATTGATGCACCAGATTTTAATCTTGCTGTTGAGCATAAATTGAAGCAACAAGGGATTAAGACTTTACATTATGTGAGCCCCTCTGTTTGGGCGTGGCGACAAAATCGTATTCATAAGATTGCCGAAGCCGTGAATATGATGTTGGTATTTATGCCGTTTGAAAAAGCATTCTATGATCAACATCAAGTGCCTTGTCGTTTTATTGGGCATACGCTAGCCGATACGTTACCCCTTAAACCCGATCGTTTAGACGCGTGCGAATTATTACAGATCGATCCAAATCAACGTTATTTAGCCATTTTGGTGGGAAGTCGGCAAAATGAAGTGGCTTTTTTAGCTGAAACGTTTATTAAAACGGCAATCTTATTGCAACAGCAATATCCAGATATCAAGTTACTTGTACCGTTAGTAAATCAAAAGCGGCGTCAACAATTTGAGCAAATTTTGCAGCAGGTTGCACCTGATTTAGAGATGATTTTAATTGATGGGCACGCAAAACAAGCTATGATTGCAGCAGAAGCAACTCTGCTAGCATCAGGCACTGCGGCTTTAGAAGCGATGCTATGCAAATCGCCAATGGTAGTTGGTTATAAAATGAAAGCAAGTACTTATTGGCTAGCAAAACGTTTAGTTAAAACTAACTATATTTCATTACCTAATATCTTAGCTAATGATTTATTAGTTCCAGAGATGATTCAGGAACAGTGTGAGCCCGAGTTATTGGCGGTAAAATTAGCTGTTTATTTTTCAACGGAAGAGGCAGATTTACGTCATAAAGCACAGTTACGGCAAACCTTTACCGATTTACATCGTTCGATTCAACAAGATGCTGATAAGCTTGCGGCAGAGGCGGTTGTGAGTGTATTAGCAAATGAGGCAAACATATAATGGTATTTTGTTATCCAGAGGCAAAATTGATTGCTGGTGTAGATGAAGTAGGTCGAGGTCCATTAATTGGAGCTGTAGTAACGGCTGCGGTGATTTTAGATCCTAATCAGCCGATTCTAGGGTTAGCTGATTCCAAAAAGTTATCTGAAAAAAAACGTTTAATTTTAGCTGAAGAAATTAAGGCTAAAGCGTTAGCTTGGAGTTTAGGGCGTGCTGAGGCTAGTGAAATTGATCATTTGAATATTTTACAAGCAACCATGTTGGCAATGTGTCGTGCGGTACAAGGATTAGCGATTCAACCTGATTTTGTGTTAATTGATGGTAATCGTATTCCGCAAGCGCTGGGGATTCCTGCGCAAGCTGTTGTCAAAGGAGATAGTTTAGTTGCAGAAATTAGTGCAGCATCAATTTTGGCGAAAGTTGCACGTGATCAGGAAATGGTTGAGTTACATCAAAAATATCCAGACTATGGTTTTGATCGCCATAAAGGCTACCCAACAGCATTTCATTTAGAAATGTTAGCAAAATATGGAATTTTGCCAGAACATCGGCGAAGTTTTGCTCCAGTTAAACAATACATAAAAGGATAGTGTATGAAAAAATTAATATTAGCTTTGTTATTAACGGTTACAGCGACAACGGCGTTGGCAGATGATGCCAAAATTACTGCAGAGTTGAAAAAATTAGGTGTGAAAGAAGTTGAAATTCAACCCTCCCCATTGCCTGGAATGAAAGCGGCTATTACTGATCAAGGCATTGTCTATATGTCAGAAGATGGCAAATATGTGTTATATGGAAGCCTTTATCAAGTAACAGATAAAGGACCAGCTAATCTTTCTAATAAATTACTGATGAGCCAAGTGGATAAACTTTCTGAACAAATGATTGTTTATCCAGCGAAGAATGAAAAATATGTGGTAACGGTTTTTATGGATATTACCTGCCATTATTGCCACCTCTTACATGAACAAATGAAAGATTATAATGATCTTGGTATTACTGTTCGTTATCTTGCTTTTCCTCGCGCAGGACTTAGTTCAAAAACAGCACAGCAAATGGAGAGCATTTGGGTTGCAAAAGATCCTGTTTATGCGCTAGAGGAAGCTGAGAAAGGTAACTTACCAAAAGAATTAAAAACAGCAGACATGGTGGCGAAACATTATCGACTAGGTTTGCAATATGGGGTAAATGGTACGCCGAGTATTATTTTACCTAATGGTGAGTTATTAGGGGGATACCTCCCACCAAAAGAATTATTGAAAGTATTACAAGATCTGTAATTGGTTTGCATTCTAAAAATAGCATCAATAAAAATGTCATATAGGTTAAGTTGTTAATATAAGGTCGTGGTTGTGCTAAAAAAAATAGAAAGGAGAGTTGTACCAGAGGGAATTTGCGTAAGTGATGATCCCTTGTTGGATCGTCTTTATCGTAGTAGAGGAATAGCTACTGACCAACATCTTAACTATGCGTTGAAATTTATGCTACCGCCTGCATTATTAACTCACCTTGAACAAGCAGTGCAGTTATTAGTTAACGCATATCAACAACAGAAAAAAATTGTTATTGTCGGCGATTTTGATGCTGATGGGGCAACCAGTATTGCATTAACTGTTTTTGCCCTACGGCAATTAGGTTTTACATCAGTTGATTATTTAGTGCCAGATCGTTTTGAGCAAGGGTATGGTTTAAGTATTTCTGTTGCTAAAGATGTGATTAAAAAACAAGCTGAATTGGTAATTACTGTTGATAATGGAGTGTCTTCATTTGAAGGAATTGATTATCTAAAACAACATCAAGTAGAAGTGATTGTTACTGATCATCATTTACCTGGTGAACAGTTGCCAAATGCAGATGTGATAGTTAACCCAAATTTGCGAGATTGTAGTTTTCCATCGAAATACTTAGCTGGAGTAGGGGTTGCTTTCTACTTAATGGTGGCATTGCGTGCGGCGTTTCGCGAAAAAGGTTTATTTATTCATCGCCAAGAACCCAATTTTGCCGAGTTACTGGATTTTGTCGCATTAGGTACCGTCGCTGATGTTGTGCCACTTGATTATAATAATCGCATTTTAGTATCACAAGGATTAGCAAGAATTCGTGCGCAGAATTGCCATTGCGGTATCCGCGCATTAATTGAAGTGGCTAATTTAGATATTTCCCAGTTAGTGGCGAGTAATTTAGGCTTTTCCATCGCACCGAGACTGAATGCAGCGGGACGTATTGATAATATGTCAATCGGTGTTGAGTTGTTATTGGCAGAAAGCATGGAACAAGCACGAGCATTAGCGCTTGAGCTAGATAGCTTGAACCAAACTCGGAAAGAAATTGAAAATGGCATGAAACAAGAGGCGCTGCATTTCTTACGTGAATTAAAACCTGCTTATCAGCAAGATACCTTTGCGATTGCATTATATCAACCTGATTGGCATCAAGGGGTCTTAGGTATTTTAGCAGCAAGAATGAAAGATCAATTTCACCGCCCAACAGCGGTATTTGCGCAAGAAGAGGAAGGTGTTCTACGGGGATCTGTACGTTCTATTGAAGGATTGCATATTCGCGATTTATTAGAATATTTACACTGCCAGCACCCTGAAATTATGATTAAATTTGGTGGACATGCAATGGCAGCAGGATTAAGTATTCGTGAGCAATATTTTCCAACGTTTCAGCAGCTATTTAACCAATATGCTAAAGAGTGGTTAGATGAAAGATCATTACAGGGTGTGGTTTATACAGATGGTGAATTAACTTCACAACAAATGAATGTGGAAACCGCAGAAAAATTACAGTTTGCTGGTCCATGGGGACAGCACTTTCCAGAGCCACAATTTGATGGTGAATTTAACATTCTGCAACAGCGGATTGTGGGGGAAAAACATTTAAAAATGTTGGTAGAGCCGATAGGTGGTGGGAATCTGCTAGATGCAATTCAATTTAATGTGGATACACGTTTATATCCAGATCTATCAATTAAGTCAGCTAGAGTAGTCTATCATCTAGCAGTAAATGAATATCGTGGGAATAGACAAGTACAATTATTGGTCAATTATATAGAAGCACTAGGATAATCCATGAACAGCGTGATATTTGTAATGCGTTTTTTACTGTTAATCATAATAAGCACTTTTTTATCAATAAGTTATGCAGAACAATTACCTATTTTTAAAGATGGCAAAGATTATTTTTCCTATAAAAAACCGTTACAAGAAACGTCGTTAACAAAGAAAAATGTTCGGATTAAGTTTTTCTTTGCGTATGAATGTCGAATTTGTTTAATTGCTGCGGACAATTTGAGTTTATATAAACGATTAAACCCAAATAAGGTAGAAGTTGAGTGGATACCTGCCGCAACAGAAAATGGTCATTATTCAGCTTCAGTATATTATGCATTAGAAAATTTAGGACGCCCCGATCTAGCGGATTTATTTCTTTTTGATACAGCAGAATTAAAATTTGACAAAAAAGGAAAAGAACGTGGTGAGTTTTTGCAACAGTGGCTAGCGAAAAAGAGTGTGAATATTAATGCTTTTTCTGAACTGCTTAATTCCCCAGCTACTGAAGCGAAAGTTAAACAAGCTATCATGGAAACAAAACAGTATGGTGTATTTACATTACCATTTGTGTCTGTAGCGGGACGATATGTATTAACTGAAGGTACGCTATATAATGATGATTATACTATTGCAGTATTGGATTCACTTACGACAAAACTTTTACAAGAATAATGAGGACAAAAATGAAAATTGGTATTGTCGGTGCAATGGCTCAGGAAGTAGAGATTCTACAAAGTTTAATGAAAAATAAACAAGAAAAAAAATTAGCTACTTGCACTATTTATGAAGGTCAAATTGGGCAACACAATATTGCTTTATTACAATCGGGGATAGGAAAAAGTGCCGCTGCAATGGGAACAACAGCATTAATTCTTACTTGCCAACCAGATTGTATTATCAATACAGGATCGGCGGGAGGGTTGAATCCGCAACTGAATATTGGAGATATTATTGTCTCTGATTATGTGAGTTATCACGATGCAGATGTTACTGCATTTGGCTATGCCAAAGGGCAATTACCAGCTTGTCCAGAAAAATTTAGTGCGGATAAAAAATTAATCAATACCGTAGCAGAAGTAGTACATGAACAAGGAAAAAATGCCGTAATCGGCTTGGTTTGCTCTGGTGATCAGTTTATTAATGGACAAGAAACCATAGCACGCATTCGTCAAGATTTCCCAGCAGTTGCCGCTGTTGAAATGGAAGCGGCTGCGATTGCTCATATTTGTTATGCGTTTAATCTACCGTTTGTGGTTATTCGTGCAATTTCAGATGTTGCCGATAAAGAATCCCATATTTCCTTTGATGAGTTTTTACCGATAGCCGTCAAACAATCTTCACAAATTGTTTTAGCGACCTTAGAAAAATTGGTAAATTAGAGAGTATTCTCATACCAGTATTTGTGTTTGCTAGTATTTTGCTAGTGAACACAATATAGTGAAGCAAATTTACTATAAGGATACGCTTATGCAACTTTCGCAAGCACAACAACAACGCTTATTTGATCTATTACAAACGACAGAATACGCTGAACAATATTCCTTATCTTTCGATTTTTCCACTCTACCAGATTCCTTAAAACAGATAGCCACAGCCATTTATTTTTCTGATTTTGTTGCTGATACTTTACAAAAATATCCGACTTTATTACAACAATGGTTAGTTAGCCTTCCACAATTTATAGAGTGTAATAATTATAAACAACGTTTAACGGAGAAACTCGCATCAGTAACTGATGAGAATGTGTTTTATCAAGTGTTGCGACAATTTCGCCATCAGGAAATGGCTAAATTAAGTTTTTGTCAAAGTCTAAATTTAGCATCAGTTGAACAGATCTTCCGCCAACTTTCAGCATTAGCAGAAGCGATTATTATTGTAACGAAAGATTGGTTATATCAGAAGCTGTGCAGTGAATTAGGCACACCAACGAATGCAGAGGGTGAAGCTCAACAGCTTATTATTTTAGGTATGGGAAAATTAGGTGGCAGAGAACTAAATTTTTCCTCTGATATTGATCTGATTTTTACCTATCCAGATCATGGCGAAACCGTAGGGGCAAGACGCAGTATTGATAATGGGCAGTTTTTTGTGCGTTTAGGACAACGTTTTATCAAAGCATTAGAACAACAAACTATAGATGGCTTTGTCTATCGAGTTGATATGCGTTTACGTCCATTTGGTGAGGCAGGGGCATTGGCTTTAAGTTTTGCTGCAATGGAAGATTATTATCAAGAGCAAGGGCGAGATTGGGAACGTTATGCGATGATTAAAGCGCGGATTATGGGAGAAGATAGCCAAAATATTAATCATCGTTACTTGAATCAGTTATTAAGACCTTTTGTTTATCGTCGCTATATTGATTTTAGTGCAATCCAATCATTGCGAGATATGAAACAAAAAATTAATGCTGAAGTTCGTCGCCGTGGCTTAGTCGATAATATTAAATTAGGTGCGGGTGGGATTCGGGAAATTGAATTTATTGTACAAGTATTCCAGCTTATCCGTGGAGGTCGAGAAAAAAGTTTACAACAACGAGAGTTGTTGTTGATTTTACCTAAATTAGTTGAATTAGATTTATTGACACAATTAGAAGTTACTCAGTTATCGCAAGCCTATCTCTTTTTACGCAGAGTAGAAAATGTCTTACAAGCGATTAATGATCAACAAACCCAGCTACTACCAACCAATGAGCAAGATCGACAACGATTAGTAGAGGCTTGCCGAGCCTTTACCTATTTTAATCAACAAGGGCAGTTGGTAACGCTTGAATACCCAATTTGTGATTGGCAAAGTTTCTATCAGGTACTGACTCAACATCAACAGAATGTTCGGGAAGTTTTTCATCATCTTATTGGTAGTGAAGATGAAAAAGATGAAGCGAGTAATAGTGAGTGGCAGGATTTTCTCGGGATTAGTTTTAACTATCAAGATGTGATGACGCTATTGCATAAATTAGCCATTACAGAAGCAGAACAGATTGCAGAAAATCTTTGGCAATTTAAACAGGAGATGCTACGCAAATCGATTGGTGTACGAGGGCGAGATGTATTAGAACAATTATTGCCAACATTAATTGATGAAATGTTAGCAATGGAACACGCTGTGGTATTAGTACCACGCATTCTAGAAATTATTGGACGTATTGCGACACGGACGACTTATTTGGAATTGCTGCGGGAAAATCCAAATTCACGGACATTATTGATGAAACTGTGTAGTGCATCTCCGTTTGTCGCTCGCCAAATTGCTGATTATCCATTGTTATTGGACGAGTTGCTAAATCCAAATACCTTATTATCACCACCACCATTTAGTCAATACCAAGCTGAATTAGAACATTACCTGTTGCGTGTACCGCAAGAAGATGAAGAACAGATGATTGATGTATTGCGCCAATTCAAACTAGCAACGCAATTACGGGTTGCGGCGGCTGATATTTTAGGGGCATTGCCAGTGATGAAAGTAAGCGATCATCTGACGTATTTAGCGGAAGCAATTATCGCCAGTGTAGTGAATTTAGCGTGGCGACAAGTTACGCAACGCTTTGGTACGCCTGATCATCTTCAAGCAGATGAAAAGCGTTTTTTGGTGGTTGGTTATGGCAAGTTAGGTGGGATTGAATTGGGGTATAAATCTGATCTTGATTTAGTATTTCTATATGATGCTCCAATGAATGGGCAGACTGTGGGGGGCAAGCGTAGTATTGATAGTGGACAATTTTATTTACGTCTAGCCCAGAAAATTAATAGTATTTTTAATATTAATACTAATTCAGGGATCTTATATGAAGTTGATATGCGGTTGCGCCCTTCAGGCAGTGCAGGGTTATTGGTAAGTTCGATTAATGCATTTAAGGATTATCAACAACATGAAGCGTGGACATGGGAAAAGCAAGCATTAGTACGAGCCAGACCAGTATATGGTGAAGCAGAAATGCAACAACGTTTTACACAGATTCGCCACGAAGTATTATCTGCACCGCAGGAGAAAGACATGCTAAAAGTTGAAGTGCGTGAAATGCGAGAAAAAATGTATGAACATTTATCGCATACCCCAACAGGCTATTTTGATATTAAGAAAGATCGTGGGGGAATTACGGATATTGAATTTATTGCGCAATATTTGATGTTAGCAAATGCAATGGATATTCCTGAGTTAACTACTTGGTCAGATAATGTGCGAATTTTTGAGGATATGGTGAAATATCAAGTTATTATTCCTGAAGTCGGTAAACGATTGACCGAGATTTATGTGGAATTACGCAATCATATTCATCATTTAAATTTAGCAGGGAAAAACTCTGTAGTTGAAGAGGCTGAATTTGCAGAGAGACGAACGTTTATCAGGCAAGTATGGCAACAGTTGTTTAATTAGTTTTTGTATATAGTATAAAAATAGTTAAACATTCTGTTGAGAGGCTTATCATAAAAGGCTTTAGTGGTATTTCTAGAAAAATAACAAATAGTCTAAAAGCGATGTGAATATAATCAAAAGGAATGATGAATATTTTATTGATATAACTCTAGTATTGGTAGTAATTAGTATTTAACTGAGAAGTACGACGGGATTTTTTTGTTTTGCCAACTAGATAAATCTATTAAAATAACGGGCAATATTATTTAGCTAATGAAGGAAGAAAAATGATTATTGTAACAGGTGGTGCAGGTTTTATTGGTAGCAATATTGTTAAAGCACTCAATAATTTAGGTCGTAAAGATATTTTAGTTGTAGATAATTTAACTGATGGAACTAAGTTTGCTAATTTAGCCGATTTAGATATTGCAGATTACTGTGATAAAGAGGATTTTATTGCGTCTATTATCGCAGGTGATGATCTTGGTGAAATTGATGCGGTATTCCATGAAGGGGCGTGTTCAGCGACAACGGAATGGAATGGAAAATATATGATGCAAAATAACTATGAATATTCAAAAGAGTTATTGCATTACTGTTTAGATCGTCAAATTCCTTTCTTATATGCCTCATCTGCTGCCACTTATGGCGATCGTTTAGAATTTGTTGAAGAACGCCAATTTGAACACCCACTTAATGTTTATGGGTATTCAAAATTTTTATTTGACCAATATGTACGCCAAATTTTACCTGAAGCACAATCGCCAGTATGTGGCTTCCGTTATTTCAATGTTTATGGACCGCGTGAAAATCATAAAGGCAGTATGGCGAGCGTGGCATTCCATTTAAATAATCAAATACTAAAAGGTGAAAATCCAAAACTCTTTGAGGGAAGCGAACATTTCCGCCGTGATTTTGTGTATGTTGGTGATGTGGCAGCGGTGAATATTTGGTGTTGGCAACATGGTATTTCAGGTATTTTCAACTGTGGTACTGGCAATGCAGAAAGTTTTGCAGAAGTAGCGAAAGCCGTAGTGAAATATCATGGTAAAGGCGAAGTAGAAACCATTCCATTCCCAGAGCATTTAAAGAGCCGTTATCAAGAATATACGCAAGCAGATTTAACAAAATTACGTGCAACAGGGTATGACAAGCCATTCAAAAAAGTGGCTGAAGGTGTTGCAGAATATATGGCGTGGTTAAATAAATAATTGATAATTCGATGAAAATTTTAGTGATTGGTCCATCTTGGGTCGGCGACATGATGATGTCGCATAGCTTATATCAAATTTTAAAACAACGTTATCCTGATTGTGAAATTGATGTTTTAGCGCCAAATTGGTGTCGAGCATTGTTATCGAGAATGCCTGAAGTAAATCAGGCATTAGCTATGCCAATAGGACATGGTGAATTTAATCTCAGTAAACGTTATCAAATTGGTAAAGCATTACGAGGTCAATATGATTTAGCGATTGTATTACCAAATTCGTTGAAATCTGCGTTTATTCCATTATTTGCAAAGATCCCATTACGTCGAGGTTGGAAGGGAGAAAGTCGCTATTGGTTATTAAATGATTTACGCAGTAATAAACGTGAGTACCCTTTGATGGTACAACGTTATATTGCGCTAGCTTTTGATAAAGGGACTATTCCAGCAGCGAAAGATCTTCCCTTACCTTATCCTTATTTACAAACCGATTTACATCAAGTACAGGAAACACTGCGTGAATTTACGGCACGTTTTCAAATTGATACTGAACGTGAAATTATCGGTTTTTGCCCTGGGGCTGAGTTTGGTCCAGCAAAGCGTTGGCCACATTATCATTATGCTAATTTAGCTCAACAGCTCATTGAACGAGGACAACAAGTCTGCTTATTTGGATCGGCTAAAGATCATCAAGTTGGTGAAGAAATTCGGGCAAGTTTACCAGCAGAGTGTCAACGTTATTGTATTAATTTAGCAGGGGGGACTTCGCTACCGCAGGCGATAGATTTAATCGCAAGCTGCACAGCAGTGGTAAGTAATGATTCTGGATTAATGCATATTGCAGCGGCATTAAAACGCCCATTAGTTGCTGTTTATGGTCCGACAAGTCCTGAATATACGCCACCATTAGCTGAAAAAGTAAAAATTATTCGCCTAATTAGCGGTGGGTTGATTAAGGTTCGTAAAAGTAAGGATAGTGAACAAGGGTATCATCAATCATTAATTGATATTCAGCCTGAAATGGTGTTAGCGGCGTTAGATGAACTTCGCTAAATAGAGTCTTGTTGTTAAAGTGAATGGGTAAATTCTGTGAATAGCAGATTTATCCATTATTTTTTACTGAATAAAAAAGAATGCCTTATTAGCATCGTAATGCTATTTATCGGAGGATTTTACATTGTTACGTTATGTTATCACGTTTAGTCTAGTACTAATCGTATTACAGTTATTAATATTTATCTGGGTAAAAGCTTTTGATTGGCTAATGATGAATAAACCAGTCGTTGCACAATATAAACGCAAATTCGTGTGGATAAATTACCTTGTTATTAATGGTTTAATTGTCTTTTCGTTATTGCGTGTCATTCCAAATGGGTTTCGCTATTCAGCCTTGCTGTTAACAGCTTTGTGGTATGTTACGTTGACAACGATAGTGTTGTATTTGATTAAAAAAGTTATTTCTATTTGGCAAGTAAAATTTACGGACTACCCTTTATTGAGTCGAGGAATAGCGTTAATAATTTTATTTGGATTATTTGGTGTTAGCGTTTATCAGGCTTATGTACCACAAGTAACACATTATGCGGTCAAGATTGATAAACAAATAGCGCCCTTGCGTATTGGTGTCGCGAGTGATCTCCATTTGGGGCGGTTATTTGGTGCTAAACAATTAGAAAAATTACAGCAGATTTTTGCACAAGAGAATGTCGATATGGTGTTATTACCTGGTGATATTATAGATGATAACCTTGAGGCATATTTTGCGGAGAATATGCAACCTTATTTCGCAAAATTATCTGCTCCATTAGGGGTATATGCTACACTCGGTAATCATGATTTTTTTCAACAACCCGCACAAATAGCGAATGAAATTAGACGTGAAGGTACCTACTTACTTACAGATCAAGCAGTGGTAGTATCAGATCGTGTTATTGTCGTTGGACGCAATGATGAAATGGATCGTCAACGCCAGCCGATAGAAAAGATTTTATCAACGATATCAATGAACGAACGTAAAACACTCCCTATTTTATTGTTGGATCATCGTCCAGCTTCTATTGAAGAAAATGCTAGAGTAGGTGCAGATATTCAAGTTTCTGGTCATGTGCATAATGGGCAAATCTTTCCTGGTAATCTGATTGCGAAATTTGTTTATCCATTAAGTTATGGTTACCAGCAGTTTGCGCAAATGCATACTTTTGTAACCTCTGGCTATGGTTTTTGGGGCGTACCATTTCGACTTGGTTCACGTTCGGAAGTAATGATTATTGATATATCAAGTAAAGAGAATTAATCAATGCAACATTATGATGTGATCATTATTGGTGCAGGTGCTGCAGGCTTATTTTGTGCTGCACAACTTGGGCAGCAAGGAAAGTCTGTATTGGTGTTAGATAATGGCAAAAAAGCGGGTAGAAAAATCCTGATGTCTGGTGGTGGATATTGTAATTTTACGAATTTAGAGGTGAGTGCAGTCAATTACTTATCGCAAAATCCTCATTTTGTAAAATCGGCATTAGCCCGTTATACCCAATGGGATTTCATTGCCTTAGTAGCGAAATATGGTATCAATTATCACGAAAAAGAGGCAGGGCAACTATTTACTGATGAGGGTTCTGAACAGATTGTTGCTATGTTGTTGCAAGAATGCCAGCTTGGTAAAGTTGAGATTCGATTGCAAACAAACATTGAATCAGTGCAAAAAATGGATAAGCATTTTGTGCTAGAACTGACCAATAAAAATGTTTTTCAGGCAAATAATGTTGTGGTAGCGACAGGTGGACTATCGATGCCGAAATTAGGGGCAACAGCATTTGGCTATCAACTTGCAGAACAGTTTGGATTGAGTATCGTTCCGCCAAGAGCTTCATTAGTACCTTTTACTTACTTGGAACAAGATAAAGTTCTTGGTGTATTATCAGGTATTTCTTTACCAATTACAGTAACGGCAAAAAATGGCAAATGTTTTAGTAATGCACTGTTATTTACTCATCGAGGACTTTCTGGACCAGCAATTTTGCAAATTTCTAATTATTGGCAACCAACAGAATCGGTGGAAATTGATTTATTACCAAGTTGTGATTTAGCGGAATATTTATGGGAATTAAGGCAAACCTCACCTAAATTGCAATTATGTACTGCTTTACAGCGGTTGTTGCCAAATAAAGTAGTTGATGTTTTTTGGCAACGTTTAGGGATTAAAGAGATTGTTTTAGCGGATCTAAGTAAATCAGTCGTTGCTACTTTAGTGCAGACATTCCAACATTGGCAATTTATGCCGAATGGAACAGAGGGGTATCGTACCGCAGAGGTAACGTTTGGTGGGGTGGATACACAACATATTTCTTCTAAAACAATGGAAGTACAGGGGGTTAAAGGACTCTACTTTATCGGTGAGGTCTTAGATGTAACTGGGTGGTTAGGTGGCTATAATTTTCAATGGGCTTGGAGTTCTGCTTATGCGTGTGCAACAGCAATTAGCCAAAATTAATGTTCAGTAAAAGAACGTATTTCACTAAAAGCGGCTAAGAATAGACCTAATGGTGGACGTGCAGAGTTTTGTTGTTGATAGGCAGCATTGAATTTCTTATAGTTACCGTATTTATCAATTTGATATTGTACGCCATCATTATCAATAATAACTGTCCAACGGGCATTGGCACTTAATGTCCACTTGTCTTGATTTGCTTTATCTGAAAAGAGATTGTTACCTAATGCAAAATCACTTACTGGATTTTCAGCTTTAAAAATATGCTTTAATAGAGTTGGTGCGATATCTAAATTGCTGCTTAGGTAAGTTTGTTGTTCTGCTGCTTTCTCATGCCAATGAATAAATAGCGGGACTTTAATTTTTTCTGGTGAAAAATTAGACAAATCTTCATTTTCACTAAAACCATTATCAGCGGTAACAATAATCAGAGTATTATCGTACTGCTGGTTTTGTTTTAGGGTATCTATTAACTCGGCAAAGGCTTGATCAACTTGTAATAAATTTTGTGAATATTGATAAATAGAAATGCTATCTGTTGTATTTTTTTGCGTATTTTTGTGTTGTTGAATAGTTGTCAGAGATAGATCAATAAAGCTAAACCAAGGTTTAGTTTCAATCTTTTGCTGTTGAGCATACCATATTTGCCATTGTTTAACGGCAGTAATATTATTGGCGGTATATTGCTTTTCAGTTTTATCAAATAACACGGAAAAGAGTGGTTGAGCATTTTTTTGTGTGAGTTGTGCTTGGATTGTGTAATTTAATTCATGCAAACGCTTGAGTAAGACAGGTTGTGTTTTACTAAATAAGATACTATCCAAATAATTGCCAGGTAAACCATAAAATAAACCAACTAAACCTGCTTGTGCTTGATTACTACTGCTGTAATTTTGCTGAAAATTAATGGTTTGTTGTGCAAATTGCGATAAGGCTGGTGTTGTTGTTTCCGAAATAGCTGCTGTGTGTAAACCCGAAAGATTAATTAAAAGAATATTTGGCATTTGTTCAGTTGCAGCATATCTAATAGTACGTTTTGGATAATCAAGATAACGTGCATCAGCACGTCCGCTACTTGTTAATATTTCTTGATAACTTTCTGCATCTAATAGCTCATTTTTCTCTAAAAATTTCCTTGCTGTCATTGGATAAGAGAGCGGAAGATTAGAACGTTGTGCTGTAATGGGACGATAAAATGTTGCATCTGCCCACGCATAAATGAGGTGCATAGCGATAAAAGCGAGTAAAAAAGTATAAGAAATAGGCTTAATCCATTTTTGCCGTTCTAAACTACGGAATTTTTGCCATGACCAGCGTGAAAATAACATTTGCAGCAACAGAATAATTGGCATTGGCGCAAAGAAAAGTTGCCAATCACGAGCTAACTCACCATTTTCTGGATTAATTACCAAATCCCAAACCATTGAAGTTAAGTGAATATAGAATCGTTTATAGATTTCGCTGTCAACGAGTAAAAGAGTAGTACAGAGCGTTGCTAAAATTACAGTAACGCCGCGAAAAGTACGGTGATTTTTAATAATAAAACTCAGAGGAAAAATAATGAGTAGATAAAAGGCAAAAACAATAAAACTAAAATGCCCAATAATACTGATAAAAAAGTAAATTTTGCCTAGTAGCGTATCTGGCCAATCAGAGAAAAAAGCATAACGTGATCCAATAATAAAAGCGATAATAATGTTAAAAAAAGCAAACCAATGTCCCCACGAGATTTTTCTCGATAAGTCTTCGCGATCTTGTTGGGTGTAATGTAGCTTTAACATTATTGGTGCCGATTAATGCTTTTTCTGGGCAGTTGCTAATGAATTTAATAATGCTTCAGAGAATGCTTTTGCTAAAGGAAGGCGCTGAGACTCTTTCACACTGCTAAGTAATAAATTGCTTACCATATCACCTAAAACGATTAATGATAAATCAACAGGTGCTTGATGTTTTTCTAATGTACTGATCATTTCATTCATTAGTGCTTCAATTTCTTTATTTGAATATTTAGAATGTGTCGCCATACAAAAATTTTTATAAGATAAATGTGTTGCTTATCATATCAGATTTTTTCAGAAAATCGGGTAAAAATAATTGGGAAAATCTCCTATAATGAGCAAGATTTTAACAAATGTAATGTGAATATTATTATGAGTATAAATGTTGAACAAATTATTTTGCATCAATTACAAAGAAAATTAACTGAACAGACAGAAGTCATTGAGCTTGAAACAAAATTGCGCGCACAAACTCTTCCAGAAACCGATTTAGTCCAACAATTAATGTTGGAATTGCATCAACATTATCAGGCTAAAAATAAAACTTATGCCGTATTTCATGCAGAATCTAAATTTGCGCAAATGCTTAATCGATATTTAGAGCAAGAACTTGACTTTTTAGCATTCAGTCAAGAAGCAGCACAATTATTAGCACAAGAAATTAGTCAATATAGTTTTGCGACTGGCGGCACATTTATTATGAGTCAGTATAATTTTCTCGCAACGGATTATCTGTTTTTAGGGTTAGTTGATAATAGAACCAGTTTGTTAGTAGATGAACAATTAGAGGTTCATGATACGGAGTATTTAGATTTAAGTAAATGCGACATTATTGCGCGGATCAATTTAACAGAGTTAAAGGTTGATGCGCAGTCAAACCGTTATTTAACTTTCTTAAAAGGACGAATTGGGCGCAAAGTGGGGGATTTCTTTATGGATTTTTTAGGTGCAGAAGAAGGATTGAACCCAAGAGAACAGAATCAAATATTGGTACAAGCCGTGCAAGATTATTGTCGTCAAGATGAGGTTGAACCAGAACAGGCTAAAGAAGTAAAACAGCAAATTTTGACTTATTGCAAAGCTAGAGTAGATGAGGGGGAAGAAATTAATATTAAGACGTTATCTGCAGAGATAGCACCATTAAATGGACAGTCTTTTGTTGAGTTCACACAATCTGAAGATTATGCTTTAGAAGAGACTATCCCACCACTATCCGCGACATTGAAAAAATTAGAAAAATTTTCTGGTTCAGGGCGAGGCGTAACGATTAGTTTTATGACGGATTTATTAGGAGAGCGTATCATTTGGGACGAAGCAAATGATACGTTACTGATTAAAGGGTTACCTGCTAATTTAAAAGACCAGTTGCAACGTAATAAATATTAAATTGGCATTTTATCTAAGTTTAGGTATTATCATTGCAGTTAACAATTATTAGAAGGCTAACGATTATGAAATTAAAAGTTGTTTTGTTGTCATCTCTTTTCGCATTAGGTCTTGCGGCGTGTTCAAGTCCTGTGGAAAAACTTGTCTATCGGATTGATGTACCACAAGGGAATTATCTCGATGATGCGGTGGTAGAAAAGTTACAAAAAGGTATGACACAAGAACAAGTGCAATATTTGCTTGGTACGCCATTAGTCGTCGATCCATTTAATCCATCTAATTGGGTATATGTGCAAAGAATCCAAAAAGGACATCAAAAGCCGCTTGAGAAGAAGTTGGTTGTACATTTTAACCAAAAAAGAGTGGTAGAAAGTTTCGATTTTTCACCTGAATTGAGACAAGTAGACGTCAAGGAGGTGGAAAAGCCAGAGTTAGTAGAAGAGGTCAAAGCGGCGGAAAATCCAGGGTCAGCGGAAAGTGAAAGTAAATCTTGGTGGCAATTCTGGAAATAACAGACTAAAAAAACAAAAACCTACCA
This sequence comes from Gallibacterium trehalosifermentans, assembly GCF_042433055.1. Lineage (NCBI taxonomy): Bacteria > Pseudomonadati > Pseudomonadota > Gammaproteobacteria > Pasteurellales > Pasteurellaceae > Gallibacterium > Gallibacterium trehalosifermentans. The sequence continues at coordinate 232,936 of NZ_JBHLWB010000004.1, forward strand.
AATTTGGTAGGTTTTTTACTGTTCTTATTTTGAACTTGGAATGCTGAAACGTTTGTTAAAGCGTTCAACACGACCACCAGTATCAACAACACGTTGTTTACCAGTATAGAATGGGTGGCATTTTGCACATACGTCTAAGCTAAGATCGTGTCCTACAGTAGAACGTGTTTTGATCACATTACCGCAAGAACAGGTTGCAGTGATTTCTTTATATTCTGGGTGAATACCTTGTTTCATAATAACCTCAAATTAGCATGCACCGCTATTGATCACCTTAGGATCAACACCGTACATATTTTACAAAAAATATCGCCAATAGGCGACAGTAAAAAGGGAACTGAATAATATAGGAAATCAGGTTAAAATTCAATACAAAGTAGAGAATATCTCCTATCTTATTAGGGGAATAACCAAAAATTGCCTATAATGTTTTGCTAATAAGTTTGTGTAAGGTAAATGATGAAAATTGTACGGGTTGCATTAGATATTTCGTTAAGAAATCAGTTTGATTATCTGTTGCCAGAAGAGATGAAAGTTGAGCATGGTGTCAGAGTGCTAGTGCCGTTTGGTACGCAAAAACGAGTAGCACTGATAACAGATTTTCCTGAATCGAGTGAAATTGATAATTTAAAAGCCGTGATAAAAGTTTTAGATGATGCGCCTGTATTTGATCAACAAACTTGGCAATTATTGTACTGGGCGAGAGATTATTATCATCACCCTATTGGTGAAGTCTTATTTTCCGCATTACCAGTAAAACTGCGTAAAGGTGAAGCGATTCCGACGAGAACACAAATTTATCACCAGTTAACAGAGTTAGGTAGACAAGCAATAGATCAAGGCACGTTATTGAAGAAGCCTCGTCAACAGGAGATGCTTCTGTTTCTGCAGCAACATCAACGGTTAGAAAAATCGAGTGATCTTTTTTCCCATTCTATTAAAAAAAGTTTATTAAGCAGCGGTTATATTGAATTGCTTGAAATTGAAGAGGAGCCCACTTACTGGAATCAGGTAATGGCAGTGGATACGCTTATTCAAAGCAAAAATAAATTAATACCTAATAAAGAACAAGCGTTGGCAATTAGTCAAATTAGTTTAGCTGAGGGATTTCATACTTGGTTATTACAAGGGGTAACGGGATCTGGAAAAACAGAAGTATATTTGCAGGTGATTGAAGAGGTGTTGAAAAAGGGCAAACAAGTTCTTGTTTTAGTGCCTGAAATTGGTTTAACGCCACAAACTATTCGCCGCTTTAATTTACGTTTTAATGTGCCGATTGCTGTAATGCACTCAAATATGAGTGATACTGAGCGTTTGCAGGCATGGCAAGCAGCAAAAGAGAATCATGTCGCTATTGTAATTGGGACCCGCTCGGCAATTTTCACTCAATTTGCTGCATTAGGGCTTATTATTTTAGATGAGGAACATGATCAATCCTTCAAGCAGCAAGAGGGGTGGCGCTATCATGCACGAGATGTGGCTGTTTATCGTGCTAGACAACTCAACATTCCTATTGTATTAGGCAGTGCAACACCCAGTCTGGAAAGTTTATATAATGTAACACAGCAAAAATATCATTTAATTGCTTTACGTTATCGAGCAAATAACCAAGTAGCAAATCAACAAATAGTTGTTGATTTAACAAATCAGCATTTAGAGAATGGATTATCTTTGGCATTGTTATCACAGATGAAAGCTGTTTTGCAACGGGGAGAACAAGTATTATTGTTTTTAAATCGGCGAGGATTTGCTCCAGTTTATTTATGCCATGATTGTGGGACAGTTGAGTTATGCCAACATTGTGATAAACCTTATACTTATCATCAATATCGACGTATTTTGCAATGCCATCATTGTGGCGCACAGAAACCTATTCCATACCAATGCTCACATTGTGGTTCAACACATTTACTGACTACTGGGTTAGGCACAGAGCAATTAGAACAAGTGTTACAACAGAAATTCCCTCATTATCAGGTGGTACGATTGGATCGCGATAGTACGGCAAGGAAAGGATCTTTAGAGCGATATTTGCAAGAAATTACACAAGGCAAACGGCAAATCTTGATTGGTACGCAAATGTTGGCGAAAGGGCACCATTTTCCAAATGTTGGTTTAGTGGCATTAATTAATATTGATAGTGCATTATTTTCTGTAGATTTTCGTGCAGAAGAACGTTTGGCTCAATTATATGTTCAGGTATCAGGACGCACTGGGCGAGGGGAATGCGCTGGAATGGTATTATTACAAACACATTATCCAGAGCACCCATTATTTAAATTATTAATATCAGGTAGTTATACTGAATTAAGTCAACAGCTTTTATTACAGCGGCATCAATTCCAACTTCCACCATATTATTATCAAGCTATTATTAAGGCTTCAGGAAAAGAGGAAAAAAGTGTAACACAAACATTAGAGCGCTTAGTTGAGCAAATAAAAAAGAGTGATGGGGGGAATGATTTATTAGTAGTTGGTCCATTACCAATGGTGATAGAGAAAAAAGCAGGGCGTTATCGTTGGTATGTATTATTACAACATTGTCAAAGAAAGGTATTACATCGGCAGTTATTTTATGTCGAAAATTTATTAGCGACAATGAAGTTTCGTTCTGGCGTGAGATTGTCATTAGATATTGATCCTTATGATTTTAATTAATATTTCTAGTCAATATTTTAAAATTTCAGTAAAATTAGCGCCCGTTTCGTTAGGTAAAAATCAATTAGGAAAGAGTTGTGGTTCAGCGAGATTATGCACGGCATTCTGCTTCAAGAAGAAAACAGCAGCAAAACAAAGGTAAAAAGAAATTATTATTGACTTTAATTTTATTTATTATTGTGGCATTTGCGGTTAGTTTATTCTTTTTAAAAGAGCGTTCACCAGTAAGCAAAGAAACAGTAATACAGCCAGAAACAGTTACACCAGCTAAAAAAAGTACGCTACCAAGTCGTCCAGAAGAGGTTTGGAGTTATATTAAACAGCTAGAAACGAGAGAAGTTCCAGTTGATGATAATGTTACATCGGTCGCAAAGAATGTTCAGTTAACGGAAGAACAGAAGAAAATTTTATTACAATTAGAAAAAGATAAATTAGCCGAACAAGCAAAACAAAAAGCAGAAGAACAAGCTCGTCTAAAAGCGATGGAGCAAGAAAAGCAGCTTCAAGTTCAAGCAAAAACAGCACAACAAACCACGACAAAAGCAGTAGTAACCGAAGTGAAAGGAGATAGTAAGAAAGTTGTAGAGCAATCAAGTCGTAAATACGGCTTGCAATGTGGTGCATTTAAAAATAAAACACAAGCAGAAGCATTGCAAGGACGTTTGGTAATAAGTGGGTTTAATGCATTTACAAAAAGTTCAGCAGATTGGAGTCGTGTGTTTATTGGTCCACTAGAGAGTTATAATGCAGCATCTAGTGCAAAATCTACTTTAGGAGCAAAAGGGATTAATTGCGTTGTTGTTGGCATGTGATAGTGGTTTTCTTATCTAAATTAGAGAGCTTTAGTTAATTTTACTAAAGCTTTTATTCTTTACACTCTACGGGAGAATGCAACGCTAGAATTGTTGCGCCTTTTGCCATCATTCGTAATTGTAAAATTACCCGTTGTTTTAAGGCTTCGCGTTCTTGGGGATTCATATCTAACGCGTGCGATCCTGCAGTAAATACCAAAGTTACCATTCCCTCAGATTGGGCTTTTGCAATATAAGCTGGAATAGATTTATCTTTATTCATAATATATTCCGCTAATTCTGCGACAAAATGATTAATTTCCCGTGAAGCTGCTGTACGAAATTCTTGTGAGGTGCCAGAGCTTTCACGTAATAACAAGCGAAAAACATTTGGGCGATTAGCGATAAACTCAAAAAAAGTCTCAACTGAAATAACAATAACGCTGCCACCGTCAGCAATACGCTTGCGAGCTTGGCGCATTAATTGACGCAGAATTAATCCTGCTTCATCAACCATACTTAACCCCAGCTCGTCCATATCACGAAAATGGCGATAGAAAGAAGTCGGGGCGAGTCCAGCCTCTCGGCTAACTTCCCGTAAGCTTAAATTAGAAAAACTTTTTTCAGCACTAAGTTGATCAAACGCAGCGTCAATTAAGGTACGCCGAGTTTTTTCTTTTTGTTTTGCGCGGATTCCACTCATCGTTTTAATCTTGGGTTGGGGTAACAAGTAACGGTTTGATATTTTTTTCTACTAGCTGGGCAACGCGTTGATAACGCGCTCGTAATGGTGAACCAGGGCGGTAGATCAAACCAACTGAACGATATGGACGTGGATTCACACAAGAAATATATTTGACACCTTTTCTTGAGCGTTCATTCAAAACGGCAAGTTCTGGGATAAAGGTAATGCCAGCATTTGCCGCAACCATATTACGTAATGTTTCTAAGCTAGTTGCTTGATAATGCGCATTTTCTTTTGCTCCTGCAACAAAGCAGTAACCTAGCGCTTGATCACGGAAGCAATGCCCGTCATCTAACATTAAAAACTCATAATCTTTCAGGTATTCTAGCGGAATTTCTTTTTCTTCAGCGAGAGGGTGTTTATCGGACACTGCAATGAGCATTGCTTCATCATAAATAGGAATTTCCATAAATGCAGATGTTTCTTTCACTAATGCTAAGATAGCACAATCTAGCTGTCCTTTTTCTAATTGTTCTAATAATTGGTGGGTTTGTGCTTCGTAAAGATAAACTTCTAATTCAGGAAATGCTTCACGTAGCATTGGGATCATATAAGGTAATAAGTAAGGACCTATAGTTGGAATCATACCAATATGTAATGGACCCGTCATATCTTTACCTTGATTACTTGCCATTTCACGAAGTAATTGCACTTCTTTTAGAACATTACGTGCTTGATCAACTAATAATAAGCCTGATTGTGTAAATAATACTTTTCGACTCGTCCTTTCTAATAAAATAATGCCTAATTCGTCTTCAAGTTTGCGGATTTGTCCACTTAATGTAGGTTGGCTAACATGACAAGCATCAGCGGCTTTACGGAAATGTTTATGATCGGAAAGCGCAACTAAATATTCAAGATCCCTAAGATTCATGACCCCTCCTTTATAGATTATGACGATTGAAAATTTTATTTTAATTGAGGAAAACTATAACATATTTATTGTCGAGTACAATTATTTTCTTCTGATGATAGCCATTGTTTCACTAAGTCATCAGTAATGAGCTTGTGCGACCATAAACTGGTAATAGCTGGCTGCGGAAATTGGTTATTGTTATAAGCAATTAACTTTTTGAAATCGAAAACAGCATGGGGATAATCATTAATTAGCAGTAATGCGAGATAGCCATCTTCAGACCAGCAAATTTGTAATTTACGTGCAATTTCTTTTTGTTCAACAGAAGTAACATTATAGATATGCAGACAATCAACAATAGCATCATTTTGTTGGGTATCAATAGCATAAAAATAGCCTGTATCGCCATCATCTTCAAAAACAACGGCAAGATGTTCATGTTGATTAGAATGCGTACCAATTTGTTTTGGTTGACTAATAAAAAGTTCGTCTTCAAGGGTGAGATGAAACATAATGATCCTTAGAAAGAAAGGGTAGATAAATGTTGTTCAAGTTTGTTGATACATTGTTCTAGAATGTCTTGCTCTTGTTCGGTAAAACGAGCAAATCTAGGACTATCGATATCCAATACGCCAATAATTTTTTGTTGGTGATAGAGAGGCAATACAATCTCCGAGTTACTCGCACTATCACAAGCAATATGACCATCAAATTGATGTACGTTATCAATGCGCAGAACCTTTTGTTGTAAAACAGCTTGACCACAAACGCCTTTACCAACAGGAATTCGAGTGCAAGCAACTTTACCTTGGAATGGACCTAACGTAAGGATATTATCTGAATTGAGTAGATAGAAACCGACCCAATTAATGTCTGGTAGAAATTGGTTCAGTAAAGCAGATGTATTGGCTAAGACACTAATGAGGTTATCATCATCAGTAATCAGTGCGTGTAATGTGTCGGGTAGATTATTTAATTTATCTTCTGAAAAAGAAAACATTGATACTCCTAAACAACTAAAAGCCGAAAGGAAATCCCTTTCGGCTTATGATTTAGTAGAATAACAGGGAATTACCAGCCTTTAACAACAGAATCTTTAAATTCTTCCATTGCTTTTTGGTACACTTCTTCGGTGTTATAAGCTTTTACGAAGTTTTGTACATCTGGATCTGCTTTATTATCTTCACGAGCAACGATGATATTGACATACGGAGAATCTTTATCTTCTACGAAAACAGCATCTTTACTTGGGTATAATCCAGCTTGCCCAGCAAAAGTATTATTGATAATTGCTAGATCAACTTGACCTAAAGTGCGAGGAATCAAGTTTGCATCAAGTGTTTTGATATTTAATTTTTTCGGATTTTCTACAATATCTAGTGTGGTTGGTGTTAAACCTGTATCAGCTTTTAATTTAATCAAACCTTGAGCTTGTAATAAAAGTAATGCACGTCCACCATTGGTTGGATCATTAGGAATAGCAATAGTTGCCCCATCTTTTAATTCGCTAACTGTTTTAATTGTTTTTGAATAAGCAGCGATTGGATAGACGAAAGTATTTCCCACAATAACAAGATCAGTCCAACCACGATCTTTCATTTGTGAATCTAAATATGGCTTATGTTGGAAAGCATTTGCATCAATCAGTTTATTTTCTAATGCAGCATTAGGTGTAACGTAATCAGTAAATGGCACTAATTCAACTTCCAAACCATATTTATCTTTAGCAATTTTTTTTGCTGTTTCAGCAACAGTCATTTCAGGACCAGTTTGGATACCAACTTTAATTTTGCCATCTTTTGCAAAAGCTGAAGATGAAAAAGCAATAGCAGCAGATAACGCACTAATAGTTAAGATGTTTTTGATTTGCATATAAAATCTCCTTGGATTATTTATGATTAAAGTAGCGGACAAGTTGATCGCCAATTGTTTGGATAACTTGTACCATAATAACGAGAATCACGATGGTTGCGATCAAAATTTCAGGTACATAAGTTTGGTAACCATATTGAATACCAACATAACCTAGACCACCGCCACCAACCGTACCTGCCATTGCAGAGTAGTTTACTAAAGCCACTAATGTGATGGTAATTGCATTAATAATACTTGGTAATGCTTCAGGTAATAAAAATTTGGTAATAATTTGGAAGTTACTTGCACCCATTGCTCTTGCAGCTTCTGTTAAACCAGATGGAATTTCCATTAATGCGCCTTCTACCAAACGAGCGACAAAAGGAATGGCTGAAATGGTTAAAGGTACAATCGCAGCAGTAGTGCCAATAAATGTGCCAAGAATGAGCATAGTGAATGGAATAATCGCTACAAGTAAAATAACAAAAGGAACAGAACGTCCAACATTCACAATAGCACTAAGTATCGTATTTAAACTTCTATTTTCTTTAATTTGCCCTTTTTTAGTAATAAATAGCACCACACCCAAAGGAATACCAAATAAAGCAGCGAAAAAGCCAGAAGCAAACACCATATAAAGTGTTTCTAATGTTGCATTACCAATCAACGTCCAAACCTGAGGAGTTAACACATCAAACATAACCAAGTACCTCAACACGCACATTGTGTTCCATTAAATAAATTTTTGCTTGAGTAATAGCATCTTCATCACCTTCCACTTCAGCGATAACAAAACCAAATTTTACGCCACCAGCATAGTCAATTTGTGATGTTAAAATGCTTAAATCAATACCAAATTTTTTCGAAGCAAGGGAAAGTAATGGCGCATCAACAGAACGCCCAGTAAATTCAAATTTAATTAATGGATAAGATTTAGCATTCCGAGGTGATTCACTGAGTTGAGCTATATATTCATCAGGCAAGTTGATATGAAATGTTGATCGAATAAAATCTTGTGCTAATTGTGTTTTTGGATTAGAAAAAATTTCACTAACCGAGCCTTGTTCAACTAAACAACCTTTATCAATAATGGCAACATGATCACAAATTTGTTTTACCACGTCCATTTCGTGAGTAATTAACAGAATAGTAATACCGAGATTACGATTAATTTCTTTCAATAATTTGAGAATAGATTGGGTTGTTGCAGGATCTAATGCACTTGTTGCTTCATCACATAATAATACTTTTGGATCGCTTGCTAATGCACGAGCAATGGCAACACGTTGCTTTTGTCCACCAGATAGATTGCTTGGATAAGCATCTTTTTTATCTGCTAATCCAATCATTTCTAGTAATGTATTGACTTTTTCTTTGATTTTATTTTTCGGTGTACCATTTAATTCTAAAGGTAATGCGATATTACCGAAAACCGTACGGCAACTTAATAAATTAAAATGTTGGAAAATCATACCAATCTGACGACGAGCTTGTACCAGTTCAGATTGAGAAAGCTGCATTAGATTTTTGCCATCGACAATGACATCGCCACTTGTTGGGCGTTCTAAAAGATTAACACAGCGAATTAGCGTACTTTTACCAGCACCAGATGCACCAATAACACCAACAATTTTACCTTTTGGTATTTGCAAAGAAACATTATCCAATGCGGTCAACTGTCGACCGTTGACTTGGAAAGTTTTATAGATATTTTCTAATTTGATCATTTTGACTTAATTAAGTGAATAAAAGAAAATTATTCAGTATTTTAGACGTCTAGATAGCTATGTCAATAAGTTTTTATAAAGTTTAGCTATTAGAATTTAAAATGCAGTTTGTGCTAAGTTATTGATTGATAGATAAGGGAAGTAGTTTACTTATATTAGAGATGAAATCATAATGCTATAAAAATAAAAAATGGAGTAGAGATAGAAATGAAAAAAGCCGTTTTTTTAGATCGTGATGGGACATTAAATATTGATCATGGTTATGTTCACACTATTGATCAATTTCAATTTATTGATGGGAGCATTGAAGCGTTAAAAGCACTCCAAGAAATGGACTATGCTTTAGTATTAGTAACTAACCAATCAGGTATTGCAAGAGGTTATTTTACAGAAGAACAATTTAATCAACTAACAGAATGGGTGGATTGGTCATTAGAAGATCGAGGCGTACATCTAGATGGTATCTATTATTGTCCACATTACCCTGAGGGTATTGGAGAATATCGACAAGAATGTAATTGTCGTAAGCCAAAAGGAGGAATGTTACTTGAAGCAATTAACGATTTAAATATTGATGCAAAACAATCTATCATGATTGGTGATAAATTAGATGATGTATTAGCGGGCAGAGCTGTAGGGGTCGGCTGTACTGTTCTAGTTAGAACAGGAAAACCGATTTCAACAGAGATAGAAAAAGAGGCTAATTATGTGATTGATTCTATTGCTGATCTTCCTGAATTAGTACGTCAAATTCATTCTTCTAAGTTTAAAAAATAAACGGTTGAAAATTTTTTATAAAAAACCACTTGCAAGATGTCATGAAATCACTATAATGCAGCACCGCAACGACGCTGAAGTGTGAAGTTAAGAAGAAGCGTCGTTTTTTGTTCT
>NZ_JBHLWB010000005.1:0-105377 GCF_042433055.1 Gallibacterium trehalosifermentans
TTCCCATGTGAGAGTAGGACACTGCCAGGTTTTTGAATTAAAGAGAGCCTCCGTAGCGATACGGAGGTTTTTTTATTTTAGAAAGAACGCTACAAGAGGTTAGCGTTTTTTTGCATCAACTATATCAACTATCAACGCTAGACGTTATATTACTCAACTTTAGACCTACAGTGATTTGGTAGGGTTATTCCTCGTCGTCTCTCCCTCTTCTTCCTATACAATCAACCTAAAAAAAGCAAGCGAAAACCCACGAAAAAGCTGGAGAAACGTTCAAACGTCCTAAAGTGATAATGGAGCTATACCGATTTTTTATCATCATTGACAGGTAGAAGAGCGAGAAGCTGAGGACAGAAGAGCGGAAAGTAATGTTGTTTGAGATGGATTAGTCTATTCCTATATCCTTAAGCATGGTTATTAATTCGGATAGATGCTTAGATTTGAATAATTTACTCTAAAAAAAGAATTTTTTGTTTAGAAAAATAACAGTGAAATTAAGAAGATGGGTAAAAAAGAATAGGCAAAAAATAGACAGACAAGAAAAAACACTAGCTGAATGGTTAGCATTTTTTTATGTTTATTTTTTGAGTATAGTAGATAAAATAGTTGCTATAAACTTACTTAAATTCTTTTGTTATAAGGTTTTAAGTGAAAATTTGCCAAAAAACGATAAAGAATTTATTCTAAATGCACTTCTAGTTTAACTAAAAAGAATCCTGATTTAGTTTCACTTTGACATGATTATACGGTTGGTAAAACGACTACTAAATTAGTAGGTGAGCTTCTAATAGATTGTGGAAAAAATTTAAAACTTTTGCATGGTTTCTAATTAGAAGTTGGTATCTAGCAAGTAAAGTAATTGAGATTAATCAGTTAAAGTTAGCTAGTTTAGTTAATGATTGGATAATCTATAAGAAATATATTATTGGGAAAATATGTACCGAGTAATATAAAATGATTATTTTTTATAAAATATAAAACTTATATTCTCTAAAAGAAGGAAAGTATAGTGAATTTAACTAATTAAATGTTCTTTAATAAGGAGAGTAAAAAAAGTATATTCTAGATTAGATAATGCTATAGGTTTCTATTATGCTTTAAATTATGCCGATTTAGATATAGTAGAAAGAGATGAATTTTCTGTATTAGATTGATAATCTAAATATGGAAATTATTTCTAAATTAAGAACAGATAATCTAGTAGCAGTTTATAATGACGATAAATTATTTGAAAAAGATTTTATGAATTTTGATAACATAGGTGTAAGAGATGCGGTCAACTACGTTGGAGGAGATTATAGTTTAGTCGATTTAATTAAAGAAGTTGTTACTGATAGACCACGTGGTTGTTTTATCATTTTAGAGTATAACGATGAACTAGTATTACTTTGTTATAATAAAGCAGCCTATATGATTAATGCTATAGATATTTTTCATTTGAACTAGGAGAATAAAAAATGAGTATTGATTTTCAATATAGTCACTTAATGGAAGCTTTAATTGTAGAAGGGGCAATAGGGGAAGCCTATTTAGCAATCGATGAAGTAAATAATAACCTGGTAACTTTAAACGATTTAGATTTTGATATTATAAACAATTTAGAAACTAATGACTTAACGGCAATTTATAATGATGATCGAATATATAAAGACGGGTACAAAAAATTAACTGAAGTAAAATTTAATGATGACGCAGTTAATTATTTTAAAAATGATACTTCTTTATCTTCTATAATACAAGAAATAGTACTCGATAGACCTAAAGGGTGTTTTATTATATTAGAATATACTAGAGGTCTAACTGCATTAGTTTATAATAAAAATTGTTATTTCTTTGATGCTATTAAAATACATAAATAAAAAGAACGGATTTCCTGTTCTTTTTATTTTCTACATTTTTCTTCTTTAATAGTTTTAATAAAACCTTCATCGTAAGATTTCTTTGTCTTAACAAATCTAATAATTAACTTAGATTCTAAAATTATGTTTACTATAGATGATAGGAAAATTTTTATTATAGTCTAATGAAAAACGATGAGGTAGTGTTTATAAAAAATATTTTAAATGAAAAAGTTGATGGGAATTATAAAAAATGATAATTATCAACTTTTTTATCCTATCTATTTAAAAAGAGTTGCTCAATAATTTTAATATCACAACTCTTTTGTGTAACTATGCTAAATTAAATTATTTCTTTGTTACTTTTAATGCAGAAAAACTCTGAGCAACAGGCATTATTTCAATAGAATTGATATTAACGTGTGCTGGTTGTTGATAAATCCATAAAATGGTATTCGCTATATCTTCTGGTTGAATATAATCAATACCTTCATAGAGTTTAGCCGCACGTTCATCATCACCTTTGAAACGAACATTAGAAAACTCTGTTCCGCCACATAAGCCAGGTTCAATATTGGAAACGCGGATTGCTGTACCAGATAGATCGGCGCGTAAGTTTAAGCTAAATTGTTTAACAAAGGCTTTCGTTGCACCATAAATATTTCCACCTGGATAAGGGTAAGTGCCTGCGATAGAGCCAAGATTAATAATCGTACCTTTATTACGCTCAACCATTTGTGGCAACACTTGATGAGTCAAATAAGCTAAACCTAGTACATTAGTATCGATCATTGTTTTCCAATCAGTGAAGTTAGCTTGATGAGCAGGCTCTAGCCCTAATGCTAGCCCAGCATTATTTACTAAAAGATCGATATTTTTCCATTCTGCTGGTAATGATGATAACCCAGTGTCGATAGAGTTTTGATCTGAAATATCCATGATAAGTGGATAAAATTTATCACCCAATTCTTGTTGTAATTGTTGTAGTTTTTCTAAACGACGCGCTGCACCAATCACAGAATAACCTGCGTTCACAAACGCTCGACAAGTTGCTGCACCAAAGCCAGCTGATGCACCTGTAACTAAAATACTCATTATTTTCCTCCTGTAGATCATTTATTTAGTTTATTTAGATAGTTATTTCCGAGTAATTGCATTTGTTTTAAAATCCAGTTTTGTCGGGATTGAATATAAACTGATGGTTGATTTACTCGGTACAGTATCGGGTTGGGTAAAACTGCAGCAAGTAATGCAGCTTGATAGCGAGTTAATTTTACTGCACTTTTTTTAAAATAGTACTGACTTGCAGCTTCTACACCAAAAATTCCAGGACCAAATTCGGCAATATTTAAATAGACTTCAAGAATACGTTGTTTAGACCATAAAAGTTCTAAACTTAATGTAATAGGAATTTCTAGTCCTTTACGAATCCAACTGCGATCAGACCATAAGAATAAGTTTTTGGCAGTTTGTTGAGAAATAGTCGATGCTCCGCGAGTTCGCTTTGAGGATTGATTATGTTTCAACGCTTTTTCGATAGCATCAAGATCAAATCCCCAATGCTCAGGAAAACGTTGATCTTCTGCAGCAATCACGGCTAATTGCATTGCGGGAGCAATATTTTCTAGACTAACCCATTTATGTTGTGTGTGATAATGCTCATTAAAAAAGTTTTCCGCCGTTTTTTGCAGCATATAGCTTGAATAGGGAATAGGAAAAAAACGGAAAATAATGACACAACCAAAAAAGGCTACAATTAGCGAAATAATCATTTTCGCTAAACGTAATCGACAGCGTGGTGAAATTAGCGATTTAATCTTCAACATTCAGCTGTGTTTTAACCCATTGTAAAAATTCAGGTTCAATGCTTTTAATTAAATTGGAACCTCGAGTAATTGTGGCAACGCTCGTATTGAGATTTTGTTGAATTTCTCGTTGTGAGAGTTTTTTATCAAGCAGCTGTTTGACAATTTGTAATCGTAAGCCAAGAGAATCGCGCTCATCAGGTGTGAGTAACATCATTAATATTTCTTGTTCTTTGCCTGCTGCAAACCCATTTCTTAAAAAATCTAAGACTTGCTGCCATTGTTCTAAATCTCGACTAATATACATAGTTTGCTCCTTTCATCTACTATTAAACTAGTATAATCGATCGGTTTCTGCTTTGCTGAATTTTTTTGCGATCTGTTTATTCAAAAGTTGATAGTAATAGTCGTAACTGACAACATTTTGTACATAGTTTCGTGTTTCGTAAAATGGAATAGAAGCGATAAATTCTGCCATTGATAATTTGCCATTATTTTCTGTTAACCAACGATCGACATTTTTTGCACCAGCGTTATAAGCCGCAGCAATTAATAATCGATTATCACCATATTTTTCTGCTAATTGTGCTAAATGAGCCGTACCTAACAAAATATTTGTTAATGGATCGGTGAGTTTATTCGCTTGTTGAGTATTATATTGTGCCTGTTGAGCAGTGCTTTTTGCCGTACTTGGTAAGAGCTGCATTAAACCAATCGCATTGGCGGAAGATCGTACATTTGGACGCCAAGCACTCTCTTGTCGTGCTATTGCCATCGCAAATGAGGGAGATATGCCTTTATTGGTTACATTGATTGTGAACCATTGTTGATAAGCTAATGGCAAACGTAAACGAATATAATCCCATGCTTTTGCTTTGATTGTTGCTGCGACAGCGAGATCGAACCATTGTTGCTGTAAGGCATATTCACTTAGTAGTAATGCTTGCTGTGTAGAAATGTTTTTTAATAAAAAAGCCCATTCGGAATAAGCATCATCAAGATAGCGAAAATGGCGTAATTCTGTAATACGAGCGATAGCTTGTGCAATATTAGGGGATTGCCATAATGGATCGAAAGTAATCGGTTGCGGTAAGTCTTGCATTGTTGGTTGGTAGTCAATGCCTAAGGTTTCAGCGGCTAATAAAGCATAGAAACCACGTTGTTGGCTTAATTGTTGTAATGCTGTTTGTGCTTCTGTTTTTTTACCTTGTTGTTGCCATTGCCAAGCTTGCCAATAACGCCATTCATCTTTATTGGCGGTATTCGTTGAAAGTAAAGCTAACCATTCTGATAAAGGTTGTTGTTGACGAATAGCAACTCTTAAACGGCGTTCAGTTAGCGCATCATTTTTTAATTGACGAATTTGTTGATCTCGCCAAGTTAACCACTGTGGTTGCGTATTATCAAAGAAGCGTTGCAGTATCACTCGTTTAAGGAGCGCTAATTCATCATTCGAGAATTGCCATTTCTGTTGCCACTGTGTTAATTGCAGCTGTAATTTAATAAAGTCTAAATTTTGTTCAGGAATTGTTTTAAAATAACGCGGTAAATTGGTTAATAGAATTTGTTTATTTTGCTTCGTAATTGACCAATTTTCGCTAACTTTATCAATATGTTGTGGTTGATTTAATAAAGTTAGCCATTCTTGTAACTGTTGTTTTATTGCTTTATTTTGAGTTAGTCCTTGCAAATAATTAAGTAAACTGCGATTTTGTGCTGCCATCGCTAGTTCAGCACGTTGTTGAATTAAGTCCTCTGTTAAATTTCCTGCTTGTTGCCAAGCTTGAAATAAAGGAACACACTGTTTTGCTAAATTATCACCAGAGAGCCAAAGCTTTTTTGTTGCTTGCCAAATTTGATTTAGTTCAGCGGTATTGTTAGCAGAGAGTTGCTGTTTTGCAACTAATTGAATACATTGTTGGGCGCTATTTTGTGCCGTGATTGTCGTTTTGCTCTTTGCCAATAATGCCCAATCCTTCTGTTGAAAGCTTTTTTGATAAAACTGGTCAATTAAGGCATTGTTGAGCGGAAAGTCAGTATTTTTAGCGAGGAATTGTTGTAATTGTTCGGGGGTAATAATCGTTTGTTTGATTAATGTGCGATACCAAGCATACGGATATAACGGATAATCTTGTAAGCTAGGTAATAATTGAACAGCAAGGGCAACACTATTATCATTCACCTCACCACTAAGAAATTGCATGAATTCTTGATATTGTTGGCGTTGTAAAGCGTATTTATCGGTAAATAGATTTGCTGGAATAGTGGGGTGTGGTTGGGTATTTGTCGCATAAACCTGCCCACCAACAATCAAACTTAAAAAGAAGACTAATTTTTGCCAAGCGTTCATTTCATTCCCTTTGTTAATACTGATGTTTTATACAGTCTAGCACGCTTGATTGTTGGTGAAAAAGGTTAGAATAACATTTTTAAGCGACTTTTTTGGCTAACATCGTTACAAATTTCATTTTGATTCGATTGCCATGAATATCCGTTTTATGTAGCTCGCCCATTTCTTCTTGATATTTAATTAACTCCCAATCTTGATAGTATTGGCGTAATTCTCCTTCTTTAAAGGTAAAGGAAAATGGCATTGGACAAGGTACATCAACAGTATCCATTGCGGCAACAATTAAGTTATACCCTCCGATATTAGTATGTTGTTGCATATTATTAATAATGTTTGGCACGGCTTGAGCATTGAGAAACATAAAGACTACAGTAGAAACAATAAAGTCATAATGTTCTTGAATATTAGCGCTATTAATATCGTATATTGCAGTTTTTACGGGTAATTGTTCTTTTTCAGCCATCTCATTTAAAAATTGAATGCTATTTTGATTATGATCCCATGAAGTAACATCATAACCTAACATACTGAGATATAAGCTATTTCTTCCTTGCCCACACCCTAAATCAAGCACTTTGCAAGGCGTTAATAATTCGCTGGCTGCTTTAACTTCAGAATGGGTTGCCGTGAGATTGTATTTTTTACTGAAATAATCTGATTGGCGACATAGGAATGAAAGTTGACATTCTAAATCATCTGAACAGGCTTCTACTCGGTGCCAAACTTGCGGTTCAACTAAGGGAATTTCACTTTCTGGCGTAAATAAGTGTTCAGAAAGTACGTCTCCTTCTTCATTTAAATAATAGAATTTTAATTTTCCTTTTAATACTTTAAGTTGTCCCCAAGTGCCAACCTTAGTATTGTGCTTTTCTTGAAACATTGCAGGTAAGGTTTTTGTATTCCAAACAGGCATCGTTTTATAAGCAATGAGTTTTTCTTGCATAATTTTTCCCCTAAAAATGATAGTTAAGTATTCATTATATAGCGCTTTATCAGTGCTTTATGTAACCCCTTTTTATTAATTTTCGCAAACGTTTGCTTATCTTGGCAGACAAGCATATAATCGCACACCATTTTTATTAAAATAACTGTGATTAGGGAACATATGAATAATAAATTACTTTTTACTGTTGAGGATAAGCCGCCGTTTAGCCTAGGTTTACTGTTAGCGGCACAACATCTATTAGCCGCATTGGGTGGTATTATTGCGGTACCATTAGTTATCGGTAATGTATTGCATTTGCCAACATCAGATACGATTGTGTTGGTCAATGCTGCATTATTGATTTCTGGTGTAGTAACTATTGTACAGTGTCTTGGTGTTGGTCCGATTGGTATCCGTTTGCCAAGTGTAATGGGAACAAGTTTTACCTTTGTTGCTGCAGCATTAGCGATTGGCTTTAGCCAAGATGGCGTAGCTGGCATTTTAGGGGCATCACTGGTTGGCTCCTTAGTGATGATTATTGGTAGTTTCTTTATGCCATCTATTCGGAAATTATTCCCACCAGTAGTAACAGGAACAGTGGTAACGATGATTGGTTTAAGTCTCATTCCTGTTGCAGTAGATTGGTTTGCAGGCGGGCAGCGTGGCGAACCGCAGTATGCGACACCAGAAAACTTGACGATGGCGTTATTTGTTTTAGCGTTGGTGGTGATTTTAGTGCAATGGGGAAAAGGCATTTTTTCTGCAGCAGCGATTGTTATTGGAATGTTAGCGGGATATTGCGTAGCGTTAGCTTTAGGCTGGGTTAGCTTTGAGGGGGTAAAACAAGCTCAAGTTTTTGCGTTGCCACAACCACTACACTTTGGTTTAGCATTCCCTATTTCAGGGATTATTGGTATGAGTATTGCTTATTTAGTTACCATTGTTGAATCAAGTGGAAATTTTTTAGCATTAGGTAATGCAACAAAAACAGAAATTACAGGCGATCATTTACGCCGTGGCGTGTTATGTGATGGTGTTGGTTCTGCATTAGCGGCAATTATGTCAACAACGCCTTTTTCCTCTTTCTCACAAAATATTGGCGTGATCTCATTAACAGGCGTCGCGAGTCGTTATGTGGTTGCCTTGACGGGAGGATTATTAGTTCTCGCAGGATTATTCCCTGTATTTGGTGCATTGATTGTTTCGATTCCATTACCTGTATTAGGTGGAGCGGGATTAATGATGTTTGCCATGATTATTGCAGCTGGTATACAGATGTTAGATAAAGTAGAACGTACTAAACGTAATGGCTTAATTATCGCTATTTCTATTGGCTGTGGGTTAGCAGTTACTACTCGTCCAGAAATTTTAGATAAATTACCGAGCTTTTTTAAAGAAATCTTCGGTTCAGGTATTACCGTAGGTTCATTGTTGGCATTAATCTTAAATTTAGTGCTACCGCAAGAGAATGTAGATAAATAATATAAATAAAGCACATTTCCTATACAAATTGAAATGTGCTTTTTATTTTTAAGGTAACTCAGGTGAAAGTGAAGCATTGATTGCTGCTGGTGAGAAAATCCATAATAATTTTACTGAGGTATTTTTGTTTGGATCTTCTTGGCAAGGTGCAAGGCGGAAATCGCTATAACTATTTCCCGCACTTAAACACATTTCACTGCGTAAGGATTTTATTTGTACCCCACCTTTAACCGTAGGGATAATTTTCCATAAAGATCCACTATCAAAGGAGTCGCAATTAGCCGTAATAATTCTATTTTGAATTGTGTATAAACAACGTTCTAAATTAGGGACTTTAAATTGCGTTAATCCAGAGGAAGTATGAAACAAGGTAGATTTTGGCAATACTTCACGAATAATCCAAGTTAAGTTACGTTCATCTGGAAATTGTCCATTTGTTAATGGGGAACCTGTAGCAAGGCTTCTTAACGTAATAAGAGGATCTACTTGGATTGTATCATCAATTAAATCACTTTTAGATATATCTTCTTCTTCAGCAAAACTTGATTGACTTGCTAATATCAATATTAAACCAGTGAATATATATTTAATATTTTTCCATATGATAAATTTATTCATTTTACATATCCTTTATGTTAACGAGGAACAAAAAAGCCTACTGGACGGTGATCAGAAAGTAATTGGCTACGAATTTGTCCAAATAAAATAGAGGCAATTAAAGCAGTACCACTAAATGAAAGTGAATTACCTACAATTCCATAATCTAGGGTACCACCACTTTGTTGCGTTGGGGTTGTTGGTGCGATGATGTTTACATGGCGCGCAACACCTGGTTCAGAGGATTCTAATGAACTTTGTAAGTTTGCAGGGGTACGGTTGAAATCTCCAACGATCAGCCAATTTACACCTCTTTGCTCAGGACGATTATTAAAATAATCAAAAACAGCTCTTACGATTGCAGTTGAATCTACACCTCGATTCGCTAAAGCATGAACAGAGAAAAAGGCATCATTGCCAATTCTAATGCCAATAATCGGTCGAGAAACAACCGTTGGTGGTGGAATGATGATTACTTCATCGGCACGTTGGCGACTGACTATGGCTAAATTAACGCGATTGGCACCAACATCTACACGAGAATAATAAATAAACACATTATCTGGGCGAGATGTAGTACCTAAATTCCAAGTGTACTCATGAATTGGAATGCCGATTGTAGCAGGTTGAACCGTACGTTCGGTAATCATCGCCGTACTAGGTAATACACCCGCTTCTTGAACTGCTAATATATCTGCTGCACCAGGACCTGTAATTAATTGTCTCACACTTACATTCCATTTGTTTTCATTGGCAGCAGATGAGCCTTGTAAATTCCAAGTGGCGACTTTATAGTCTTCTAAGTTTGCCCAAGCAGTTGTAGCCATAAATATTGAGTAGCACAGTAAAATTTTTTTCCACATAGTTATACTCCTTGTGCTGGAATCGGTAGAGAATCCTCTACTGGAGGGGTAATAAACCATTGTTGGTCAATCGTATTTTGTTTTACTTTTACACAGTTTGCAAAAGTCAATGACATATATGTTGTTGAACGAAATGCGGGTGTTCTTAAGCAGAGTTGATTTGCTGCATTTTTAATTGCTACGGCACCATTAGTGAGTGATAGAAAATCAAACTGTTGTTCAAGGCTGTTTCGATTACAAGTTGTGTGGATAATGCCATTTTTATAAGCTGCAATACAGGTACCAATTTCTGCATTACGAAAAGAAACGGAACCATTGGCATTTTTTAAAATATACCAATGCCGTAAGTTTCCAAAACTCTGGCTATCAAATGGAGAGTATCCCCATAACCAGTTATTTGGCGCGACTGCCCAGATAGTAATTAATCCAGAAGAATAATTCATAATTCCAATTTTAGGTTCGTTAATGGCTCGACCTAATGCCACTGCATTAGACGCTGGTGATTTTCCTACTATTTTACCAATTTCACCTTTTGGTGGGGTTGGCGTATTGCCTAAATTATTAGAATGACCACAAGCGACTAAAGTGAAAAGAGAAAGGAGAAATAATATTGTTTTATAAATATTTTTTTGCATAAAAAACACTCTTTTTGTAACCTATAGTTACAAATAAAAATATAATTTATATTTATTTTTGTCAAATTTTATTTCATAAAAAATGAATATTTTTATTGTTCTTTATTATTTTTATAAAGAGTATTTTTAGATAAGGGGAGAAAATATCTTTATGATAAAAGAAAGTGTTATATTAATTCTGTTTTTGACTAATTCACTACGTTAAAGCATAACTAATTGTATAATAAAGAAAAACGGCATAAATAGACAATTTCTATTTATGCCGTTGAAGCGTTTGAAAGTGAGTAATTTAGCGTCTAAACATTCCGCCTAGACCACCTAAGCCACCCATTAATCCTTGCATACCGCGCATCATTTTTGCCATTCCACCTTTACGCATTTTTTTCATCATACGTTGCATTTCTTCAAATTGTTTCAACATACGATTAAGATCTTGCACTTGTGTACCAGAACCCGCTGCAATACGGCGTTTGCGGGAACCTTTAATAATTGCTGGATTTTGGCGTTCTTTGAACGTCATAGAATTGATCATAGCTTCCATACGGTGGAACATTTTATCATCGACTTGATTCTTTACATGATCAGGTAAATTTTGCACACCTGGTAATTTATCTAGCATGGACATCATGCCGCCCATTTTTTTCATTTCTAACAGCTGCTCATGGAAATCTTCTAAGGTAAAATCATCACCTTTCTTAAATTTCTGTGCCATGCGTTCCGCTTTTTCTTGGTCAACATTGCGTTGTAGATCTTCAATTAATGAGAGGACATCACCCATACCAAGAATACGAGAGGCAATACGATCTGGGTAGAATGGTTCTAGAGCATCTGTTTTTTCTCCCATTCCTAAAAATTTGATCGGTTTACCAGTAATTTGGCGAATAGATAGCGCAGCCCCACCACGAGCATCACCATCAACTTTGGTTAAGATCACCCCTGTAAGTGGTAAGGCTTCATTAAAGGCTTTTGCCGTATTTGCGGCATCTTGCCCTGTCATCGCATCAACAGTGAATAGTGTTTCGATTGGGTTTAATACTTGATGAATTTGTTTGATTTCATTCATCATTTCTTCGTCAACGTGTAAGCGACCAGCTGTATCAACAATTAATACATCAAAGAATTTTAATTTTGCTTCCGCTAAAGCGGCTTTCGCAATTTCAATCGGGCTTTGTGAAACATCTGATGGAAAGAATGTTGCATTCACGGTTTGCGCCAAAGTTTCTAGTTGTTTAATTGCTGCAGGACGATAAATGTCAGCAGAAACAACCATCACTTTTTTCTTATGGCGTTGTTGTAAGAATTTCGCGAGTTTTCCTACACTAGTAGTTTTACCTGCCCCTTGTAAACCAGCCATCAAAATGATTGCTGGGGGCTGAATCGCGAGGTTTAGCGTTTCATTTGCCTCTCCCATAGCCTTTTCTAATTCGGTTTGAACAATTTTGATAAATTCTTGTCCAGGGGTGAGGCTTTTGTTGACTTCTACACCTAATGCACGTTCTTTTACTTGATTAATAAATTCACGCACAACAGGTAAAGCAACATCAGCTTCTAGTAAAGCCATACGCACTTCGCGCAGGGTTTCTTTAATATTATCTTCGGTTAAACGACCTTTCCCGCTAATATTTCGTAATGTACGGGACAGGCGATCGGATAAATTTTCAAACATAGGGATTCCTGAATATTGATGATGATATAGTGTAATGAATTGATTAAATACCATCGCAAAAGATAAACAAAAAACAGAGGGCATTATACCGAAAAATTGTTTCTTTTCATCATTCCAGCATAATCCTATGGAAAATTTAATTAAAAACTGCTAACTTTCTTTTGCTGATAAGTTTATGAAGAGAGCAAAATAATGTTGTGGATTGGAGTATTAGCGATTGTTGCTTATTTAAGTAGTATTTTATTGATTACCCCAGTATTAATGAAAGTGCAGCAAGGTGGAACAACAACCATTACTCAGTCGGGCAAGCAATGGCTTTTTCATAGTGCGCTTTTGGCAATTATTTTACATATCGCCAGTTTAGCAAATGCTTTTTTTGTGGCAGGTGGGCAAAACTTTACCTTATTTAATGTTGCTTCTTTGATTTCTGTGTTAGTGAGTATTTTTGTTACTCTTGCAATTTTGCGGACTAATACCCTCTGGTTTGTTTTACCAATCGTGTATTGTTTTGCCGTGATTAACTTGGTAGGAACAACTTTTTTTCCAGGCAATTTTATTAAACATTTGAGCGAAAATGGTGGTTTATTATTCCATATTACATTGGCATTATTCAGTTATGCCGTCTTTTTAATTTGTACGCTCTATGCTATACAGTTAGGTTGGTTAGATCGTAATTTAAAACAGAAAAAAATGACTTTTTCTCCAATGATTCCGCCTCTAATGAAAGTAGAAAAGCAGCTTTTTCAATTACTTAGCTTAGGTGAAATGTTATTAAGTATCACGTTAATTAGTGGCAGTATTTATCTACCAAACTTTTTCTCTGCGGATCAAATTCAAAAAGCGATTTTTTCTTTTATTGCTTGGATTGTCTTTGGTATTTTGCTTTTTGGACATTACAAGCTGTATTGGCGTGGAAAAAGAGTGATAATTTACACAATTTCAGGTATGATTTTGCTCACTTTTGCCTATTTCGGTAGCCGTTTAGTTATCGTGTAGTGCAGGATTGGTGGTACAACAGCATAAATTAGGAACATTGTTGTATCTGATGATGAATTTTGTATAGGATTTTATTTTGGACAGTATCCCCATAAGTACACTCTTTCTGTTATTAGTGTTGTTACTTATTCTTTCTGCTTATTTCTCCAGTTCTGAAACAGGACTACTTTCACTCAACCGTTATCGTGTACGTTATTTAGCTGAAAAAGGCAATCGAGGTGCACAGAAAGCGGAAAAATTATTGAAAAAAACGGACATTCTGCTCAGCTTTATTCTTATCTTCAATAACTTAGTTAATATTATGGCATCGGCGATTGCAACGATGATTGGGTTGCGCCTAGGTGGTGATGCAGGTGTTGCAATAGCGACAGGAGCATTAACATTTGTGATGCTAGTGTTTTCTGAAATTTTCCCGAAAACTGCAGCAGCGGTTTATCCTGAAAAAGTGAGTTTTTTTAGTAGTCATATTCTTACTGTTTTAATTAAAATTTTTATTCCGTTAGTCTATTTTGTGAATTTCTTTACTAATGGATTGATGCGATCAGTTGGGTTAAAACCAGATATTAAATCACATTCGATCAGTGCTGAAGAGTTGCGCTCTATTGTGAATGAATCAGGTAAATTTATTCCACAAGATCACCAACAAATGCTGTTGTCGATTTTAGATATGGAAAAAGTTACTGTTGAAGATATTATGGTACCTCGTAATGAAATCGGTGGAATTGATATTGATGACGATTGGAAATCCATTATGCGCCAATTAAATCACGCCGCACATAGCCGAGTGGTATTATATAAAGAGAATATGGACGAAAACGCATTAGGGATTTTACGGGTGCGAGAGGCTTACCGCTTAATGTTAAATACAAATGAGTTTACTAAAGAAACATTAATGCGTGCTGCCGATGAAATCTACTTTATTCCTGAGGGGACAACATTAAACGCCCAATTACTGAATTTCCGCAATAATAAAGAACGGATTGGCTTAGTGGTAGATGAATATGGTGATATTAAAGGTTTGGTAACACTTGAAGATATTTTAGAAGAGATTGTTGGAGAATTTACAACCTCCAATATTCCATCAATTGAAGATGAAGTACAACAACAATCAGATGGCACTGTATTAATTGATGGTTCAGCAAATATCCGCGATTTAAACAAACTGTTTAACTGGAAATTAGATACTGATGAAGCGAGAACATTTAATGGTTTTATTCTGGAGCATTTAGAAGATATTCCAGAGGAAGGATCAGAATGGAAAATCGGTAATCTCAAAATTAAAATTCTTGAAGTTAGCGATAATATGATTAAACAAGCCAAAGTGAAGCGTTTGAGTTAATTTAGGAAGCCGCCATGTTGGAGATGATAATCTGACATGGCGTATTTTTATGCTTTAGGCGCATTGCATTTGCAATGATTATTTTATCAAATTGCCTTTCCAGCTAATAAGTTCTTTACTACTTCAACAACGCCTTGTGTGGCTTTTTGAGCGACAACGGTAACAGGACGTTGAATAAAGCCTGTATTGGGACGCGGATCAATCAGATAAATTTGGGTTGTTGGTTTGACCTGGTGTACTAAGCTATTAGCTGGATAAACCTGTAATGAAGTACCAATGACCATTACAATATCTGCCGTTTTGACTAATGCAATCGCCGTATCGAGCATTGGTACATTTTCACCGAAGAACACAATATGTGGACGCATTGGGTGCCCATTTGGATCACGATCAGTTAATTGTTGATCTTGATAACAAGGTATAATGTAATCAGG
This sequence comes from Gallibacterium trehalosifermentans, assembly GCF_042433055.1. NCBI lineage: Bacteria > Pseudomonadati > Pseudomonadota > Gammaproteobacteria > Pasteurellales > Pasteurellaceae > Gallibacterium > Gallibacterium trehalosifermentans. Next base: position 14,928 of record NZ_JBHLWB010000005.1, read on the forward strand.
GTCAAAGCTGCTTCGGGCTTTATTTAATTCACCATGTAGATGTAATACTTCATGGCTACCAGCACGTTCGTGCAAATCATCAACATTTTGTGTGATAATTTTCACTTGATATGCTTTTTCAAGTTCTACTAAAGCAAGATGAGCTGCGTTAGGTTGGGCTTCTGCTGCATTACGTCTTCGCATATTATAAAAATCCAGCACTTTTTGTGGATTGCGTTGTAGTGCTTCAGGCGTACAAACCTCTTCAATTTTATGTCCCGCCCAAAGTCCATCTTCAGCACGGAAAGTAGGTAAACCACTCTCGGCACTAATCCCTGCTCCGCTAAGCACAACACAAATTGGTTTTTTCATATTATTGCTTTACTCTTGGTAAAGAATGAATTTTTCAATGACTTCTGCGACACCTGAATTCAGGTTATCGGCAGTAATATAATTAGCAATGGCTTTCACTTCATCAGTAGCATTGCCCATAGCAACACCCAAACCAGCGTATTCAATCATATGTAAATCATTACCAGCATCGCCAATACAGATAATTTCTTCAGGGCGCAGATTTAAATGTTGGGCTAATTTATCAATACCACTTCCTTTATTGGCTGCTGGTGGTAAAAATTCAAGGAAAAATGGTGTGCTACGTACAACGGTATATTGTTCTGTAATGTGTGTTGGGAGTTTTGCTAGTGCAGCATCTAATTTTTCAGGTTGATCAACCCACATTGTTTTAATCACTGGCTCATCATCTGCTAAGATGGAGAAATTAATGATGTTCAAATTAATACGATTAATATCGGCATCATGCTGGCTATATTGATTAGCATGTGGGGCAATCAATCCGCGAGTTTCTGAGAAAGCATGACTAAAAACGCCAAATTGTTCTGCATAGTCCACCAACATTTTACAATCTTTCCCTGTCATTTTTTGACGAGTAATGATAGTACCATCGCTACGTTGTACTAATGCACCATTAAAGCATAGGACATAATCATCTTCACCAAGGAGATCAAGTTGTTGCAGATAGGATTGTAATCCTTCTAATGGGCGACCAGAAGCTAAAACAATTTTTACACCTGCTTGTTTAGCAGCGTGGATTGCCTGTTGATTACGGATACTGATATTTTTTTGCTTATCAAGCAGCGTACCGTCCATATCCGTTGCTAATAATTTATATTTCAACATAAGGTTTTCCTTGATAATGAATCATTTATTTTAATTGATGAATTTTATTTATTCTGAAATGCCTTGGGCATAAAATCAATAGCCAATGAAAGATGTTGAACAAGATGATCAGGGTTTCTTGTTGTATCAGATTGAGCTACAAAAATAGTAAGCATTAAGTTGAATGAAAAATGGCATAGTTAATTAGCTATGCCATTGATTTTAATTGAAAAAGAATTATATAGTATGACAATTATTTATCTTTTTCTGCACAGTTTTTAATATCAGAACATTTACCATAGAGATAAAGACTATGGCTCGCAAGTTTAATCCCGTGTTGTTCGCTGATCTCTTTTTGACGGTTTTCAATCACATCATCATTAAATTCAAAAACTTTGCCACAATCTAAACAAATAATGTGATCATGATGTTCTAGAGGAGCAAGTTCAAAAATGGACTTATTGCCTTCAAAATTATGGCGTGTCAAGATATCTGCTTCATGAAATTGATTTAATACACGATAAACAGTGGCTAAGCCAATTTCTTCTCCCTCTTCGAGTAACCATTTATACACATCTTCTGCAGAAAAATGTTGCACGGCAGTACGCTGCATTAATGAAAGGATTTTTAAACGAGGCTCAGTAATTTTTAAGCCAACTTTTTTTAATAGTTTTACATTTTCATCGATAATGTTTGTCATACTAACCTCTAGTTAAATCAACATCATAATGATGTATGCTAATGCAAAAAATGATAAATAGATAACAGAAATTTTCTATTAAGAAGATAGAAATAATCCATCGCAAAGTATGGATTATTTTGTTTTTAAATGCAAATGATAATTAGAAAGTAAGCTATGCGAGTTGATCTAAACACATCTCAGTATAGATTTGCTTACACCATTTTTCTACACGTTCATTGGTTAATTCTGGTTGACGATCTTCGTCAATACATAAACCAACAAAGGTATTATCATCGATAAGTGCTTTTGATGATTCAAACTGATAACCTTCTGTTGCCCAGTAACCAACGATAGTTGCACCACGAGGTTCAATAATATCGCGTACTGTTCCCATTGCATCACAGAAGTAATCGGCATAATCTTCTTGATCCCCACAGCCAAAAATGGCAACTAATTTATTAGTAAAATCAATTTCTTCTAGCGTTGGGAAAAAGTCGTCCCAGTCGCATTGTGCTTCGCCATAGTACCAAGTCGGAATACCGATCATTAAGAAATCATAGGCTTCGATATCTTCTTTTGTGCTTTTTGCAATATCGTGAATATCGACTAATTCACTACCTAATTGCTTTTGGATCATTTTGGCAATGTTTTCTGTATTGCCTGTGTCGCTACCATAAAATAAGCCAATAAGTGCCATGTTAATTCCTATTTTTCTCTAAATATGTTTGTAGGATTTGCTCTATAAGTTGCTGTCGACTTACATTAGCCTCTTCTGCTAAGTCTTCAAGTTGTTCAACCATACTACTATGCAATTTTAACTCAACCCGACGAAGCCCCACCGCTTTATCACGGCGTAATTGATTGCATTTGTTTATTCGGATTTGTTGTTCTCTGCTTAGCGGATTGGTACGAGGTCTTCCGACTTTAGCAACGTGGGCAAATAAGTCGAGAGTTATACAATCTGCTTCTTGTTTTGCCATTACGATACTCACTGAAAGTCATCTTTCAGACTACTTGAGATTGATCAGCTGTTTTTGTGGCGTGCAATATATCATAGTTTCAAATAAACTGAAAATATCACAATTCAGCTATTTTGCTGTAAATGGCGCTGAATTGCACGAATCACGTAATGGGGTTTATCGGCGTGTACCCAATGGGCAGCGCCATTAATTGTGAAAGAGTGTGCATTGGGGAAACGCTGTAAAATTGCATTGGTGTGTTCAGGCAAAATATAGTGTGAGTTGCCACCACGAATAAACAACGTTGGCAAAGTGCATACACCTGAACAATCCCAATCCATTAATTGTTGATAATGTTGATATAGTGCTCGTGTATTAAAGCGAAAACGTTGTTCTTGTTTGGCGTCAAATGATTTTAAGACAAATTGTAAAATAGCTTCATTAGTAACGAATTGTTCCATAATGCTTTTTGCTTGTTGGCGAGTAGTTGGTTGTGCTTGTGCCACAGCAAATAAGGCTTGAAAGACGATGTTATGTTCATTATGGGTATAGGTAACAGGCGCAATATCTAAAATAATTAAACTCTTTACATATTGAGGGTAATTTAACGCAAATTGCATTGCTGTTTTTCCTCCCATTGAGTGTCCAATTAAGATCACATTTTTGAGTTGTAAGTGTTGCAAAAGATTGAAAAGATCTTCTGCCATAACAGCATAATTCATTTGATCGGCATGGAAACTGTGTCCATGATTGCGTAAATCGACTCGTAATAGAGAATATTCAGTTTGGAATGCTTTCGCAATGATGCCGAGATTATTCATATCGCCGAATAATCCGTGGATAAAAACTAAAGTATCTGCTTGTGCATTATCAGCGGGGAGATAATCAAAATTGAGTAATGACTGTGTCATGATAAAAATGTCTTTTTAGAAGAAATAGTAAAAAAAGATAAAATATTTTAGGGGAAGGATCAAGTTTTAAGCAGTTACAAAAATTTGGCATAGAAAATCAGCATAAATTGGATTTTGTTTTCGGCTTTGCAGAGATATAGCGTATAATGGTGAAATATTAGCAGAATGTGGAGGAAATTTATGAAGACTATTAATATTGATGATGAGCTTTACCAATATATTGCCAGTAATACTCAATCCATCGGTGAAGATGCTTCAACAATTTTGCGGAGATTATTAAATTTTCCTCAAATAAATGTGTCAAATGACACGACTTTTACCCATTCTAAAGCGACGGAAAGTGAAAAAAGTGTTTCTGTTGATAGTCATCAAGAAGCGAAGCCGCAAATTGAAGCATCAATAGCGCTACAGCCGAAGAAACCGAATGAAGACACCATTGCCCATATTAGTCGCCAGTTACAGAAATTGATTAGTTCTGCAGAGTTTATCGAAGAAGATAAACAGGTTAATCGCTTTTTATCAATTCTGAGCGTGTTATATCGTGCTAGTCCAGAGGGGTTTTCTAGTGCAACAGAAGTGAGCCAAGGGCGTTCCAGAGTTTATTTTTCATTAGAGGTGGCAGAAATAGAGGCGTCTGGCAGCAGTGTAAATCCAAAACAAATTCCTAAATCGCCATTTTGGGTTGCTACCAACAATAATACAGGACGAAAATGGAATATGCTGGAATCTGTGATGCGAGCGATGTATGTGCCTGATAGTTTAATTGAATTGGTGGCACAGCAATTTACATCATCACATTCAACTGAGGAAAATCATTAATGTTGTGGCAGCAGTATGCACAAACGAAGCCAGCAAATATCGCATTAATCACAACAGTAAAGCAAAATAAAAGCGGGGAAGAAACCCGCTTTTCTATTGAAGAAAAGTGTTGGTCGTGGCAACAAATAAATCAGATTATTCAACAACAAGCTATCTCGTGGCAGCAACAGGGCGTCAAGCGAGGAGATGGTGTTGCATTGATAGGGCGTTATCAGCCATTGTTGGTCATTGCATATTTGGTTGCCTTACAACTTGGTTGCCGCGTTCTGGTATTAAATCCAATGTTCCCAGAAGAAAAAAAACGGGAAATTTGCGAACAAAATGAAATGAATTATCTGCTTGATTGTCAGCAAACGCAGATAGATCTGGAGCAACCATTAAATATGCAACGTTTAACAGTTGTGGAAGCGTTTGCTGAACAGTCTTGGATCAAACATTGTCCATTAACATTAACACTAACTTCTGGTTCAACAGGATTACCGAAAGCTGTTGTGCATACAATAGAACAGCATCTTGCTAGTGCCAAAGGAATCTCACCTCTATTAGAGGTTGAAGCAAGTAGCGAATGGTTACTCTCATTACCATTATTTCATGTTTCTGGGCAAGGCATTGTTTGGCGTTGGTTGCTTAGTGGTTCAGCGCTTCGCTGTGTTGGGGAATCCATATATCAAGATTTATTACAGGTAACTCATGCTTCTTTAGTCCCTACGCAATTACAGCAATTTTTAGCCTTATTAGCTGAACAACCAGAAGCAAAATGTCGCTTAACGCATATTTTATTAGGGGGAGCGCATATTCCAACGGAATTACCGCTAATAGCAATGCAACAAGGGATTAAATGCTATTCAGGTTATGGCATGACGGAAATGGCATCAACGGTATTTGCCAAACAAAGCGATCATACTGATGGTGTAGGGTATTTATTAGCAGAACGAGAGTTCAAATTAGAACATGATGAGGTTTGGGTAAAAGGGACGACATTAGCGCTAGGTTATTGGCAAAAGCCGCACTCGATCCGTTCTTTATTAAATGCACAAGGGTGGTTTGCGACACGCGATAAAGCGTTTCAAGATCTTTCAACTGGAGAACTATTTATTGTTGGGCGATTGGATAATATGTTTATCTCGGGTGGTGAAAATATTCAGCCAGAAGAGATTGAGGCAGTAATTTTAACCTCATCTAAAGTCAGACAAGCTTTTGTTTTACCAATAGATGATTCTAAGTTTGGACAGCGCCCAGTTGCTGTAATTGAGTTTATTGAAGATTTTTCGCATGAACAGGTACAACAGATAGAACAGAAGATACAACAAAGTTTAGAAAAATTTAAATGGCCTATTGCTTATTATCCATTAGCGGCATTACAACCAGTAGAATCAGGAATTAAGTTATCTCGGCATCAGTTAAAAGAACAATTAGCAACATTTTTACAGAATGAGGCATAAGATGAGTAAGCGATTTTTTATTTTAGGTTTATTTTTAGTTACGTTATGTGCCACTTCTTTTGGTTACACTCAATTACCAACCGCAACAGATATTCAAACCCAAATTACTGCATTAAAAGCAAGTCCTAATGCAAGTGATGTAAATAATAAACAAGATGTAACTACATTAGAAGAAAGTTTGAGTCTTTTGAAGCAGTTAGAGGAACAGAAAAAACAAAATATTGAGCTGAGTAACCAAATAAAAACGGCAACAACAGCAATTCCTAAGTTACAAACAGAGTTAAATCGCCTTAAAAATGAGGATAAGAAAGGCGATGATGTAGAAACATTGACGAAATTATCAGAAGATGTATTGCAAAAACGTTTAACCTCTTCGTTTCAAGAAACGGAAAATATTCAAACTACATTGAATAGCATTGTTTCACAAATTGTTAATCAACAAACATTACCAGATAGAATCCAATCGATTTTAAGTACCAATTTATCCAAGACACAGGCTTTGAACCGTACATTAAGCGCTAATCAACTTAATCCTGTGTTAGTTGATCGTTATCAGATTGAATTAGCCTTAATTGATGCGCAAAATGATTATAACCAAACTTTATTGAAAGAGAGTGCAACCTTAAATTCATGGTATGAACTACAACGTGATCAGCAAAGTTTTTATTTGCAACAAGCAAAAATTGAACAACAGAATCTACAAGCAGCATTAAATGCGAAACAGTTAGCGGCGTCGAAGAAACAGTTAGCACAATTAGAAAAATCACAAGAGAATAATAATGAAAATATCAATCCGCTCATTCAAAGTGAACTGAATCGAAATACGCAATTAAGCCAACAATTATTAAATGAAATTCAATCTTCAAATCAACTTTCACAAGAGAGTTTGCGGATAAAAAATGTATTAGATAATTTGATACAAACGCAGCGCAGCATAGATGAGCAAATTAGTGCATTACAAGGAACATTAGTTCTTTCTCGGATTATCAACCAGCAAAAACAAAATCTACCTACCGATCAAACGATTGATGGTTTAGGTAAACGCATTACAGATTTACGTGTCCAGATTTTTGATCTTACTCAGGCTCGAGATGCTATTTATACGCCAGATAGTTATATTACAAATTTGCCACATTCAGCAGAATTAAATGATGAAGAGCGAAGTCGTTTAATGAGCATATTGAGCGAGAGAAAAAATATTTATTCAGATATTCTTAAATCGTTAAATGCTCAACTTAATTTAGCGATTACGATTGAATTAAATCAGCAGCAAGTTCGCTTAATTAGTGATGATTTACAACAAAAACTGCAACAGCAGAGTTTCTGGGTGAAAAGCAATAATGCGATTGATTGGGATTGGTTAACTCAATTTCCGAAAATAGCTGTCAATCAAATTACCAGTATTAGTAATAATATTGATATAACGCATTTTAGCCGTAACTTATTACCAATGTTGATTTTAATCAGCTTGTTATCGTTCATTGCTGGACTGATTTATTCACAAAAAAGCAAATTACAGGCGTGGTTAGCAAAAATTAACTCACAAGTAGGCACGCTCAATGCAGATAGCCAGTGGCATACTCCATTAGCGATATTGCTTACTGCAATTTTAGTGATTCCTTATCCATTATTATTCCTGATCTTTTTTGTCTTAGCAGGACATCTTATCATTGCGAATCCTATTTTAGCTTGGCCGTGGACACTAAAAATGGCTGGGTACTGGTGGTTATTTGCCTTTTTAATTGAATTGTTAAAATCAAATGGGCTTGCTTATCGCCATTTTGGTTTGGCTAAGGAAAGTGGAAAGCTTTTTTTAGCTGTTTTAAAACGTTCGATATGGGCAATTATTTTTTTAATTAATACCACGTTATTTAGTGATATGAGTGGTACACCACTAAATAATGATGTCATTGGGGAAATTATTACCATATCCGCATTGATTTTTTGTGTGTTGATTATTGCGCCACGCTTTGGCTATGCCGTTAAAAAATATCAAGATAGTAGAGATGAGATAAATCCTCATCAACCTATTGGTCCAGTTTTGCTGAAAGTGATTAGAGTGTTGTTATTATTGATTCCAATGGCATTAATTATCCTGATAGTGCTTGGCTATTATTACACAGCGCTTAACCTTATTTCCCATTTTATAGCGAGCTATTTGGTTACTGTGTTATGGGTATTAATTAAGCAAATTACTGATCGTACATTGGCGGTATCTGCCCGTCGTTTAGCGTATAAACGATTAAAAGAGCAGCGTGAAAAGCATCAATCAAAATTAGAAGCAGCAGGACATTCAGAAGAAATCGTGATTGATGCTCAAGATTCAGAATTAGCATTAAGTCAAGTAAAACAACAAGTTGCAAGGATTGCAGAGTGGTTGTTATGGGCAGTTTTATTCAGTTTTTACTATGTTGTTTGGTCTGATTTATTGACCGTTGCTTATCATTTGAAAAGCATTACATTATGGCAACAAACGATTACCACTGAAACAGGTACAGTGGTTGAGTCAATCACCTTGTTAAATATGTTGTTAGCGATTTTTATTTTAATCGTTACCTATGTATTAATTCGTAACCTTGCTGGAGTGTTGGAAGTATTAGTTTTTTCAAGGATAAAATTATCGCAAGGTGCGCCTTATACAATTACGACCTTACTAACATACTTTATTGTCGCGATTGGTGCAGCATGGGCATTTTCTACGTTAGGAATGTCATGGTCGAAGTTACAGTGGTTATTTGCCGCATTATCAGTTGGATTAGGGTTCGGTTTACAGGAAATTTTCGCAAATTTTGTATCAGGGATTATTATTCTATTTGAGCGCCCAGTAAGAATTGGCGATACCATTACGATTGGAGAATATTCTGGAACTGTCTCAAAAATTCGTATTCGTGCAACAACATTAGTTGACTATGATGGTAAAGAAGTCATTGTGCCAAATAAAGCATTTGTTACAGAGCGTTTGACAAACTGGGCGTTATCCAACACTATTACACGCTTAGTAATAAAAGTTGGTGTAGCTTATGGTAGTGATCTTGAATTGACGAAAAAACTTTTATTACAAGCTGCGGCTGATTGTAAATCAGTTTTAAAGGAACCTGAACCAAAAGCCTATTTTTTGGTGTTTGGTGCAAGTACATTAGATCATGAATTACGCGTTTATGTAGGTGAATTATCAGATCGCTTACCAACAACGGATTTTATTAATCGTCGTATTAATAGCTTATTTGCAGAACACAATATAGAAATTGCATTTAATCAATTAGATGTTTTTATCAAAAATCAAGATACAGGTGAAGAGATGAAAGTGTCTTCGTCAGAACCTCATACACAGATGAAACAATAAAAATGACAAGGATATAAACATGGCAGGCAATAGTATTGGACAACTATTTAAAGTAACAACGTTTGGTGAATCGCATGGGATAGCCTTAGGGGGTATCGTAGATGGTGTACCACCAGGGTTAGAATTAAGCGAAGCGGATTTACAACCAGATCTAGATCGCCGTAAACCTGGAACATCACGCTACACCACACCACGACGCGAAGATGATGAAGTGCAAATTTTATCAGGCGTATTTGAGGGGAAAACCACAGGAACCAGTATTGGTTTATTAATTAAGAATAGCGATCAACGTTCACAAGATTATAGTGAAATTAAGGATCGTTTCCGTCCAGGGCACGCGGATTATACTTATCAACAAAAATATGGATTGCGTGATTATCGTGGTGGCGGGCGTTCTTCTGCCCGTGAAACTGCGATTCGGGTAGCGGCAGGCGCCATAGCGAAGAAATATTTAGCCGAAAAATTTGGTATTAAGATTCATGGTTTTTTATCACAGATTGGCGATATACAAATTCCAGCGCAAAATCTAAGTCAGATTGATTGGGGCTTTGTGAATAGCAATCCGTTTTTCTGCCCAGATGCAGCAAGTATTGAAAAATTTGATCAACTGATTAGAGAGTTAAAAAAAGCAGGGGATTCAATCGGAGCAAAATTAACCGTGGTGGCGGAAAATGTACCTATTGGATTAGGTGAGCCCGTTTTTGATCGTCTAGATGCAGATTTAGCACATGCCTTAATGGGAATTAATGCGGTAAAAGGAGTGGAAATTGGCGATGGTTTTGCTGTGGTAAACCAACGTGGTAGCCAACATCGTGATGAAATGACGCCAGAGGGTTTCTGTTCAAATCATGCAGGTGGTATTTTAGGTGGGATCAGTTCGGGACAACCGATTATCGCTACCATTGCATTGAAACCAACATCAAGTATTACCATTCCTGGACGTAGTGTAAATTTAGAGAATCAACCTGTTGAAGTGGTTACCAAAGGTCGCCATGATCCTTGTGTAGGTATTCGTGCCGTACCTATTGCTGAAGCAATGGTTGCGATTGTATTAATGGATCATTTGCTGCGTTATCAAGGTCAATGTGGACAAAAATAAAAATGAAAATGCTTTGGAAATTCGTTCTGACGATTCTCTTGTTTAGCTGCTCGTCATTGATTTTAGCTGAAACAGAATGGCAAAAAATCAAACGCCCAATACCAGGCGAGCCATTACCGATTGGCAGTTACAGTAATGGTTGTCTCATTGGGGCAAAAGCATTGCCACTGCAAGGGGAAGGGTATCAAGTGATTCGTTCACAAAAATTACGTTATTTTGGACACCCTGAAATGCTTGCGTATTTAACAAGGCTAGGGCAACGTGTTAAAGCAGCGGGATTACCGACAATGTTAGTCGGCGATATTGCGATGCCTGCGGGTGGGCGGTTTGCGACTGGTCATGCTAGCCATCAAATGGGGTTAGATGCAGATATTTGGTTAAAAATGGGCGGAATGAGTCGCCAACAAGCCCAGAACCCAACGGCAATTTTAATGGTAAATCGTAAATTACAGCGTGTTGATGAGCGAGTTTGGAGTAATAATCAAACGACATTAATTCATTTAGCTGCAACGGATTCGCAAGTCGCGCGTATTTTTGTTAATCCAGCAATCAAATTAAAACTTTGTCAAACCGTGAAAGGTGATCGTAGTTGGTTACGCAAAATTCGTCCATGGTTTGGGCATGATGCTCATTTTCATGTTCGTTTACATTGTCCAAAAGGTGCGCAATATTGTGAGGAGCAAGCAGCGATACCAGCAGGAGAGGGGTGTGGTGCAGAATTAATGTCTTGGTTTGAACCGAAGCAGCCTAGCGCGTCAGTACCAGCAAAACAGCCACCAATGTTACCCATTTTGTGCCAGCAACTACTTGATTCACCAGAAAAACAGCAGTGGCTGACAGAATAATCTCAGAAGGAGAAGATATGGAGCTTGCATGGGATATTTATTTACTACTTTTTTTACTTGCAGCATTAGCTGGGTTTATTGATGCGATTGCTGGTGGTGGTGGATTAATTACGATTCCTGCTTTGTTAGCGGTTGGCTTACCGCCTGCGGCGGCATTAGCGACCAATAAATTACAAGCGAGTGGCGGATCCTTTTCCGCAAGTTTGTATTTTGTGCGACAAAAAGCAGTACATTTACGCCAAATATGGAAAATGATTTTAGGAACATTTATTGGCGCAATGATAGGAACGATCGCGGTACAATCTATTGATGCAGGTGTGGTGAAGTCATTGTTGCCAATTTTGGTATTAATTGTAGGGCTTTATTTCCTCTTTTCGCCAAAAATTGGTGATCAAGATCGGCAACAACGCTTAAGTTTTGTTGCGTTTGCGATAACAGCAGCGTTTCCTATTGGATTTTATGATGGTTTCTTTGGACCAGGGACTGGTTCTTTTCTTTGTGTCGCCTTTGTAACTTTGCTGGGATTTAATCTTGCTAAAGCAACGGCTCATGCCAAAATTCTCAATTTTACCTCTAATTTTACCTCATTAATTTTCTTTATCTTAGGTGGCGAGGTCTATTGGATCTTAGGATTAGTCATGATGTTAGGTGGCTTTATTGGCGCTAGACTTGGCGCGAAAATGGTTTTGACTAAAGGACAAAAATTAATTCGCCCGATGGTTGTCGTGATGGCATTTATCATGACGGCAAAAATGATGTATGACTACGGTTGGTTTAATTAAGAAAGAAAAAAATATAAAAATTATTATGTCTGATAATAAAAGAAGAATTACAGCAAGAGTGGGGTATGAACCACAATTTCGTTGGGAATATTTATTACCTAAATATTGGTGTGTTTGGCTAGGTGTTTTTTTGCTCGCGTTATTAGGTTTTTTGCCATTCCGTTTACGCGATAGTATTGCGGCTAAACTGGGATTATTGATAGGACGTATTGCGAAAAAACAACGCCGTCGTGCAGAGGTCAACTTGCAGTACTGTTTTCCAGAATGGCGCGAAGATCATCGTCAACAGGTGATTGATCAAATGTTTGTTACGGTTGCACAAACGATGCTTGGGATTGGGGAAATCGCCTTGCGCTCGGAGGAACATTTGCAAAAACGTAGTGTATTTATTGGTTTAGAGCATCTGCAACAAGCGAAAGCATCTGGACAAAATATTATCTTATTAGTACCGCATACTTGGGCGATTGATGCCTCTGGAATTATTCTGCATACGCATGGAATGCCAATGACCGCAATGTATAACCCGCATCGTAATCCATTGGTAGATTGGCTATGGAATAGTGTGCGTGAACGTTTTGGTGGCAAAATGCACGCTCGACAAAATGGGATTAAACCTTTCTTAAATGCAGTGCGTAAAGGTGAGATGGGGTATTACTTACCTGATGAAGATTATGGTGAAGAGTTAAGTGTTTATGCTGATTTTTTTGCCACTTATAAAGCAACTTTGCCTGGTTTAAATAAGATGTGCAAAATTGCGAAAGCAGTTGTGATTCCTATGTTTCCACGCTATAACGCCCAAGCAGGACGTTATGAGATAGAGATTACTGCACCAATGACATTAAGCGATGATGAACAATATTGTGCTAGATTGATGAATCAAGTCATTGAACAATTTGTAACGCCAACACCTGAACAATATGTTTGGATCTTGCGTCTACTAAGAACGCGTAAAGATGGTGTTGATATTTATCATTAGAATTTTTTGTTTTTTTGACATTAAAGAGTATTTTTTCCATATTGGCGCTGTTAGAATAGCAAACTTTGAGAATAGCATTCGCTATATAATTTTGTGTTAGGCAAATAATTATGAACCAACAACAAAAAGAGTTAATTAAATCATCTATTAAATCAATTCCAAATTATCCAGCAGAGGGTATTATCTTCCGTGATATTACTAGTCTAGTAGAAGTACCAGCAGCATTTAAAGCAACGATTGATTTGATTGTGGAGCATTTTAAAGGGAAAAATATTACTAAAGTCGCAGGGACAGAATCTCGGGGCTTTATTTTTGGTGCGCCAGTAGCACTGGCGTTGAACGTACCATTTATTTTAGTGAGAAAACCAGGCAAATTGCCACGTGAAGTGATTTCACAATCTTATGAATTAGAGTATGGTCAAGATACCCTAGAAATGCACGTTGATTCGATCAATGCAGAGGATAATGTGTTGATTATTGACGATTTATTAGCAACGGGTGGTACCGTTGAAGCGACCATTAAATTGATTCAACGCTTAGGTGGAAAAGTAGAACATTCTGCCTTTGTCATTAGTTTACCAGAGCTTGGTGGTGAAGATCGTTTGCGTAAACTAGGCGTTGAGCCATTCACATTAGTCGATTTTGCTGGACATTAATTAAACAGTAAAAGGATAGGCATGAGTTATCAGGTATTAGCACGCAAATGGCGACCAAATCGATTTTCTGAAGTGGTCGGACAAGACCATGTGATAACAGCATTAAGTAATGGATTAACTAATCAACGTTTACACCATGCTTATCTTTTTTCTGGAACACGAGGTGTTGGCAAAACCTCTATAGCACGTTTATTTGCGAAAGGATTAAATTGCGAACAAGGGATTACGGCTGAGCCTTGTGGCGAATGTGAAAATTGTCGTGCAATTAAAGAAGGCAATTTTATTGATTTAATCGAAATTGATGCGGCTTCTCGCACTAAAGTTGAGGATACACGAGAGTTACTCGATAATGTGCAATATAAACCTGTACGTGGGCGCTTTAAAATTTACTTAATCGATGAAGTGCATATGCTTTCTCGCCATAGTTTTAATGCACTGTTAAAAACCTTAGAAGAACCTCCTGAATATGTTAAGTTTCTTTTAGCAACAACCGATCCACAAAAATTACCGATTACGGTACTTTCTCGTTGTATTCAATTTCACCTCAAAGTCTTAGATACGGAAACGATAGCTGAACATCTCGGTAAATTATTGGCACAAGAAAATATCAGTTACCAAATTCCTGCCTTGAATAAATTAGCGCAAGCGGCACAAGGGAGTGTCCGAGATGCCCTAAGTCTTACTGATCAGGCGATTGCATTAAGTAATGGTAATATTACGACAACATCAGTTAATGCAATGTTGGGGCTATTGGATAGTGATAAATCAATCTCATTATTGAATGCCATAGCGCAAGCTGATGGTGAAGCTGCAATGCAAGTATTGGCGGATATTGCACAGCAAGGTGTGGATTGGGAGCGGGTATTACAAGCGCTGGCAGAGACATTACATCAGATTGCCATGTTGCAGTTATTGCCACCAAAAAATCAGAATATAGACTCTTCATTATCACTATTAGCACAAACGATTGCCGCAGAAGATGTACAATTTTATTACCAACTCATGTTAAATGGGCGTAAAGAGCTAGCCTTTTCTCCCGAAGCAAAAACAGGGGTAGAAATGACGATCTTACGTGCATTAGCATTTCACCCAAAACGCTTTTCACCTGCAATCGATTCGGCTATAGTGCAGCCAGTAAAAGCGACTGAGGCAGGGCAAATAGCCTCTTTACAATCCACACAAGTTGCTGTGAACAGAGAAAATGTTAGTGCAACGACACAACCATCAGTAGCACAACCTGAAAAAACGCATACGCCAACCTTTGAAACGACAGAAACGGTTTCGTTAGCAGCTAAAGAGGTGGCAGTTTCAGTTACTCACCCTGATACACCTGAAATACGTTCTTCTGCATTATTATCGAGCGATATTTTGCAACAAGTTGCGAATTTAGAGCAGGAAAAATCGGAACATATTGTTGTTCAAGATCAACAATTAGCGATGGCGGACGAAAAAAAAAAGGCGTCAGCTAAAGTAACTGAACCATCAACTTTGAGTTCGTCTCTTGCGCAGCCAGCCACGACAACAGAGGTAGTAGTACAAGTTAAACAAGAAACTTCTCCAACATTCTCTCTACAAGAAAATAAGCCGCCAAGTTTACATTCCGTGTTGCAGGGGGGAATTGAATCGACGTCGGAAATGGCAACTGTTAATGATACAGAAGAGAGTGATGTCTTAACCGATGATTATCATTGGTCTTGGAGTGATCCCTCAATAGATGCACAAAATCAAGCAATGCGCCCTTCTGAGATAAAAAAAGCTTTATTAGAAAAATATACACCAGCAGTTATCCAAAAAGTAGTCGAATTAGCTGCAGAAAAAAGCCAATGGAGTGCAGATATTGAAAAATTGACGTTAGCTGGTGGCAGTAAACGAATTTTGCTCAACTCAGTGATTTTGGCACAAGATGAAAACAGTATGCGTTTAGGGGTTCGCCCAGATTCTTTTTTATTAGCAAAATATTTAGATCTTAATTTTATTCACCAAGCTTTTCAGGAATTTTATGGGCGTAAGATCAAGGTAGAATTGGAGGAATATACTGGAACGGAAGTAACGCCTTATGAGATCCGTGGTGAAATTTATCAACAATTAGTAGCAGAAGCGCAGCAGAATTTACAGCAAGATAAAATGTTAAATGAGTTTATGCAGCAATTTGCAGCGAAAATTGATATGGATTCAGTACGTCCATAAATGAAATTGCCGTTGTGCATTGCACAATGGCGGTTTTCAGTTAAAATACAGCCTTTATTTTATTACTAGAGAGAGAAAGTTATGTTTGGAAAAGGTGGCTTAGGTGGCTTAATGAAGCAAGCTCAACAAATGCAGGAGCGTATGCAAAAAATGCAAGAAGAGATTGCTCAATTAGAAGTAACTGGTGAATCTGGTGCAGGTTTAGTCAAAGTAACGATTAATGGTGCGCACAGTTGCCGTCGTGTAGAAATTGATCCATCTTTGGTGGAAGATGATAAAGAGATGCTAGAAGATCTTATTGCAGCAGCATTTAACGATGCAGTGCGTCGTGCAGATGAAATGCAAAAAGAAAAAATGGCATCTGTTACAGCAGGTATGCAATTACCCCCTGGTTTTAAAATGCCATTCTAATCCTATTTATTTTGGGGAGTTATAGTTACTCCCTTATTTATCTCAAAATTTACTACAATAAACCTTTCTTAATTATGCAAATTAGTCCTTTATTAGACGAATTAATGAATGCTTTGCGTTGCTTGCCAGGTGTTGGACCTAAGTCAGCACAACGTATGGCATATTATTTATTACAGCGTGATCGTAGCGGGGCAATGAATTTAGCGCGCACATTAACCGATGCAATGGCACATATTGGGCATTGCAGCCAATGCCGCACATTTACCGAAGAAGAAACTTGTAATATTTGTAATAATTATCGTCGCCAAGAGAGTGGGCAGCTTTGTGTGGTTGAAATGCCATCAGATATTCAAGCTATTGAACAAACAGGGCAATTTTCAGGTCGTTATTTTGTGTTGATGGGACATTTATCGCCATTGGACGGTATTGGACCTAAAGAAATTGGGCTAGATCTATTACAAAAAAGATTACAAACTGAATCATTCACCGAGATCATTTTAGCGACTAATCCAACGATTGAAGGAGATGCAACAGCAAATTATATTGCGGAAATGTGTCAACAATATGGGATAAAAGTGAGTCGTATTGCACACGGTATCCCTGTTGGTGGTGAATTAGAAATGGTTGATGGCACGACACTTTCACACTCTTTTATTGGCAGACGTGAATTAAAATAAGCCTATTTACAAACGGGATTTATTTACTAATCAGCGTGTACAATTCTTTATCCAACCCTGCTTTTACGCTAGAATAGCCGACTGGTTTAACAGGGTAGATAAATTATGGCAAAACAAGCACTTTTTTACGTTTTTTCTGCAACACCAATGCAGCCACTCTCATTAGAAAATAAAGCGTGTGATTTGGCTGCAGATGCGTGGCGTTTAGGGAAAAAAGTGCTAATCGCTTGCCAAACAAAAGAGCAGGCGCTGTTAATTGATGAAATGTTATGGCAACGAGATCCAGAACAATTTGTCCCGCATAATTTATCAGGTGAGGCGGGTGGCTATATGACGCCAGTGGAAATTTGTTGGCCAGAGAAACGCAACTCACAACGACGAGATTTATTAATTTCATTATCGCTACAAGTGCCTGAATTTGCTTTACTTTTCCCCCAAGTGATTGAGTTTGTTCCAACAGATGAGAAACTAAAAATATTAGCTAGAGAACGTTATAAATATTATCGACAGCTAGGTTGGCAGTTGGGGACGGAGCAGGCTTGATGTGGCAAAAATAAAATTTTTTCATGGTAGAGCATGACAGAAACTATATTCTTGCTAAATGCTATATATTTTTGTGAACAAATTACGAAAAACAGACCTCTTATTGTCAGTTTATTCTGAAAATGACAGCATCATATTTGGATATGCGACTAGATTGATAAAATATCAGAAAAGAAAGGTGAATAAACGCAATGAACAAACCGCTCACCCAAGATAAATTGATTAGCACCATTGCTCAGATTATTGAGCAAGCACGTTCGCACGTCCGTCAAACAGTGAATAGTGCGATGGTGCAAAGTTATTGGGAAATTGGGCGTTTGTTAGTTGAAGATGAGCAAAAAGGACAATACCGTGCGGAGTATGGCAAGGCGGTGTTAAAAAATGTCTCAGAACGACTAACCGCAATGTATGGTAAAGGGTTTGATGTGCGTAATTTACGCAATATGCGAGCATTTTATCTCACCTTCCCAATTCGGAACGCACTGCGTACCGAATTAAGTTGGACGCATTATCGTAGTTTAATTCGCATTGAAAATCCACAAGCTCGTGAGTGGTATTTAAAAGAAACGATTGAAAATAATTGGTCATCTCGAGCGTTAGATCGCCAAATTTCTGTGTTATATTATGAGCGTTTGCTTGCCAGCCAAAATAAGGTATTAGTAGCACAAGAAGCAGTAGAAAAAACCGAAAAGTTACAAGAAACTATCGAAGATTATTTGCGAGATCCTTATATTTTAGATTTCTTAAATCTTCAAGATAAAAGCTATCAAGAAAGTGATTTGGAACAAACCATTATCAGCAATTTACAACAATTTTTGCTGGAATTAGGCAAAGGCTTCGCCTTTGTTGATCGTCAAAAACGGATTCGTTTTGACGATGAAGATTTTTATATTGATCTGGTTTTCTACCATTTCAAACTAAAATGTTTTTTATTAATTGATTTAAAAATTGGCAAGTTAAAACATCAAGATATTGGGCAAATGGATACCTATGTCCGCCTTTATGATGAACAATTTAAAGGCGAAGACGATAACCCTACAATTGGTTTAGTACTATGCAGTGAACAGAGCGAAGCGGTGGCAAAATATTCTATATTAGCCGATAGAAAACAGATTTTTAGTGCGAAATATTTGCCTTATTTACCAACAGAACTAGAACTTAAAGCACAGCTCGAAAAAGTGCGGGCAAGATTGGAGAACAAGCGGTAAAGTTTTAGAGCAATTTTGTAAAAATAGAGAAATAAATGACAAAAGCGGAAATTCTAGAACAACAACGCCAACTGCATATTCAGTTTAAAGCGTGGATGGAAGATAAGAAAACGCGTGAAGTGCTGACATTTCAACGCCCGAATGGGAATATTGTTCGGCATTATCCTGACGGAACAGAAGTTGTTATTGAATATGCAAAAGCAAAATAATTTAGCGATCTTTTACTGCGGCACGAATGGGGCAGGCAAGACAACTTTGCGTGAATTTAATAAAGATGCCGTGCAAATTGTGATTGATTCCGATCATATCGCAATGCAACTCAGTCCTGAAAACCCACGTTTAGTCGATAGCCAAGCAGGTAGAAAAGCAATTGAATTATTTAAATTTGCTATTCAACAGCAAGTGTCTTTTTCAATGGAATCTACCTTATCAGGTAATTCTATTTTGCAACGAATAAAAAAAGCGAAAGAAAAAGGGTTTTATGTACGATTAAATTATATTGGTGTGAATAGTGTTTCAATAAATATTGATCGAGTGAATGCAAGAGTAGCCAATGGTGGGCATTTTATTGATGAAACTGCAATTCGTCATCGCTATGATATTAGTTTGCAAAATTTAACCAAAATCTTGCCGTTTTGTGATGAAGCCCTTATTTATGATAATTCAGGTGAAATGCCAGAAATGATGCTATATATTGAAAATAATAAAATTATCTTAATTAAAGATAAGTTGATTAACTGGTGTCAGGAATTAGTGAATAAGCTTATTGGGTTGGATTTTTTAAGTAATGATGAGATATAACTATGAGTGAATTTATTCGAAATTATCAAGGGTTATTATTATCTTGTTGTGTATTAATTGTAATCTTAATTTTATATAAAGCATTAAATATTACGGCTAAAACCCTATTTAAGGGAATTTTATATCGAGATCGATTTTGGTTTATTACATCTTTTGTTTTAATTTTTTGTCAATTAGTCTTTTTAGAAAGTGAAACTAATAGCGTTATATATATTATATGTACTATGTATTCGGGTCTGATATCTACAGGATCATTAATATATCTTTTTTCTAAAAAAATAGATAATATAGATTTTACCGTTGTAGTAGGTATATTTATATTAATGCAATCAGCATTATCAATGTTAATTAGCAGTAAGTTTAATGATAATGATTATAATGTTAGTCTTATTCACGCGATGATTTATATTGGTTTACCTTCATTTTTACTTTTTGAAATAGATAAAAAAAGAAAGCAAGCTTCAAAAAATAATAATTCCAAAGAAATAAGTGAATCAAATATTGATTCAGTAAAATTTATTTTTAAATTAGTAGAGACATTTAATCATAGAGAAAAAAAATGACAAAACAATTCCAAATGCCTGATCGCTTTGAGGCGACAGCAGTCGAACAAGCGCTTTATAAACACTGGGAAGAACAGGGCTATTTTAAGCCGTCTGAGAATGAGAATGCACCGAGTTATTGCATTGCGATTCCGCCGCCGAATGTAACGGGGTCGTTGCATATGGGGCACGCTTTCCAGCAAACATTGATGGACACCTTGATCCGTTTTCACCGTATGGAGGGGGATAATACCCTTTGGCAGACGGGGACGGATCACGCGGGGATTGCGACCCAAATGGTGGTGGAGCGTAAAATTGCCGCTGAAGAGGGCAAAACTCGCCACGATTATGGGCGTGAAGCCTTTATCAATAAGATTTGGGAGTGGAAAAACTACTCAGGCGGTACAATCAGCCAGCAGATGAGACGTTTGGGTAACTCGATTGATTGGGATCGTGAGCGTTTTACGATGGACGAAGGCTTGTCAAATGCGGTGAAAGAAGTGTTTGTTCGCCTGCACGAAGAGGGCTTGATTTATCGTGGCAAACGCCTTGTGAACTGGGATCCGAAGTTGCACACGGCAATTTCCGATTTGGAAGTGGAAAACAAAGAGAGCAAGGGCTCGCTCTGGCATTTCCGCTATCCGCTGGCAAATGGAGCAAAAACCGCTGATGGCAAAGATTATCTCGTGGTGGCGACCACACGTCCTGAAACTGTGTTGGGCGATACTGCCGTTGCCGTTCACCCTGAAGATGAACGCTATCAATCGCTGATTGGTAAAACGGTGGTGCTACCGTTGGCGAACCGTGAAATCCCGATTATTGCAGATGATTATGTGGATCGTGAATTTGGGACAGGCGTAGTGAAAATTACCCCAGCTCACGATTTCAACGACTACGAAGTCGGCAAACGTCATCAATTACCGATGGTTAATGTGATGACCTTAAATGCCGATATTCGTGAGCAAGCAGAGATTATCGGTTCAGACGGTAAAATTTTAGAAAATTACACCGCCCTTATTCCGCAAGATTATCAAGGCTTAGAACGTTTTGCCGCTCGTAAAAAAGTGGTGGCAGACTTTGAAGCCTTAGGGTTGCTCGATGAAATCAAACCGCACGATCTCAAAGTGCCTTATGGCGACCGTGGCGGTGTGCCGATTGAGCCGATGCTGACCGATCAATGGTATGTGAGCGTTAAACCGTTGGCAGAAGTGGCAGTGAAAGCGGTGGAAGACGGCGAAATTCAATTTGTGCCGAAGCAGTACGAAAACCTCTATTTCTCGTGGATGCGTGATATTCAAGATTGGTGTATTTCTCGCCAACTTTGGTGGGGACATCGCATTCCTGCGTGGTATGATGAGGCGGGTAACGTCTATGTGGCACGAGATGAAGCGGAAGTGCGGTCAAAATATCAACTTTCCCCAGACCTTGTGTTACGCCAAGATGAAGACGTGCTAGACACTTGGTTCTCATCAGGTTTATGGACATTCTCTACCCTCGGCTGGCCTGAGCAGACGAAAGATCTGAAAATGTTCCACCCAACCGATGTGTTGATCACAGGCTTTGACATCATTTTCTTCTGGGTCGCACGAATGATTATGTTCACAATGCACTTTATCAAAGATGACAATGGCAAACCGCAAGTGCCGTTTAAAACCGTGTATGTAACAGGGCTGATCCGTGATGAAAATGGGGCGAAAATGTCGAAATCGAAGGGCAACGTACTTGATCCTATCGATATGATTGATGGCATCAGCCTTGACGATCTGCTTGAAAAACGCACAGGCAATATGATGCAGCCACAACTGGCAGAGAAGATCGCCAAAGCCACTCGCAAAGAGTTTGCCGAAGGCATCGCTGCACACGGCACAGACGCACTGCGTTTCACCCTTGCTGCCCTTGCCAGCAACGGACGCGACATCAACTGGGATATGAAACGCCTTGAGGGCTACCGCAATTTCTGTAACAAACTCTGGAATGCCAGCCGCTATGTGTTGATGAACCTGAATAACCTTGAGTTAGCAGAGGGCGAAATGCAGTTCAGTGTAGCAGACCGCTGGATTCAAGCGGAATTTAATCAGGCAGTGAAAACCTTCCGTGAAGCCTTGGCACAATACCGCTTCGACTTGGCAGCCAACACCATTTACGAGTTCACTTGGAATCAGTTCTGCGACTGGTACGTTGAGCTCACCAAGCCTGTCTTTGCCAACGGTAGCGATGCCGAAAAACGTGCGGCACGCCACACCTTGATTAACGTATTGGAAAAATTGTTGCGTCTTGCTCACCCAATTATTCCGTTTATCACCGAGGAGATTTGGCAACAAGTGAAAGGTTTTGCAGGCGTGAATGGCGACACCATTATGTTGCAACCATTCCCACGTTATGACGAGAGCCTTGACGACCCACAAGCGATCAGCGAAATCAATTTTGTCAAAGAAGTGATTGTTGCAGTGCGTAACGTGCGTGCGGAAAATAACATTCCACCAAGCAAAACGCTAGAATTGCTGGTGCGTAACGCCAATGCTACAGAGCAAAAAACGCTCGAAAATAACCGCACTTTAATTCAAGTGATGGCAAAACTCGAGCAAATTGCGTTGCAAAAAAATGACGAAAACGCACCGCTTGCGGTAACAAAATTGGTCGGCAATGCCGAAATTCTCGTGCCAATGGCAGGCTTTATTGACAAAGAAAAAGAGTTAGCACGCCTTGCAAAAGAGATCGACAAACTCAACGCAGAAGTGCAACGGATTGAGAACAAACTCAACAACGAAGCCTTTGTCGCCAAAGCCCCAGAGCAAGTCATCGCCAAAGAGCGAGAGAAAATGAAGGGGTATTTAGATGGACTTGATAAATTACGTCAACAATATGCGAGTATTGAAGCACTGTAGTTTATTGTAAGCAAAATAAAGGGTAACTTAGTTACCCTTTATTTTTTATCTAATTAAAAAACTATTCTTTTACTCCAGCAATATGGTAATTAATCTGCCAATATAATAATTGTTGATAGGCTTTAATTTGTGCAATTTCATCATTGCTAATTTCAACTATTCCTGTTGTAAGACCAGTTTCTCTATCCCATTGATATTTTATGATATTTTCAGTGTGAATATCATAAACTGCGTCTGGGGTAGCAATAACAGTTTCATTAAAGGCAAAATTAAAGGTATTGTCTGCTTGTGTAGATAACAAATTTCTCCCACCTAAATGCCAATATTCACAATCCGATAAACTAAGTGCATAGAGGGTTGGCATAATATCTTTGTGTGAACCTAAACGATAAGGCTGAAAATCAATATTAATTTGTTGTTTAAGTTGTGGTGGAAGATGAATAAAAAATGGCACGGTTTTATCGAGAAAAAGATCTCGTGGAAAATGATTTTCCATTGCTCGCATATGGTGATCGCCAGAGGCGGCAATAATTGTACGTTCAGCACAAGGAGTTTGTTCAATAGATTGAATAAATTCACCTAGCGCATTAGCCGCATATTGGAATGCTTGCAAAATATTTTTTTGTTCATTGAGATCTTTTGCCAAAATTTTGCCATTTAATACAGTTGGATCAACGGGGTAAGGTTGATAATGATTTGGTGCTTTAAATGGCGGGTGATTGGTCATCGTAAGAATATTTATAAATAGTGGTTGCGTTGCTTGTTGTAGTAGTTTTTCGGCTAATTTAAAGGCATATTCATCTGCAACACCCCAATAAGAAAGTGATTCTTTCGCTTCAGGAAAATTATCAATAATTGTATTTTGATCATATAGCTGATCTACTCCTTGTAGTGGGAGATAATTCGCTAAATTACGCCACATAATATTGCCAGCGGTAATAAAAATGGTTTTATACCCTTTTGCTTTATAGGTGAAAAATGGTGTCTGTTTTAATGTTAAATTTTGTGCCACAGATTGGCTAATATTTTGAATTGGACTATGAAAATAGAGTGAGGCAAGTGATGGCGCCGTACCATTATAATCAGCAGTAACATGCTTAAATAAGAAGTCTTGTTGAAAATAAGGGCGTAATTTTCCTAATAAATCATTCGTTTGAGGCTGATCAAATTGTAGAAAATTATTACCAAAGCTTTCCATTAATGCCATTACAACGTGAGGTGGTTGTTGTTCTAAAAAGATATTTTTTTCTGTTTTTGCTGTAAAAAAGGTAGGAATGAGATTCTGTTGTATCGGCTGTTGGGTAAATTGTTGGAAAGTGGTAATCAGTTGTTCACCTTCAGTTATGTTCACTGGTGCAAATTTAATATCTCGTTTTCTATCTTCGAATGCCCATTTCATTGCGATAACCCCGTTCGGCACCATTTGATTGATGATACTTAATGCTGAAACCTGAGCGTGCATTTTGGCGAGTGGGTGAGTGAAAAAATAACCGCGAGCAGCATAAGCTAAATAAATGAGTGAGGCGGTAGCATAAAGATAAATCGCTAATGGATTAAGTGGTGCTAAAGGTTGAGCAGTAAGAAAATAATAAAAAATGAATGCTGGTATTAATGCTGCTATGAGGGTGAATAAAAATAATTTTATGATTGGATAATCTTCATAAATATTATTAAGTACCGCTTTCGTATCATCTTCTACTAAACCAAATATAAAAATATTGTAGTAGCTTTTATAGGTTTTAAAGTAAAAGTAGTTACCAATATTAATACCTATAAAGAATAAGGAAATAATAAATAGATAGAAGCAAAATCCTACTAGGATAATTTTTTCAAGAGAAAAGAGCGCAAAAATTGAACCAATTATAAAGGGAATAGCAATAATAATCGCGCTGATTTTAGCGTCATAGCGATAGCCCATTCGCCACATACGGGAAATAGATTGCTGATTTTCTGTTTGTTGATAGATTTTGGGATCAACAAAATGTTTAATCATATAGTGGCGAATAAGTGTGGTTTGTAAAATGTAATAAACAAATAATAGTGTGAGAGAAAATAAAAAATTGCTATAAAAAATCATAACGTATAATCCATTTTATTTTTCACTAAACCAAATCAAGGTTGCCATTCTGCCCGTTTGTTGATCTCGGCGATAAGAGTAAAATTTCTCAGGATCAGAGAAAGTGCAATATTCTCCACCGCTAATATTATCTGCTAATACGCCCGCTTGCTGTAAACGTAATCGAGCCAGTTGATAGAGATCGGCAAAATATTTATCGGTATGTTCTGGATCTGGGCGAAAAGCTTGTGCAGCTAATGAATATTGTTCACAAAAGGTGTGTTTTACTTCTGCGCCCACTTGGAATGCGGTTGGACCAATCGCGGGAGCTAACCAAACCTTGATTTGATCTGCTGCAGTTTTAAATTGTGCCAAAGTGTTTTCTAAGATGCCTGCTGCTAATCCTCGCCAACCAGCGTGCGCAGCTGCTACCTCTGTTCCATTTTCCGCCGCAAATAAAACAGGCAAACAGTCAGCAGTCATAATTAAACAAACTTGGTTTGCTTGGTTGGTGTAACAGGCATCTGCGGTGAGATTATCATCTGTCAGAGGTAACTGTTTTACTGTTGTTCCATGCACTTGCGTGAGAAATTGTGGAAATTGTGGTAGTTGAAATTGTTCCACTAACTGTTGGCGATTTTTTTGCACTGCGTCAGGATCATCGCCAACGTGATCACCTAAATTTAGCCCAGCAAATACACCACAACTCTGACCACCGAGACGTAATGTACTGAAAGCGTGGATATTTTGTGGGACTTGCCAAGTTGGATAGATCGCATTCATTTAATAGTCTAGCTCATCTTTGTGTAATTCATAGTCTGCTTTTAGTGCATCAACTAAAGCAACAAAATCATCAGGTAAAGGTGCATACCACTCCATTAATTCACCAGTAATGGGGTGTTCTAAACGTAGCATAATTGCGTGCAGTGCTTGACGCTGAAATTGGCGTAGTACAGTGAGTAATTCCTCGCTTGCTCCTTTCGGTGGTTTTGGACGACCACCGTAGGTTTGATCGCCTAATAATGGGTGAGCAATATGTGCCATGTGCACCCGAATTTGGTGGGTTCTTCCTGTTTCAAGGCGTAAGCGTAAACGGGTATAGTTACGGAATCGCTCCATAATACGATAGTGTGTTACTGCAGGCTTACCCATTGGGTGAACTGCCATATGGGTACGCTTAGTTGGGTGGCGAGCCATAGGTTGATCTACTGTTCCGCCTTTCGTCATAATCCCGCTGGCTATCGCTTCATATTCACGGGTAATTTGACGTTTTTGTAATGCACGCACGAGTTTCGTTTGGGTTTCAACGGTTTTGGCAACAACCATTAGCCCAGTGGTATCTTTATCTAGTCGATGTACAATGCCTGCACGAGGAACTTCTGCAATCGCTGGATAATGATAGAGTAAACCATTTAATACGGTATTATCTGGGTTGCCTGCACCAGGGTGTACCACTAAATCTTTTCTTTTATTAATCACTAATAAATGTTCATCTTCATAAATGATATCGAGTGGAACGGCTTGGGGTGTAAAGCGAGTATCCTCTTCTATTTCAGCTTGCATGATAATTTTTTCTGTACCGAATACTTTTTCTTTTGGGATTGTGATCACTTTGTCATTTACTTGAACTAATCCAGCTTCGATCCAAATTTTTATCCGAGAACGGGAATATTCTGGAAACAATTCCGCTAAAGTTTGGTCTAAACGTTGACCTAATTGATGAGGTTGAACCTCAGCTGTTAATTTAAGGTGTTTCATAGTGATTATAATTCCAGTAACATAAACATTTAATTATTTGTTGATACGCTATACAATAGCGACGAAAGATGAAATTAAAGTTATGATTGTACCTTAACTATTAACGAGTTTACAGACTGAAAATAAAGCGAACGATGAATTGTTCGAGACGTTTTCTCAATAACATCGAGGATCTATGATGAGTATGAATAAGATAAAAGTAATTGCTGTAACAACCTTATCGGCATTGGTATTGGCTGGTTGTTCTGGAACACCTGAGCAAGTAGAACAAGCGCCTGTTCAGGCGTTATATCAACAAGCGCAAGAGTATTTGCAAAATGAAAATTATCGTGAGGCAATTCGTTATCTCGAAGCGACAGATAGCCGTTTCCCATATGGTGAATATGCGCAGCAAGCTGATTTAAATTTAATTTATGCTTATTATCGTAATGAAGATTACGTGAACACACTTTCTACCGCAGATCGTTATTTACAAAAATATCCGCAAGGACCCTATTTAGATTATGTGTTATATCTTGCAGGGTTAACGAATATGGCGTTAGGGGATAACCTTTTCCAAGATTTCTTTGGGGTCGATCGTGCTTCACGTGAAACCAAGCCGAGAGAAGATGCGTACCATAATTTTGAAACTTTAGCGCGTTACTTCCCAAATAGTGAATATACAAAAGATGCTGTACAACGAATGCAGTATATTCGTGAGAGTTTAGCGAAACATCAATATGAAATTGCAGAATTTTATCAAAAGCGTAATGCGTATGTAGCTGTGGTAAATCGTATTCAGGATAATTTATTACGTTTATATCCAGAAACCAGTTATGCTTATAAAGCATTGCCACTGTTGCAACAAGCTTATGCTGAATTACATTTGGATAAACAAGCTGATGAAATTGGTAAGGTATTAGCCAATAGCAAGGAAAAGACATTTCCAGCGTTAGTAAAACCTGAATCCGCTCCAGATGTCAAACCACCATTAAAATAACTATCGAAAAGGAGTGTGGTCAAGTACCACACTTTTTTTATTCCTATTACTTCACCAACCGATATAAATCTTTGCTATAAAAGATCTGTGTTGGATTATTTAAATCATAGCCCGCTAAATTTGGAGCAATATAAACAGGTAAATAATACTGGAATAATGGTAAAACAATAGCCTCTTGAACTAAGGTATCTATGATTTTTTGGTAAAGTTGCTGACGCAACTCAGGATTAATTTCTATCATGGCTTGTTCTAACCATTGATCCACTTGTGGATTATGATAATGAAGTAAGTTATCAGGGCTTTTTGAGTGAAAATTGTTTAAAAAGGCAGAGGGATCATTATAATCGGCACACCAACCACTACGAATCAGTTGAAATTCCTGTTGTGTATGTTGAGTAGCCCATTCTTGCTGTGTTTTAGCTTGTAATGACACTCGGATAAGATCGGATTGCGAAAATTGGCGCGACAGGTTTTGGGCGATTTGTTGATTTATTGTAGTGTCATCATAAGTTAAAGTGATATGCAGTGGTTGCTGATTAGTAATCTTAGCCTGCATCAGTAACTGTTCTGCTGGTGCTAAATTTAAATAGCTATTAAATCGCATTGATTGTGGTAGTAAATTAACGCTTGCTTTACCATTGATAGCAACATTATTAATCGCTGATTGACTAGAAATTAGACTGATCAGTGCTTGTCGAATCAGTGGGTTTTGTAATGTTGGGTGATGAGGATTTAACTCATAGTAATAGCTACATAGTTTTGGCACTTGCTGAATTTTGGTATTGGATTTAGGCGGTAAAAATTGCCAGTCAATGCTGATTGATGAGAGATTTGTGCGCCAATATTCTACTTGTTGAAAAGAAACATGTATTTTATTCCAATAATAAGGATTAGCCATTAATAGGATTTTCTGCTCATCTATTTTGGTTAAGTGATAACCACCATTATATTTCCCATTTTTGACAGGCACTAAAGCAATATGAGCCAACATCATTGGCAAGTGAGCATTGGCTTTATCTAATTGAATTTCTAATGTATGAGGATCAATGGCTTTAATACCGAGTGCGGTAGCAGGTAATCTATTTTGTAGAATTTCTCGTGCATTCTGAATAGCAATAAACCCTAAATATGGCGATAATGCAGTTTTATTGGTCAATAGGTTTTGCCAACTATGAACAAAATCTTCTGCAGTAACCTCACTGCCATCAGACCATTTTGCCTCTTGACGCAAATGAAATATCCAGTTTTTGTGATCCTTACTTTCCCAAGATTGCGCCACTGCTGGCATAATATTTCCGTGGATATCATAGCTAACTAATCCTTCATAAAGATCATAGAGCAGCGCTGTATTTTGCAGATCGTTGACTTGATGAGGATCGAAAGTGAGTTGTGCAAAACTACCAGCTCGTACTAATGTTGTCGTAGATCCTGATACTGCAGATGATGTATTGCTAGTGGTAGGTATATTCTGTTTTTGCTGATCGCAAGCAATCGCAAAAAACAAGCAACAACAAATAATAATCGCAAATTTGCTTTTTGATAATGGCTTCATTAGTGCAATAACCCTGGAAATAAGTTAGAAATACCTGCAACACAAATTTCAATACCTAGTGCCATTAGAATCAATCCCATGATACGCGTAACCACGTTGCTGCCTGTTTTTCCAAGATATTTCATAATTATCGGTCCAGAGCGGAAAATGGCATAACACAAGAAAGAAAAAATAATAATTGCTAAGGCAAAACCAAGCCAATCAAGCCAATTATTGTAACGAGATGCCCAAACAATAGTTGAACTGATTGCACCAGGACCAGCAATTAATGGCATCGCTAACGGCACAACAGCAATACTTTCATTATCAGAAAAATTGGTCGCTCGCTCTTCTTTATTTTGTTTTTCTTCCCCTAATTTACCGCTGATCATCGTCATCGCGATTGAGATCACTAAGATACCACCAGCAATACGGAATGAATTAATTGAGATACTAAAAAAATTAAGCAGAAGTTGACCAATCAATAGACTTGTTAGTAACACAATGCCGATAGCAGTTGAAGTAACGATCATTGTTTTTTGGCGTTCTGCTTCATATTGGGTGCTGGTCATACTCATAAAAATGGGGAGCGATCCTACTGGATTGGTAACCGCAATTAGACCAATAAAAAACTGCATATAAATAGAAAAATTCTCAATAAATAACATAATTTTGCGTAATTAGAGGAATGATTAACAACTTATTCTGGTATCAGAAAAGGATTATTGGCATGCAGCCGTAATCACAATTTCAACTTTCCAATCTGGATTAGCCAGTTTAGCTTCAACAGTTGCACGAGCGGGCGCTGAACCTGCAATAACCCATTCGTCCCATGCCTGATTCATTGCTGCATAATCTTGCATATCTGCTAGGAAAATTTCCGCACGTAAAATACGCGATTTATCAGATTGGCTTTGCGCTAATAAATTATCAATGAGTTGTAAAACTTGTTTTGTTTGCCCATAGGCATCTAATGAAGTATCTTCTGGAACTTGCCCAGCTAAGTAAATGATACCACTATGAATCGTGGCTTCCGATAGGCGATCGCCTGCATCAATCCGTTTAATTTCGCGCATAAAGCACTCCTTAAAAGTTATATCTCATTAGCGAGATTCAAGTTAAAATTGTTTGCTATTATCAACTGTTAGGTCGAAAAATGAAACTATTAATTTCTAATCAACATGGGGCGATTGTGATGGCATTATTGCCTTTTTGTTATGGGGTATTACTATCAACACCGATCGTATTACATTTGAGTTTACTTTTGGCGTGGTTTTCGTTGTATTTAATGACTTATCCGTTTTTAGCTTTATTTAAAGGGCGTAATTTAGCAATGTATTGGCGTTGGACATTGGTTTACGGAGGGATAAGTTTATTATTTGCGTTACCTGCAATTTGGTATAACCCGACTATTCTCTATTTTTTAGTCGCCATGTTGCCATTTGTCCTTATCAATATTTATTACTCCAAAACAAAAAATGAGCGTGCGTTTCTCAATGATTTTGCTGCGATTATTATTTTTGCGCTCGCAGGTATGTGTGCTTATTATTTCCCGCAATCGCAATGGGATTACCATATAATTGAAGTTGCCTTGTATCCAAGTCTCTTTTTTATCGGCACAACGCTCTATGTTAAAAGTGCCATGCGTGAGCGCAAGAATCCTAAATACTATTATGTGTCTTGTATTTTTCATTTTCTTTGCGTGTTATTCCCCTTAGGGCTATCAAATATTTTATTGAGTATTGCTTTTTTGCTACCGTTGATAAGAGCAGTAGTGTTACCACAGCAGAAATTATCAGTGAAACAGATTGGTTTAATCGAGTTTGCTGTTTCATTCTATTTTTTAGTAATGTTGTATTGTGCAACAGGAATGAACTGATTTGGCTTTTTGCCTATCTTTGTTCACTAACAAAAAAATGCTAGAATCTAGCCCTTTGTGATTTAAAGTAGCTTAGAACAATGAGTCAAGAGATTTATAACGCTAACGATATTACCGTTCTAAAAGATCTCGAGCCAGTACAGTTGCGCCCGGGAATGTATACAGACACCGCTAGACCAAACCATTTAGGTCAAGAAGTCATTGATAATAGTGTAGATGAGGCTTTAGCTGGGCACGCAAGCAAAATAGAGGTTATTCTCTATCCTGATCAATCCTTAGAAGTTATTGATAATGGGCGTGGTATGCCTGTTGATATTCACCCTGTGGAAAACATCTCGGGGGTAGAGCTCATCTTAACGAAACTGCACGCAGGTGGGAAATTTTCTAATAAAAATTATCAGTTTTCTGGTGGGTTGCACGGTGTAGGAATTTCAGTAGTAAACGCGCTGTCTGCACGCGTTGATGTAACTGTTAAGCGTAATGGAGAGGTTTATCATATCGCGTTTGCCGATGGTAAAAAAATTGAAGATCTAACTGTTATTGGTAGCTGTGGTAGAAGAACCACTGGTACAACCGTGAAGTTTTTACCTAATCCTAAATATTTTGATTCAGCAAAATTTTCTGCCTCCCGTTTGCGTCATTTATTGCGAGCTAAAGCCGTTCTCTGTCCTGGTTTAGAAATCAAATTTGTTGATAAAGTTAATCAAACCGAAGATATCTGGTGTTACCAAGATGGCTTATCAGATTATTTATTGGAAGCGATTGATGGTGTAGAAACTGTTCCAGAAAAACCATTTATTGGTGAATTTAAAGCCTCCACTGAAGCGGTAAGTTGGGCATTATTTTGGTTACCTGAGGGAGGGAATATTGTTGGTGAAAGTTATGTCAATTTAATCCCAACGTCATTGGGTGGAACACACGTGAATGGATTGCGTCAAGGTTTATTAGACGCGATGCGAGAGTTTTGTGAATTCCGCAATTTATTACCTCGAGGTGTGAAACTAACTGCCGATGACCTTTGGGAGCGTTGTGCTTATATCCTTTCATTAAAAATGCAAGATCCACAATTTGCAGGGCAAACCAAAGAACGTTTATCTTCACGACAAAGTGCGGTGTTTGTGAGTGGTGTTGTCAAAGATAGTTTTAGCCTTTGGTTAAACCAAAATGTGCAACAAGCTGAACAATTAGCCGAAATGGCGATTGCCTCTGCACAACGTCGTTTACGCAGTGCCAAAAAAGTGGTGCGTAAAAAATTAGTTAGTGGTCCCGCACTTCCGGGCAAATTAGCCGATTGTACCCAACAAGATCTCTCACGCACAGAATTGTTCTTGGTGGAGGGGGATTCTGCTGGTGGCTCAGCAAAACAAGCACGAGATCGAGAATATCAAGCGATTTTGCCATTGCGCGGTAAGATTTTAAATACTTGGGAAGTGGCGGCTGATCAAGTGTTGGGTTCGCAAGAGATTCACGATATTGCCGTGGCATTAGGGATTGATCCTGATTCAGATGACCTTTCACAATTACGTTATGGTAAGGTGTGTATTCTTGCAGATGCGGACTCAGACGGCTTGCATATTGCGACATTATTGTGTGCATTATTTTTACGTCATTTCCCGAAATTGGTGGAAGAGGGACACGTTTATGTGGCAATGCCACCACTTTATCGTATTGATTTAGGCAAAGAAGTTTATTATGCCCTTGATGAGGGAGAAAAAGAGGCGATTTTAGAACGCTTACAAAGTAAACGCGGTAAAGCTAATGTACAACGTTTCAAAGGGCTAGGGGAAATGAACCCATTACAATTACGTGAAACAACAATGGATCCGAATACTCGCCGTTTGGTACAACTGGTCTATCAACCCACTGCTGTAGAGGGAGAGCAACAAGATCACACCTTTGAAATTTTAGATATGTTATTAGCGAAAAAACGAGCAGATGATCGTAAAAATTGGTTACAAGAAAAAGGTGATCATGCTCAACTGAGTGTATAGAGTCGAATAATAGAGAGAAAATAATGACCACAATTAATTATGAAGGGGTTGAGCAGATGCCAATCGGGCATTTTACGGAGAATGCTTACCTCAATTATTCAATGTATGTGATTATGGATCGTGCTTTGCCATTTATTGGTGATGGCTTAAAACCTGTACAGCGCCGTATTATTTATGCGATGTCAGAATTAGGATTGAATGCAACAGCGAAATATAAAAAATCTGCACGTACGGTTGGTGATGTATTGGGTAAATTTCACCCACATGGTGATACCGCTTGTTATGAAGCAATGGTATTGATGGCACAACCTTTTTCTTACCGTTATCCATTAGTTGATGGACAAGGAAACTGGGGCGCACCAGACGATCCAAAATCCTTTGCGGCAATGCGTTATACCGAATCACGTTTATCGAAAATTTCTGAATTACTATTATCTGAATTGGGGCAAGGAACGGTGGATTATCAACCAAATTTTGATGGTACGATCGATGAACCGCAATATTTACCTGCACGTTTGCCTCATATTTTACTTAATGGAACAACGGGGATTGCCGTAGGAATGGCAACAGATATTCCACCGCATAATATTAATGAAATTGCGAAGGCATTGATTCTGTTATTAGATAAACCTGACGCAACGATTCATGAGCTGTTAAATATTGTCAAAGCCCCTGATTTTCCAACGGAAGCAGAAATTATTTCCCCAGCAGATGATTTGAAAAAAATCTATACCCAAGGCAAAGGTTCGTTAAAAATGCGGGCGGTTTGGAAAAAAGAAGAGGGGGAAATTGTTATTACTGCCATTCCTTATCAAGCCTCTGGGGCGAAAATTATTGAGCAAATTGCCACGCAAATGCGTAACAAAAAATTGCCAATGGTAGATGATATCAAAGATGAATCTGATCATGAAAATCCAACTCGGATTGTGATTGTGCCACGTTCTAATCGAGTAAATGAAGATGAATTAATGGCACATTTATTTGCTACCACAGATTTAGAGAAAAGCTATCGTGTCAATATGAATATGATTGGCTTAGATCGTAAACCAGCTGTGAAAGATCTTTATACGATTTTAACAGAATGGCTCACGTTCCGCCGTCAAACGGTAACTCGCCGCTTGCAATATCGTTTAGACAAGGTGCTAGCTCGTTTACATATTTTAGATGGCTTATTAATTGCTTTTTTAAATATTGATGAGGTCATTGAGATAATTCGCCATGAAGACGAACCAAAACAGGTCTTAATGGCACGTTTTGCCTTATCAGAGGAGCAAGCGGAAGCCATTCTGAATTTACGTTTGCGTCATTTGGCAAAATTAGAAGAAACAGAATTAAAAGCAGAGCAGCAACAATTAGCTGAAGAGCGGCAACAGTTAGAAAATATTCTTTCTTCTGCTGAGAATTTGAATCAATTAATTAAGCAAGAAATTGAGCAAGATGCGAAAACCTTTGCTAGCCCTCGCCGTTCAAAAATTGTGGAACGTGAAGAAGCCAAAGCGCTAGCAGAAAGTGCGTTAACGCCAGTAGAGCCTGTTACCGTTATTCTTTCTGAAATGGGGTGGATACGTTGTGCAAAAGGGCATGATATTGATCCAGTTTCATTGAGTTATAAAGCAGGTGATAAATATTTAGCGCACGTTTATGGACGTTCAAACCAACCAGTGATTTTCTTTGATAGTACAGGACGTAGCTATAGCTTAGATGCATTATCTCTACCATCTGCTCGTTCCCAAGGTGAACCTATCACAGGAAAATTAACCTTACCAGCTGGGGCAACGATTGAACAATTACTGATGAGTAAAGCCGATCAGGCTATTTTGCTTGCGTCTGATGCGGGATATGGGTTTGTATGCCAAGTGGAAGATTTGGTTTCTCGCAATAAAGCAGGGAAAGCAAGTATTTCGTTACCTGAAAATGCGAAAGTATTGCCACCAGTGGTGGTGGAAAATAAAGCCTCTTTGTTAGTGGCGATAACCACCGCCAATAGAATGTTAGTGTTCCAATTAAGTGAATTACCTGAATTGGCAAAAGGAAAAGGGAACAAAATTATTAATATTCCTGCGGCGAAAGCAAAATCCCGAGAAGAGTTATTAGCGAGAGTTTTCTTAATTGATGCGGGTAGCAGTTTGATTTTCCGTGCAGGAAAACGAAAAGTAACCTTAACAGCAGAAGAGTTAGAAAACTATCGTGGCGAACGTGGTCGCCGTGGAGCAGCTTTGCCACGAGGTGTGCAATTTAATACAGAAGTAGAGATTGTTGCTCCTAAAGTGCAACAGTCTGCTATCACAGTAGAGGAGTTCACGTTAACCAGTGAATAATGAATGAAAATATTTTGCCATTCTGTAGCAGAACAGGTAAAATGCTCAGCTCTTGTCATAGCTGGATTAGAGATCGGCTATTGATGTATTGTTAACTTAACTTTTTAGGAGTTTATTATGTCTCTAAGTACTGAAGCAAAAACAAAAATCGTTGCTGAATTTGGTCGTGATGCAAAAGATACTGGTTCATCAGAAGTACAAATTGCATTATTAACTGCACAAATTAACCACTTACAAGGACACTTTTCAGTGCATAAAAAAGACCATCACGGTCGTCGTGGTTTATTAGGTATGGTTTCACGCCGTCGTAAATTATTAGATTATTTAAGACGTACTAATTTAGAAAGCTATTCTAACTTAATTAGCCGTTTAGGTTTACGTCGCTAATTTTTACACTATTCTTAGATAGCCCTAAAGCAAATTTGTTTTAGGGCTATTTTTTTAGTTGAAGAACAAGGTGTTAATTTTGCCTCAAAATAGATATATGAATATGCTTATATAGAAAGGAAAATATACTTTGTACCCATTTTAAGCGTTCAAAACGGATACGTTATATAAAAAGAAGGATAACTAAATTATTCATCTTTGCTTTTTAATGTATTTAGAGCAATTAAGCCTTTATCACAACTTTTGATTTGATATTCAATACTCATTTGTAGAATTTTTTGCTTACTCTCAGAAAGAGTATTTTTGATATTGGCTAATTGAGGGTGAGTGCCTGGTTGTTTTTCTGCTTCAGCGATTAAGTCATCAGTTTGTTTAAAGAGCTGTTGACATTGAGTAGGAAGATTAGTAGAGGCGGAAAACGTATTAAATGAGAAAAATAAGAGAGTAACAGCTGCTAAAAAAACGGTTTTAAACATATAAAAGCCAACTAGAAAAGTTTGTATTAATTGTTGAAAAAATGGACTGAAAAAATAACAAAAAAAGATCTTTTTGTCTAGCTGAAACAAAATTTCCGCCTAAAAATGTGTTGAGTAGATGAGAAATTACAAAAAATATTGTTAATAAAATGTTTCAAAATAATGAAATTTGATTTTCATCAAATAGGCATAGAACTTTTAAATTTATTTTTTTGATTTTAATAGCTATTTTGTGATCAATTTAAAATTTTTAAGGTTCCATATACCTCCTTTTTAGGAGTAAAATAAAAGATGTATTGAACGGTTAGAGTTATCCTTTATTTCTGATGAGAAATAAATCATATCTTTGTCTGAGTTTGATATCAAAAAGCTAATTAATTTTTGAAATTAATTGATAGCTATGTGGGGTGATTACAAATTTGTAATCTTTATTTGGAACTTGTATTAGGTACAAGAGGTTAATTGAGATGTTAGACGTCGTTGAACTCTCGAGATTGCAGTTTGCATTAACTGCTTTATACCACTTTATTTTCGTACCGCTTACATTAGGTCTTTCATTTATTCTTGTAATAATGGAAACCATTTATGTAACGACGGGGAAAGAGGTATATAAAGATATGACTAAGTTCTGGGGTAAGTTATTTGGTATTAACTTTGCTCTAGGGGTAACCACAGGAATTACAATGGAATTCCAATTTGGTACTAACTGGTCTTATTATTCACACTATGTAGGTGATATTTTCGGAGCTCCATTAGCTATCGAAGCGTTGCTTGCATTCTTCTTAGAATCTACATTTGTTGGTTTATTCTTCTTTGGTTGGGATCGACTCACAAAAGCAAAACACTTGTTAACAACTTACTGTGTTGCTTTCGGTTCAAATCTTTCTGCAATGTGGATTCTCGTGGCTAATGGTTGGATGCAAGATCCACGAGGTGCAGAGTTTAATTTTGAAACCATGCGAATGGAAATGACAAGTTTCCTTGACCTTTGGTTAAACCCTGCAGCACAAACTAAATTCTTACATACTTTATCTGCTGGCTATGTTTGCGGAGCGGTATTTGTATTAGGTGTTAGTTCATACTATCTCTTAAAAGGACGTGATTTAGGATTTGCTAAACGTTCATTCTCAGTGGGTGCGACTTTTGGTTTCATTGCAGTTTTATCTGTGTTAATTATGGGAGATGAATCTGGTTATGAAATTGGTCAAGCTCAGCCAACAAAATTAGCGGCAATGGAAGGAGAGTGGGACACTGAGCCTGCACCTGCAGCTTGGAATATTGCGATTGTGCCAAATTCAAAAGAGGGGCGTAATGAATTTGCATTACAAATTCCTTATGCAGCAGGTATTATTGCAACTCGTTCATTAGATAAAGAAATTACTGGTTTAAATGAATTGCGTATTCAAAATGAAGAGCGAGTGCGTAATGGTATGACCGCATATGGTTTACTAGAAAAACTCCGTTCAGGTCAGAAAGATCCTGATACGATTGCCCAATTTAAAGCAGTAGAAAAAGATCTTGGTTATGGTTTATTGCTTAAACGTTATACCGACAATGTTGTTGATGCAACTGAGGCTCAAATAAAACAGGCTGCTGCGGATACCATTCCTGATGTAGGTCCTACATTCTGGTCATTCCGTATTATGATGTTAGCAGGAGGCTTATTGCTGATTCTTCTTGTTTGGGCAATGATTGCTAATGTAAGAAAAACAGTGGGATCAAATAAATTCTTACTTAAAGCATTACTGTATGGTATTCCTCTTCCATGGGTTGGGATCGAAGCTGGCTGGTTCTTAGCTGAATACGGAAGACAACCGTGGGCAATTTATGAAGTGTTACCTGTAGGCGTTGCAAATTCTGCGTTAACAACAGGAGATCTTTGGTTCTCCATTGGGTTAATCTGCTTACTCTATACCATTTTCTTAATTGCTGAAATGTATCTCATGTTTAAATATAGCCGCCTTGGCCCAAGTTCATTAAAAACTGGCCGTTACTATTTTGAACAATCAACTAAATAATAAGCAGGAGCCTAAATCATGATTGATTATGAATTTCTACGATTTGTGTGGTGGATCCTCTTAGGTGTGTTGCTTATTGGATTTGCAGTTACTGATGGATTTGACATGGGCGTATTAACACTTCTACCTTTCGCAGGTAAACGAGAAGTGGAAAAACGCATTATGATTAACTCTATTGCGCCTCACTGGGACGGTAACCAAGTTTGGTTATTAACTGCGGGTGGTGCAATGTTTGCTGCATTCCCGCTTATTTATGCGACATCATTCTCAGGTTTTTATATTGCTATGATTTTAGTTTTAGCAGCGTTATTCTTCCGTCCAGTAGGTTTGGAATATCGTGCGAAAATTAATAATCCAACTTGGCGTAAAGCTTGGGATTGGGGATTATTTGTAGGTGGATTTGTCCCTTCACTTGTATTCGGTGTAGCATTTGGTAATTTATTACAAGGTGTGCCTTTTGAATTTACTTCAATCGTTCAAGTAAAATATACTGGTACTTTCTTTGAATTATTAAATCCATTTGCCCTTCTCTGTGGTGTGTTAAGTTTAGCTATGTTGACTACACAAGGTGCAGCGTGGTTACAAATGAAAACGACTGCAGATTTACGTAATCGTGCACGTGTAATTTCTCAAGTTGGTGCGATAGTAACTTTAGTAACTTTCGTATTAGCGGGTGTTTGGTTGCTTTTCAAAGATGGTTTTGTCGTAACGAGTGTTGTTGATCACAATGCACCAACTTCGCCATTTGGTAAAGAAGTAGCGGTACAAACAGGTGCCTGGTTCAATAACTATAAAGAAATGCCAATACTTTGGGTTTTACCAGTATTAGCTGTCGTTTCTGCGTTATTAAATATTGTATTTTCTAAAGCTGATCGTTCTGGATTTGCCTTCTTCTTTTCATCATTGACAATGGCAGGCATTATTTTAACTTGTGGCGTTTCAATGTTCCCATTCTTAATGCCATCAATTACACACCCAGAAATGAGCTTATTAGTGTGGGATTCAAGTTCAAGTAAATTAACGTTAACATTAATGTTAGGTTTTGCACTTGTATTTGTTGTGATCTTATTAAGCTACACTATTTGGTCATACATCAAGATGTTTGGTCGTATCGATGAAAGCTTTATCGAAAATAACAAACACTCATTATACTAAGGAGAAAAAATATGTTTTATGTAACTTGGGTTTTGGGCGTATTGTTAGCAGTTTGTCTTACTGCAATTATTAATATCAGTATTGAAAAAACTGGAAAATTTGATGAGTAATCAAGCAATATGATTCGATCACTTTATCAATTAACAAATAAGGGCTCGTTGCGGGCCCTTTCATTCATACTCGCTATTGTATTAACCGTTTCTATTTTTACCCACACAGAAGTTTTTGCCTTAAATTTAGGAGGCATTTCACCAATTTATACTTTACTTATTTTTTGGAGTGTAGCGACATTGTGGATTCACGGTATTGGGTTAGAAATTTATAGTGCGATCTGGAAATTACTGTTTTTACCTCTACTAGCTTATTTCATGGCAGTGATAGCGTTAGGCATAATTTATTTTTAGTGTAAAAAGAAAAAAATTATTGATGTCCTATTGCAGTTAATATTGACGTTCATTAGAATAGCGAAACTTTTTTGTTATAGAGAAAACAGATAGCAAAGTAATGAATAACCGCTCTATTTTCCCAATTCGCATCTATTATGAAGATACAGATGCGGGTGGTGTTGTGTATCATGCTCGCTATCTTCATTTTTTTGAACGAGCTAGAACAGAATTCTTGAGAGAAAAAGGTGCCTCTCAAAATGAACTTATTCAACAGCAGGATATTGCTTTTGTTGTTAAAAAGATGGAACTTGATTTCCGCTACCCAGCTCGCTTAGACGATTTATTGACCGTCGAAACGACCTTAGTTGAAGTTAAAAATGCCAGTTTGATTTTTACACAAAAGTTGACTAAAGGCGACCAACTTTATTGTTCGGCAAATGTTAGCATTGCTTGCGTAAAAATAACTCACATGAAACCCACCGCTATCCCTCAAGGAATAAAAACTTTACTCAAATATGAAAAGCCGTAATTGGCAGTTATGGAGTGTTAAATGTCTGAATTGAATTTTTTCGATTTATTTATCAAGGCAAGTATTGTTGTTCAGATAGTGATCTCAATTTTGATCCTATTCTCAATTATCTCTTGGGCAATTATTCTGCAAAGAAGCAAAATTTTATCTCATGCGTTGAAACAATCAGTAAAATTTGAAGAGCGCTTCTGGTCCGGTGAAGATTTAACCAAAATTTATGAGGGGTTATCTAATCGTCGTGATGGCTTATCTGGTAGTGAACAAATTTTCTTCGTTGGTTATAAAGAGTTTTCTCGCTTAAAACAGGCTAATCCAAATGCTTCAGAATCTATTTTACAAGGTAGTTCAAGAGCAATGCACTTAGCAATGAACCGTGAAATTGAAGATGTAGAAAATACTGTGCCATTCTTAGCGACAGTTGCATCAGTGAGTCCATATATTGGGTTATTTGGTACAGTATGGGGAATTATGCACGCATTTATGGCATTAAGTAGTGTAAAACAAGCAACATTACAGATGGTTGCGCCTGGGATTGCAGAAGCGCTAATTGCAACTGCAATAGGGCTTTTTGCAGCGATTCCAGCAGTAATGGCATATAACCGTTTAAGTTTAAGAGTTAATAAACTTGAACAAAATTATGCAAATTTTATTGATGAATTTACGACAATTCTGCACCGCAAAGTATTTGGTCAAAATAATTTGCATAACTAACTGATGAAGTCATAAAACAAAGAGGACACTATGCAATACCGTCGTCGTCAAAATCATTCAATTAAATCAGAGATCAATATTGTTCCATTTCTTGATGTATTGTTGGTTTTGTTATTAATTTTTATGGCTACTGCACCGATTATTAGTCAGAGTGTACAGGTTGATTTACCTGATTCTACTGATAGTCAAACGGTTTCAAATGAAGATAAAACACCTGTTATTTTAGAAGTCAATGGAACTAGTCAATATACACTTTCTATTGATGGTGTGCGAAATGAAAATTTAACTGAAGAAATGGTTGTTCAAATGGCAAAAGAGGCTTTTGACAAAGATAATACTACATTATTTTTAGTTGGAGGGGCAAAGAATGCGCCATATGAAGAAATTATTAAAGGGCTAAATTTATTGCATACAGCAGGGATAAAAAGTGTTGGTTTGATGACTAATCCATTATAAGAGAATTAGGACAAAATTGTGCAATATAATCAGCAACAGAAATTCAAAAAAGCCGTTTTGATTTCAATTTTCCTGCATATTTTGCTTTTTATGTTGTTATTTGTTGGTTCTAGACTGGAAGAAGTTAGACCAATGGGTGGCGGCGAAGGAAATGGTGAGGTATTAGGTGCAATAATGGTTGATACAGGTGTTGCAGCTCAAGAATGGGGTAGATTACAACAAGAGAAAAAAGGTAATCCACCATCTAAACAAGCCATTGCAGAGCAAGAAAGAGAGCAACAAAGTAAGGAACTAGCAGAGAAAGAGCGTCAAGAAGCACAAAAAGCTGCTGAGGAAGCGAAAGAAAAAGCAGAAAAAGCCGCCGCAGAGGCAAAAGCGAAAGCAGAAAAAGAGGCGAAAGTAAAGGCTGAAAAGGCAGCTGTAGAAGCAAAAGCGAAGGCAGAAAAAGAGGCGAAAGAAAAAGCGGAAAAAGCCGCCGCAGAGGCAAAAGCGAAGGCAGAAAAAGAGGCGAAAGAAAAAGCTGAAAAGGCCACCGCAGAGGCAAAAGCGAAAGCAGAAAAAGAGGCGAAAGAAAAAGCTGAAAAGGCCGCCGCAGAGGCAAAAGCGAAAGCAGAAAAAGAGGCGAAAGAAAAAGCGGAAAAGGCAGCCGCAGAAGCAAAAGCGAAGGCTAAAGCAGCGGCAGAGGCGAAAGCGGCAGCCAAAGCAAAAGCAGATGCGGAAGCAAAAGCACAACGTTTAGCGCAACAAAATGCGTTAGATGATTTCCTTAATAGCGGTGATATTGGTGGTGGAAGCAGTAGTAAAGGTAGCAATCAAAGTCGTAAAGGATCTGAGGGATCAAGTGGCGGTGGAGGTGCTGGTGAAGGTGATGTCGTAGGCGATCAATATACAGCAGTTATTAAACGCGAAATTCAACGTCGTTGGTTGAAAGATACGAGTTTTTCGAATAAAGTTTGTACAGTGCAGATAGAGTTAGCACGTGATGGAACAATTTTGAACTATCATAAAGTTTCTGGATCAGATGATATTTGTACTTCGGCATTAAGTGCGGTAGCTCGAACAAAGAAAGTACCTGCACCGCCATCTGATGCAGTATATAGAAAATATCAAAAGCCAATAATTGACTTTAAATTAAAATAGTTATGCATAGGAAGAGAATCCTTATGATGAAAAAAATTATTTATACATGGATATTAGGTGTAATGTGTCTAATAATGCAAACAGCGCAAGCATTAGCTGAAGTACGCATTGTTATTGATGAGGGAGTTGATAGTGCAAGACCTATCGCAGTTGTACCTTTTAAATGGAATGCTCCAGGTACACCACCTGCAGATATTGCGGACATTATTTCATCTGATTTGCGTTTTAGTGGTAAATTCAATCCAATTCCAGTTGATAGAATGCCACAGCAACCTACTGCTGTGGGAGAAGTAAATGTTCAGGCTTGGTCAGCATTAGGTATTGATGCGATTGTCGTTGGGCAAGTTACGCCAGTAAATGGTAGTTTTAATATCTCTTATCAATTAGTTGATACCGTGGGGGCTTCTGGGACACCTGGGGCGGTATTAGCACAAAATTCTTATACTGTTACGAAACAGTGGATTCGTTGGGGAGCTCATACGGTAAGTGATCAAGTTTTTGAGAAGTTGACGGGTATCCGTGGGGCATTCAGAACAAGAATTGCTTATGTTATTCAAAATAATTCTGGTTCTTATGATTTACAAGTATCAGATTATGATGGATATAATGCTTTTAATGTATTTCGTAGTTCACAGCCAATTATGTCGCCAGCTTGGTCGGCTGATGGTAAGAAACTTGCGTATAGTGTATTTGAAAATAGAAAATCTTTATTAGTCTTACAAGATCTTGCTAGTAAATCACGCAAAATTATTGCATCATTACCAGGACATAATGGGGCACCGTCTTTTTCACCAGATGGTTCTCGCATTGCTTTCGCTTCTAGTGAAGATGGTGTATTAAACATTTATGTAATGGACGCAGGAGGTGGTTCACCTACTAAATTGACCAGTGGTAGTGGTAATAATACTGAGCCAAGTTGGTCATCTGATGGTACCTCAATTATCTTTACTTCAGATAGAGGCGGTGCTCCTGCAGTTTATATGATGGGAGCAAATGGGGGTGGTGCGACATTAATCAGCCCTCCTGGCAATAGTTATAGCGGAGAAATGTCGCCAGATGGTCAAGAAATTGTAATGGTTAATGGTAATAAATTGGTGAAAAAAGATTTAGAAAGTGGAAGTATTACTGCACTAACTTCAACTTTCCTAGATGAAAGCCCAAGTTTTGCACCAAATGGAACGATGATAATTTATAGTTCTACACAAGGTGTAAGCAAGGTGTTACAATTAGTGTCCTCAGATGGACGCTTCAAAGCAAGGTTACCTGGTTCAGGGGGTGGGCAAATTAAATTCCCTGCTTGGTCGCCATATTTAACTCAAAATTAGGAGAATAAAATGAAAAAATTAACTAAAGTATTAATGGTTGCAGCACCAGTATTAGCGTTAGCAGCTTGTAGTAGCTCAGATAAATCAGCTGATCAAGGCAAACTATACGGTAATATGACTGCTCAAGAATTACAACAACGCTATAACACAGTATATTTTGGTTTCGATAAATACGATATCCAACCAGAATATGCGCAATTATTAGATGCACACGCACAATACTTAACAGATTCT
The DNA here is from genome assembly GCF_042433055.1 of Gallibacterium trehalosifermentans. Lineage (NCBI taxonomy): Bacteria > Pseudomonadati > Pseudomonadota > Gammaproteobacteria > Pasteurellales > Pasteurellaceae > Gallibacterium > Gallibacterium trehalosifermentans. The sequence goes on from NZ_JBHLWB010000005.1 coordinate 59,180, forward strand.
TCTGCTAAAGTACAAGTTGAAGGTCATACTGACCCACGTGGTACTCCAGAATATAATATTGCATTAGGTCAACGTCGTGCTGATGCAGTTAAAAACTACTTAGCTGGTAAAGGTGTTCAAGCAGGTCAATTATCAACTATTTCTTATGGTGAAGAAAAACCAGCTGTATTAGGTCATAGTGAAGCTGACTACGCTAAAGATCGTCGTGCAGTATTAGCATACTAATTCGAACGTTTTTAGTTATTCTTTTGGAAAGCCTCTTTTTAGAGGCTTTCTTTTTTATGATTTTATGGGGTGTTTTCAGTATTCCATTGATACAATTCTAGTGGTAAACCATCAGGATCTTTGAAAAATGTGAATTGTTTACCAGTCAACTTATCTATCCTTACTGGCTCACACACTACTTGGTGCTGTTTAAGATATTCAATTGTAGCATCAATATTTTCTACTTTAAATGCCAAATGTCTTAATCCACAGGCTTCAGGATTGGTTACCCTAGTGGGTGGAGTTGGAAAAGAAAATAATTCGATCTGACTATGATCAGCAAAGCGCAAATCTAATTTATAACTATCACGATCCTCACGATAAGTTTCTGCAATAATTTTTGCGCCAAGAATATTGACATAGAAATGTTTGGAAACCTCATAATTGGATACGATTAAGGCAATATGGTGGAAACCAATAAAGGGAGATGACATTCATTACTCCTGTTTATCTTGTTCTTCTAGTCCTAACGAACGAGAAAATAGTTGTAAGCCAGTGGTTTCACCCGATTTAACCAGTTCCTGCATGACCTGTGTTGGTGTGTGCAATAAACGATTCATCAACTTATAGCTTAGTTCCTGTAATATTTTTTCGCTATCAACGCCTTGTTGTAGGGAAAGCATCGCTTTATCGAGTAATTCTAGACGAATCTGTTCTGCTTGTTGGCGATATGTTTTTATTAAATTAGATGATTGATGTAGTTTTAACCACAAAAAGAAATCAGCACATTCTTCAGTAATAATCGCTTCTGCAGCTAAAGAGGCATTTTCTCGTTGTTGTATATTGTGCTGAATAATATTTTGTAAATCATCTACGCTGTAATGATAAACTGACTCTAATTTATTGACGCTCTCTTCAACATCACGAGGAACTGCAATATCAACAATTAACATTGGATCGAATCTGCGTTGTTTTTGTGCAGATTTCACCATTTGTTCGGTGATTAAAATCTCTGAGCTACCAGTAGAAGAGATAACAATATCTGCTAGATTTAAGCCTTCTTGTAATTGATCCAATGAAAGTACATCTATTTGCCCACCAACACGTTCAGCTAAGGTTTGAGCATTTGCTACCGTACGGTTAGCAATCATAATATGTTTAGCACCGTGCTGGAGAAGATGGCGACTAACTAATTCAATAGTTTCACCTGCTCCCACTAATAAAATACGTAAGCGTTTGAATGAATCAAAAATCTGTCTTGCTAAACTACACGCTGCATATGCTACAGAAACAGCATTTCCACCGATTTCAGTTTCGGTACGAACACGTTTTGCTGTAGAGAATGTTTTTTGGAACAAACGAGATAATTCAGTAGAAATAACAGTATTCTGTTGTTGATAAAAGATTTCACTGAATTGGTATGCTTGTTTTACTTGTCCTAGAATTTGAGGCTCACCTAAGATAAGTGAATCAAGCCCACAAGCTACTCGCATTAAATGTGTTACACATTGTTGGTTTTGCTGAATATATAATGCAGATTGTAATTCATCTAAGGTTAATTGATGTAATTGTGCAAACCATAGCTTAATATTTTCGACCCATTGCAGGTTTTGTTCACTGCTTTCAAGTGGAGAAATTTGACGCTGATGTAGATAGATTTCAGTTCGATTACAAGTTGAAATGATAACTGCACTTTCTGCTAATTCGGATTGTAATTGCTGTAGTGCAATTTGACGTTTTTCATCATTAAAAGCGACCTTTTCGCGTAATGCGACTGTCGCTGTTTTATGGTTAATACCTAACACCAAAATTGCCATAAATCACTCTTATACTAGCGAAGACTTCGCTTTTCCACATAATAAAAATAAAACCATAAAAGTTTAAATAATCTGCTAACAAGTCGCAAACAAAAGACTAAATTTTTTTGATCTGAACGGAAAAGATACCTCTTTATAGTAATAAATAAAGTGGTGAGATTTTATTATATGAAAGATATTTTTCTTTTAAATAATTCTTAAAAAGAAGATTTAATTTGAAATAAATATTTGATCGGCATCTCAGTTTTGAAAAAATATTCTTTTTAAATGTAAATTAAAATCATAATATTCTTAATGTTGCTAGCTTTATTGGCAATAAATTTAAACTATTTATTCTTAGGAGGGATATTATGAATAAAAATATCCAAAATCGTTATACATTCTCTATTGAGCTTGTTAAACAAGCAGGGAATATCGCTTTATCCTATTATCTCAATAGAAATGAATTAGTTATTGAATGTAAAAAAGGCGATAAGCAAGATCAGGTCAGTGTGGCAGACAAGTCTGTAGAAACAATGCTTCGTCAAGCAATCGCTGAAAAGTTCCCAGCCGACGGCTTTCTTGGCGAAGAGTTTGGCTATGAGCGGGGGGGGGTAGTGAGTTTTGTTGGATTATCGATCCAATCGATGGAACTAGCCCTTTCTTAAATGGATTACATGCTTGGTGTATTTCGATAGCGGTATTACATAAAAATGAAATTGTTATCGGCATTGTCTTTGACCCTCTTCATAATGAATTATTTCACGCGCAATTAGGCGCAGGCGCTTATTTAAACAACACCCCTATTCAGACATTAAGTCCAGCAGAGAATGTAACCGATGGTTTAGTTGGATTAGGTGTCTCTCATCGAGTTCCGCCGAACAGTATTTTACCTTTCTTACATCAACTCTTAACAGATGGCGGTATGTATGTACGCAATGGTTCTGGCGCACTTAGTTTAGCTCAAGTTGCCGCAGGGAGATTACTTGCTTATTACGAACCTCATATGAACTGCTGGGATAGTGCAGCAGGAATGTTATTGGTTCGTGAGGCTGGCGGTGCGGCAAATAATATTTTAGCAAATGATGGATTGTTGCAAGGGAATTTTGTCTTGGCAGCAGCGAATCAACACATTTATCAACAACTCGATTTAATGAGAACTTTATGACTCAAGAGAGGGATCTATGTCTATTTTTAATTTCTTTTCGGCTGCACCAGCAATTCCATTAAAAAACTTATCTGATAATGCTTTTAAATCAGTACGTTGGAAAAGCTTCTGGGCATTTTCGATTGCCTATGCAACATTTTATGTGTGTCGTTTATCTTTTAATGTGGCGAAACCAGTATTAGTCAAAGAGGGCATTGTTACACCAACGGAACTAGGTATCATCGGCGCAGCAATTTTTGTTACTTACGCTGTAGGTAAATTTGTGAATAGTGCACTTGCAGACTATTCCAATATTATGCGCTTTCTCTCCTTTGGTTTATTTATTTCCGCTGTTTGTAATTTTGCAATGGGATTAAATACAAGTGCAATAGTATTAGCTGTCATTTGGGGCGTTAATGGCTGGTTCCAATCCATGGGCGTTGGTCCTTGTGTGGTTGCCCTTTCTCGTTGGTATGATGACAAAGAAAGAGGTTCTTATTATGGTTATTGGTCGGTTGCACATAACGTTGGTGAAGGAATTACTTTTGTTGTTACGGCAGCAGTCATTTCTTATTTTGGTTGGCGTTTAGGTTTTGCTTTTTCAGGTGTAGTAGGTTTATTAGGTATGCTCATTGCCGTGATGTGGATGAAAGATTCACCTGCAAGCCTAGGCTTTAAACCAATTATTCATATGAAAAATGAGGGAGAAAAACTTGATAACAAAGAGGTTTTAAAACACCAATGGGCTGTTATTAAGAATCCTGCGATTTGGTTATTAGCGGTTGCTTCTTGTTGTATGTACATTAGTCGTTATGGCGTGAATAGTTGGGGAGTGTTTTTCCTTGAAAATGGTAAAGGTTATACGACTGTCGAAGCGGCAAGTATTATCAGTGTAAATAGTATTGTTGGTATTTTAGGGACAATCGTTTCAGGGTGGCTGTCAGATCGTTTCTTAAAAGGAAAACGTAATATGATGACAGTTGTTGTGGCGTTGTTGAATACTCTCTCTCTTGCTGCATTCCTATTTGCTCCGCAAGGTAATGCATGGTTTTCCATCATTGCACTATCTGTATTTGGTATTACTTTAGGTATCCAGTTATGTTTCTTAGGGGGATTATTAGCAACAGATGTATCGCATAAATCGGCATCAGGTATCGCTCTTGGTATGATGGGATTATTTGGTTATGCAGGTGCTTCCTTAGGAGAATTTTTAACTGGATTTATGATTGATAAAACAACCACAATTGTGAATGGCACAAAAGTCTATGATTTTGAAAGCCTTTCTTATTTCTGGATTGGTGCTGATTTTATGTCAGTCGTCGCTGCATTTTTATTTGCCATTTTGGTTGTTTTTCAAGAAAAGAAAGAACGTACTAATTAGTTAATTATAAGGATATAGCAATATATCCTTATTATCTTATTTCAGACTTTTACTTGTTATTAGTAAAAGTCCTTATAATCCAATAGGTATATCTATGAAAAGTTTTCTAAATAAATACGGTTTAACACCATTAATCTTTTTCCAAATTATTTTAATCACTATTAATGCTCAATTAATTTATGCGTTTTGGGATATTCGAAATAGTGTACCAGGTGGCTTCCCTGCAGCATTAGGGGTAACAGATGCTCAAGCGGGGCAATTATACTCAATGCAAGGTTTAGTGATTATTGTGGGAACAATTGCATTAGGTTGGGTAGGAGATCGCTTTTCTATTCGGAATATTATGTTGATATCAACTGTTGGTGTTGGAGCAATTTCACTTTTCTTAACATTAAACTCGCCAGGATTAAGTATGCCAGTTTTATTGGCATGTTTTTTCTCAATGCTATTTTTTAGTGAGGTCTTATTTAAACCAGCAAACTTTAAAGCGTTGCGAATTTCTACGACAGCAGAGCATCAAGGTGCAGTATTTGGCTTCTTTGAATTTGGACGAGGTTTATTAGCATTTTTAGTGTCTTTATTATGGACAGTAATGCTAGCGATGAAGTTTACTGCTCATACAATGATGGCGACAAGCTGTATTTTAATCATTGTAACAGGATTAGTGGTGTATTTTGCAGTACCAAAAGATCAAAAAGTAGGTGATGATGATACTCGGGTATCTTCTACAATTGAAGCTATCAAAGGGATAGGACAAGTTGCTAAATTACCTATTGTTTGGTTAGTTGGTATTAATGTGTTTTGTATCTATGGTTCTTTTATTGCTGCAGGAACTTATTTTGCAAGATATTTGCAAGCTGGTTATGGAACAACAGCGGTGGTGGCAGCCGTTTTTGCGACAACAGTAATTGCACTAAGAATGTTACCGCTTGTTTCCACTATTTTGGTGGAAAAAGTCTTCAAATCTACCATGCATTTTATGCGTACTTTTGAAATTTTATTGGCGATTATTTTAGGATTGATTGCATTTATTTTCTTTAGTAATCATCCAGAAGTACAAGAGTACGCACCAGATGCACCACCAATAAATTTAATCTCTTCTACGATGTTCTGGCTATTAGTTGTTTTGATGTTGGTATGTTCTGCAATTATTTTTATGATTCGTGGTGTATATTATGCACCAATTGGTGAGTTTAATGTGCCGAAGAAACATTCATCATCAGCAATGTCTTTTGCGATTACAGTAGGTTATTTCCCAGCATTAATAGCACCAGCTGTTTTGGGCGGTTTAGTTACTTCACCAGAAAAAGATAGTGCAGGGAATATCACAAAACAATTTTTGACGGATACTCATATTTTGGCTTATGCCTTTATTGGGTTAGCTATTTTGGCTTTAGTTGCTGCATTAATGTCGCATTTAATGTTAAAGCTAAAACAAAAGAATGGATAAATTATGCAGACTATTTTATTAACTAATTGGTTGGCTGAATGCCAACCAGATATACCGATTAATCGTCTATTTATTCCAGGTACACATGATGCGATGACAGCATCTTGTCAGCAGCGATATTATAAAACACAGATGTTATCATTAGAGGATCAGTTGCAAATTGGTGTGCGTTTTTTTGATTTACGTTTGCGGAAAGAAATGGTAGCAGCACATCGAGAATGGATTAGTGATATTAGTGCAAAAAACATCTTTGATTCACTTATTTATTTTTTAAAACAACATCCAAAAGAATTTGTGTTTATTAGAGTGCAAAACGCTAATGAACAAAAAGACGATTTTGATCAGTATAAACTAGCATTATGGAGTGTAATCGAACAATATCAGGAGTATTTTTATCATTGGAGAGTTGATGATAAAAGTTTTACTTTTCCTTGTTTATCAGCTGTTGCTGGGAAAATTGTTGCATTGGAATGTTCACCATCAACAATGCAAACTTATTGGTTAAATCAGCAACAATGGGCATTACCTTGGCATAATAATACAAAAATTGTATTGCAAGATGATTGGAATGCACCTGTTGTAACAGATAAATTTAATGCAATTAGACAAAATGTTAGTTCTTCAGCAGTAGAACCAGAAAAATTATTTCTCAATCATATTAGTGCGACTAATGGGGTGTTAGGTTATCCTGATGCTTATGCAGAAATTCTTAATCCGCAGACCTTACAATTATGGCAAGAGATGGAAAAACAAGATATTTGTGGTGTGCAAATTTATGATTTTATTACTGAAGAAATTGCAACAGCAGTGATAAAGCATAACTTTTGTCGTTAATGTTATATTCTGGGTAATAATTACAAGAAAAAAACACGCTATGTTTAATAGCGTGTTTTCTTTAAAAATTAAGAATTTACTGCAATTTTAGTGAATTCGTCAAAGAAAGTTGGGAATGTTTTTGCAGTACATTCAGGTTCTAGAATAGTAACAGATGTATCGGATAAAGCGATTAAGGCAAAACACATTGCCATTCGATGATCATTATAAGTTGCAATATCTGCGTGTTTAAATTGTGTTAAAGCTAATGGTTGTACACGTAGAAAATCTTCACCTTCTTCTACTTCTGCGCCGACTTTACGCAGTTCTGTTGCCATCGCAGTCAGTCGATCGGTTTCTTTAACACGCCAATTATAGATATTACGAATGACTGTTTCACCTTGTGCAAATAATGCCGTCGTAGCAATCGTCATCGCAGCGTCAGGGATATGATTCATATCCATATCAATGCCATGCAGTTCACCGTGTTCCACTTCAACATAATCATCTGCCCAGTGAACGTTTGCTCCCATTTTTTCGAGGACATCAACAAATAATTTATCGCCTTGGATACTTTGTTTACCAATACCTTTAACTTTGATTTTACCTTTAATCGCAGCGGCAGCTAAGAAATAAGAGGCAGATGAAGCATCACCTTCCACCATAAAATGGGTAGGTGAAATATAATGTTGACCACCAGCCACATAGAAAACTTGGTAGTTTTGGTGCGATACATTAACACCAAAAATTTTCATCATTTTAAGCGTAATATCAATGTAAGGTTTAGAAACTAAGTCGCCCACAATATGGATTTCACTATCTTGTGGTGCAAGCGGTGCAGCCATTAATAATGCTGTTAGGAATTGTGATGAAATTGCGCCGCTAATTTCAACTTTTCCTCCTTTTAATCCTGCATTACGAATCGCTAATGGGGGATAGCCCTCTTGTTCTAAATAATCAATTTCTGCTCCCATTTGTTGCAATGCATCAACTAAATCTTTGATTGGGCGTTCTTTCATACGAGGCTCGCCAGTCAGGACGATTTCGCTTTTTTCACCTGTGGGAGCGGCTAAACAAAGTGCTGCAGTTAATGGGCGCATTGCTGTCCCTGCATTGCCCAAAAATAAACTAAGACCATTTTGCCAATGAAATGCTCCATTATTACCCGTTATTTGACAGGTTGTTTTATCCTCAGATAATTGATAATGCACTCCTAGTGCGTGTAAAGCATTTAACATATGACGGACATCATCACTATCTAAAAGATTGGTAATTGTTGTCGTACCTTTTGCTAGTGCGGCAAGTAATAACGCTCGATTCGATAAACTTTTTGAACCGGGTAAGGTAATTTCTCCCTCGATACGGGTAATTGGATTAAGGGTAATAGAATTCATAAAACAGTAAATATCCTCTGGTCAGCGATTAATTGGCTAAAACTTCAGTCAAAGCGTTGATAAAGGCTTGATTTTCTTCAGGTAATCCAATGCTAACCCGTAAATGGTTTGGCATACCATAACCTGCAATAGGGCGTACAATCACCCCTTTATGTAACAGAGCATTATAGATAGGTTGGGCTGGTTGTTTTAAATCAACGGTAATAAAATTGCCTTTTGAGGGAATGTAATCTAATCCTTGTTGCTCAAAGAAGTTGATCAGTTGTTGCATACCTTGGTGATTATTTTCAGCGACTTTTTGTAAGAATGCTTCATCATTGATCACAGCCGTTGCAGCAGCAAGAGCAAGACTATTACAGTTAAAAGGTTGACGTACACGATTAAATAAATCCGCAATTTCTGGATTAGAAACAGCATAACCAATGCGTAAACCAGCTAAGCCATATGCTTTAGATAAAGTACGGCATACGACTAAATTTGCATATTTTTGTTGCAATGCGAACGATGGAACACGTTCTTGTTCATTAGTAAATTCAGTATAAGCCTCATCTAACACTACAATAATATTGGCTGGTACTTTGGCTAAGAATTGCTCAATTTCATCTGTGGTTAGAAAAGTTCCTGTTGGGTTATTAGGGTTAGCAATATAGATTAATTTTGTTTTATTTGTAATGTGGGCAAGAAATGCACCTAAATCGTGGCCCCAATTTTTAGCAGGAATAACAACCGCTTTTGCATTAATTGCTTGGGTAACTAATGGATAAACGATAAAGGCATATTGTGAAAAAATGACTTCATCACCTTCACTGACAAAAGTATGGGCAATCAATTCTAATAAATCATTTGAGCCATTACCTAAAGTAATTTGAGCAGGATCTAGGTTAAATTTTTGTGCAACAGCTTGTTTGAAATAAAAACCATTAGAGTCTGGATAACGAGTAAGTTGATTAAGCTCGGCTAAAATTGCTTGTTTTGCGCTTTCAGATAATCCAAAAGGATTTTCATTAGAGGCTAATTTAACTATATTGTGAATACCTAATTCTCGTTCTAATTCTTCGGTAGGTTTACCTGCTTGATAAGGTGAGAGTTGTTTTACACCAGGATTGGCGACATCTAAAAATTTCATAGTAATTCCTGTAAAAATTAAATTATTGATCTTGTTGATTTTCTTGGGCAAATTTTTTCATAAATTCAATTAAGGCTTCAACACCTGCAAGTGGCATAGCGTTATAAATTGAAGCACGCATTCCACCTAATACTTTATGTCCTTTTAACGCCCGTAAACCTGCTGCATTTGCTTCACTAACAAATTTGGCGTTTAATTCATTATTACCAGTGGTAAAGGTAACATTCATTAATGAGCGATTGTCTTCCATAACATTATTGTGATAGAACGAACTTTGATCGATATAGTTATAGAGTAATTCTGCTTTGGCACGATTTTTCAGCTCAACATTTTCAATACCACCATTCGCTAAGAGATGCTCAAAGACAAGTGAGCAGAGATACCAAGCAAAAGTTGGTGGTGTATTAAACATTGAGTCGTGATCACGCAAAATTTGATAATTCCAAACAGATGGCGTACTACGGCGCGCTTTACCAATTAAATCATCACGAATAATAATTAATGTAATGCCTGATGGTCCCATATTTTTTTGGGCGCCAGCATAAATCATACCAAATTTACTAATGTCAATCGGACGAGAAAGAATATTTGAAGACATATCTGCAATTAATGTTGCATTGCCAACATTTGGTATATCAAAAATTTCGATACCACTAATGGTTTCGTTTGGACAGTAATGCACATAGTCATATTGATCAGCAATTTCACTGAAGTCGAGATCTTTTATGCCTGTTTTGCCATTTTGTTCAGTTAAGATATTGATCTCATCTACATTTCCGAATAATTTTGCTTCTTTTGCAGCTGCACTTGACCAATGCCCACTGGTCAAATAGAGAGCTTTACCCTTTTCTGAAAGTAAGTTCATTGGAATTGCAGCAAATTGACCTCTTGCACCACCTTGGGCAAAGAGAATTTGATAATTGTCTGGAATATTGAAGAGTTTACGCAAATCTTCGATAGAACGTTTAGCTAAAGCCATAAAGTTAGCGCCACGATGACTCACTTCCATTACTGAAGTACCTAAAGACTCCCAATCGAGTAATTCTGCTTGGGCTCGTTGTAAGACTTCTTTTGGCATCATAGCTGGACCAGCGCTGAAATTAAAAACTTCTGTCATATCTACCTTCTTTATTTTATTCGTCAAAATTTATCTAGTTTTAACACTAGCGAAATGAATTATCAACGGCTTTCTACACAGTTTGTTAATTATTATCACTTGTCTTTATATCTTAAGAAAAAAGGCTGATATCTTTTTGACGATACTCGAAAAAACCGTTACAGTAAGCAACAGAATTTCGTTTATTACACAGAGAGTATTATTATGGAAAATGTAAATAAAAAATGTTTTGAAGATGTGTTGGAGTATGTGCGTATGTATCGTCAGAAGAATAAACTTTTGCGTGATATTGCAGATAATGATCGTAAAATTCGGGACAATCAAAAGCGTGTGTTATTGTTAGATAACTTAAATCAATATATTACAGATAATATGTCTGTGGCAGATATACGTGCGATTATTGCTAATATGCGTGAAGATTATGAGTCGCGTGTTGATGATTATATGATTCGTAACGCAGAAGCTTCGAAACAGCGTAAAGAAATTAGTAAGGTAATGAAAGAACAAGCAAAATTACACGCTGAAATGTTAAAAAAAGACAAATAATTTATTAGTTGAAGAAAAAAAGGGTCGAAAAATCGACCCTTTTTTTTGATATTGAGTGTACAAATTCGTAGTCGGGTAGCAAAGATATATTACTATATCTTCGCCCCCTAAGAACTGTACAAGCGAATTTCTCCGCATACAGCTCAAGCCTTTCTATTAACTATTAGCTAGTCGGCTTTACAACTTTCAAATTTAAGGCGTGTATTTTTGTATGGCAATTTGGGTGTACCAAACAACGATTACTTAACGTATCATTACCACCAAACATCTTGTACACGATATGGTGATCGTGCCAACCTGTTTCTTTGGTAATTGGTAACCCGCATAACGCACATTTTCCACTTTGGTCTTTATATAGAGCTTGCCATTGTTGCCTATGAGATTGTTCATCATATAGACGATCTTGGCTAAGTTTTTCTCCATATAATTCCCATTCAGGCAAGAACGGATTATATTCAGACTTTATTTTAATATGCCGTTTTATTTTAACATTTCCACAATAAAACAAATTTAATGGATATGTTTCACCTTTATCATAGGTATATACCGTGCCAAATAGCCAATTACGGGTCGCATTGGTACAAAAGTATTTCTCCTTTATCCACTTGATCCCTTTATTGTGATGACGCCGCTTACACCATTTCCATAAGGCTTTCCAAACTAAAGCATCCATCCGTCCAAATATTTTACTTGCCACTTGGCTTTTATGATAATTTGCCCATCCTCTTAACATTGGATTTAGCACCATTATTAAGTCTTTCTGTTGAGCCATTTTCATTACAGAGATTGTTGATTTAACCTTATTGTAGAATGCTTTTACATTCTTTTGACTTGGTCTAACCAAAATCTTGGATTTAAAACGTCTAACAGTCCAACCTAGAAAATCAAAACCTTGTTCAATATGCACAACCTTTGTTTTTTCTGCCGACAAGGTTAAACCTCTTTCTGCTAGAAAATCTTCAATTAAAGGAATGACTTTTTCCTCAAGCAATGCTTTTGTTTTCCCTGAGATAATAAAATCATCTGCATATCTTACTAGATACGTTTTGTTTTCTCGGATTTTTCTACTTCCTTTTTTCCCAAAATGGTTTTCAAGTAAGCATTCCAATCCATCTAATGTCATATTTGCCAACGTTGGCGAAATAATACCGCCTTGCGGTGTACCTTCTGTAGTCTGTTTTAATTGACCAAATTCAACAACACCTGATTTTAGCCACTTCCGCAATATTCGCTTATTCATCGGAATATGCTTTATTAGCCAGTCGTGGTTTATATGGTCAAAGCAACCTGCAATATCCGCATCCAGTACCCATTCAACAGCTTGATTGGTTTTCTTTCCTTTATGCGAATAAATTTGGTGTATATGAGTAATAGCGTCTGCCGTTGAACGGTTTAGTCTAAACCCATACGAACCTTTGTCAGCGGTTGTTTCTGCTACAGGCTGTAATGCTAATAAATGTAAGGCTTGCATTGCTCTATCTTTCATTGTTGGAATACCTAATGGACGTTTCTTTCCATTGGTTTTGGGAATATAAACTCGTCTTAATGGGCGAGGTTTATATCCTTTGTCCGTTAAAGAGAGTGCTGCTTGCCATTTTGCTTCAGGGGTATTCCAAAGCACTTTATCAACACCACTTGTCTTTTTGCCTTTATTTTCAGTTACTCGCTTTACCGCCACCAATTTGGCGTAATGCGAGTGGGTGAGCATTCGTTGTAAGTTTTTCACTTTACGCCAATCGCTCTCCTGCGTAGCCTTCGCAATCCGAATTTGCATTCCTTTCACATACCTTTCTGCTTTACGCCATTCAACGTAATGCCATTGTGAGATGTGCGAGGTCGCTGGATTGCAAGCTACTTTTTCAGTATAATGCTTACGCTCTTTCATACCTACCTCTGATATTACAAGGTAAGTTAAAAGGTCTCGGTAAGTGGGTAAATTCCTCGCTGTAAACTTGGTCGTGTACAAGAGGAACTACCGAATACCGATAGTTTTAACCGCTCTTGTAACCGATTGGGTTAAAGAGTACGGGCGTTAGGTGTGATGGGATTTCCCACCAATCACAATGAGCTAATCAAGTTAATTAGCTAGCAAGCCCAACGCTCGCCTTTCTTTAAATAGTTTACATTTGTTATTAGTTTGTTTCCCTTCCATTAGAGTAAGAAAACTTTAAATTGCCCCAATGGGACAAACTAACACTAATAACCCTTAAAGGAATTGCTACTCATCTTGCGATGAAAGACCAGTTGGAAGTCTGCATCCTTTCGGATTAGGTTATGTTTCATACCCTATCTACATCATTACAATGTAGCCTTCGCTTTTTCCAACCTCCCTTACCTGCATTTTCAACAGTATTGCTTACGCTTTACCTGCCTTGTTTGTTTTACTCAATCATTCTATTTCAAACGGTTTGAGTATTGTGGACAAGGCGAAAATACAGGCTTACCAAGTTCCGTTATCATCACACGAATAGTGAAGATACAACCTGTTCCCCGACAGTGCTTAAGATGGCGTATTCCCACGTTAAAGAGGAATAACCGACTGCCTACCTTTTGGTTAAAGCCTATCAATAGCTTTGGCTTTGTCTCAATAACGAGGTTTATCAGTTGTTCACTTGCATTTATCTTTCTATTCAGTCTAGCCCCTCAAGAACTTGCTATTAGTTCTCTCTCAATAATTTCTCACGATTTTATTGACTGATTGCTCAGGGGTTCATTGTCAGGAAGCTCTGCACAACACCGTTGCCAGTGATGCACTATCCCTAGACTACTGTTAGCCATATAACAGGTTACCTCATCAATACTACTGTACTACTTATATCTTCAGTTTTATTGATTGTAACAATGATGATAACAGCTTACGCATACTTACTAAGTTGGTACGCCCTATACTGCCAATAAATAAGCCTTTACTGTTACTTCCAAATTCACTTCTGCTTTCTATTCGCAATGTTTAAACTTACCCTAAATACAATCCCACTCTTCTTTATCTAGTACAAAAAAATACAAAGTGATTAAACTTTCTATTTCCAGATTAGAAGAGTAATTAATGAATTATAGGTGTAGTAAAGCCTAGCTCCTGAAATTTTGAGAACTTATTTATTCCCATTCTTTCATTTGCTATCGAAAATACCCCATATCAAGAGTATTTAGTGAATAGATAAATGTATATACTCAGATATACATAAAGTGAATAAGTAAATGTATATTCAATGATATACATAATGTGAAGTAAGTACTCCCTCCCTAAGATTTACCAGATCTTAGTTCTGATAGTTTTTCTGAGCACTGAACTATCTTTGGGCTTTCTTTATAGTAGGTGTGTAAACTTTTCTCCTCTCTGGGGTATGGGTAACCCAACTAATAATTTCAGTTTTCCCTGAAGTTATTGTCTTAATACTTTTGATAGTATTAACAGGAAGTATGGGTAACTTCGAAACGGGATCTTGCTTACTTACTCTTCTTAATACTTTGTTAAACAGGGAATATTAAGTACATCAAAGTGAAGATCATACCTCTATCCTTTAGAGATGGTCTGTTTACATTGACCAACTTAGAACCAAGTTTTGAGCAACGCTCCGTTCTTGGTCTGCCTTCCCAAGCACCTCCGAGAGGTGCTTGAAAAGTTGGAAATAGCTGGTTGGTGCAACCAGCATTTCCTGCAATAAATCCTTGATATATAAGGAAATATTGCCATAAGTACGACACCTTGTCGCACTTAACGTTTTGAGTATTGTGGACGACGACGAGCTTTGTGTAAACCCACTTTTTTACGTTCAACACGACGAGCATCACGGGTAACAAAGCCCGCTGCACGTAATGCAGGACGTAAAGTTTCATCATACTCAATTAACGCACGGGTAATACCGTGGCGAATTGCACCTGCTTGACCAGAAATACCGCCACCTTTAACAGTGATATATAGGTCGAATTTTTCTACCATATCAACTAATTCTAAAGGTTGACGAACAATCATACGTGAAGTTTCACGACCGAAGTAAACATCAATATCACGTTGATTGATAGTAATTTTACCTGTGCCCGGTTTAATAAATACACGAGCTGAAGAGCTTTTGCGGCGGCCTGTGCCGTAGTTTTGATCTGCCATAGTCTAAACCTCGTGATTAAATATCTAATACTTGTGGTTGCTGTGCAGCATGGTTGTGTTCGCTGCCTGCATACACTTTTAATTTACGGTACATTTCACGACCTAAAGGACCTTTAGGTAACATACCTTTAACTGCGATTTCAATCACACGTTCTGGACGGCGAGCAATCATTTCAGCAAAAGTCGCTTGTTTGATACCACCAACGTAGCCAGTGTGCCAGTAATAAATCTTGTCAGTTTTTTTACGGCCTGTTACAGCAACTTTATCTGCATTGATAACGATGATGTAATCACCTGTGTCAACGTGTGGAGTATATTCAGGTTTATGTTTACCACGCAAGCGGCTTGCGATTTCAGTAGCTAAGCGACCTAAAGTTTTGCCAGTCGCATCAACTACATACCAGTCGCGTTTTACTGTTTCTGGTTTTGCTACAAAAGTTTTCATTAATTCATTACCAAAATAATAATTTAACACCCTGTGTTCAGCAATTTGAACACACCTTTTCGCTCGCAATAATCACCCCTTCGAGTGTATTTTAAGCATAAAAAAATTACATGGTGGGAAATACCAATGTAATTAACAGGGTCGCAGAATTATACAGAAATCAAACGTAAAAAAAAAGTAAAAACTGAAGCTAATTTTATTTTTGTGAATTGTTTTTGTATTTTTATTTTGCGTGATAGAGTAAAGGCGCTTAATCACCAATTAAGGAGAAGACAATGACAATTCAAATTTTGCATAATCCCCGTTGTTCTAAGAGCCGTGCAACCTTACAACTGTTAGAAACACAGCAAGTTCAACCTGAAGTGGTACTTTATCTAGAACATGAATTTTCATTACCTGAATTAAAATCATTAATGGGCAAACTTGGTATAGATGATCCGCGTTTAATGATGCGGACAAAAGATGATTTATATAAGTTATTAGGGTTGGATCAATTAAACCCAGCAGATCCTGAACAAAAAGAAGCTTTATTACAAGCGGTTGTGGATCATTCAGCGTTATTAGAACGTCCGATTGTGATTAATGGTAATCAAGCTCGAATTGGTCGCCCACCAGAAAACGTATTAGAAATTTTATAGTCAGATTATTGGGAATTTGTCATAATAGCGACCGCTGAAGAAATCAGCGGTTTTTTATTTTTATTAAGGAAAATATATGAAACAAGTTTATCAACACCAACGAGGTGAAATTCAGGAGAGTGCCATTAAAGCATTAGTGAACGACCGATTATTTCGACAACGCATTGAACGTAAGCGGAAAGGTAAAGGCAGTTACCAACGAAAAGCGAAGCACGTTAAACGAGATTATCAAAGTGCAAGTATAAACGTTTTATTTTAGAACTTTTATCCTTGCACTTTTTCTTTCAATAGCAGTAATACTGCTTTCTTTTTTTAGTAATCCGAGTATCCTTATTGCGTTCCTTTTCTACGGAATAACAAAAAATATAGCAAGTTATGTTTATTTTAAGGTTACACAATATGAAAAAATCTCTGTTAGCATTATCAATGCTTATCTCTAGTATGGCTTATGCCGCACCTATTACTCAAGTTAATCCAAATACAACTACTCATACTTACGAATTTACCAATTCTTATGATCTTGTTGCGCCAAAAGGGGCTGAGGGTGAAACCAATTTATGGGTGCCATTACCTTTTAACAGCGATTATCAAATATTAAAATCAGTTGAGTTTGATGGGAATTATCGCACAGCATATATCACAGAAAACAATCAATATGGTGCGAAAACACTTTATGCGAATTGGGGTGAAAATGCAGATAAACGTATCTTGAAAGTCAAAATGATTATTCAAACGCAAGATCGAGAACCAATGGTAACAGGGGCGTTGAAAAACTATCAAGTACCAGAAAAAATTGCATATTCTGTTGATGTCCAACCTTATTTAACAGCGACAAGCCATATCAAAATTGATGGGATTGTTAAAGAATATGCCGATAAAATCGTAGGCAATGAAAAAGATCCATTGAAAAAAGCAGAACGAATTCATCAATGGATTGTAAAAAATATGGAACGTGATAATTCTGTATTGGGTTGTGGTGATGGTGATGTAGAAAAAATTCTCACAACAGGTGTATTAAAAGGAAAATGTACTGATATTAATTCTGTATTTGTGGCATTGGCGCGAGCTTCAGGTATTCCTGCGCGTGAAATTTTTGGTATCCGCTTAGGGGCAGCACCAAAGATGGAAAAATATTCAAAGAAAGCCTTTGGTAGTGCGCAAAATGGTGTTGCTAACGAAGATGGTGGGCAACATTGCCGTGCGGAATTTTATTTAGCAGGCTTTGGCTGGGTGCCAGTAGATTCTGCTGATGTGGCAAAAATGCGTTTAACTGAGAAGAAATCTGTTGAAGATCCTGCGACACAAGCGGTAGCGAAATATCTTTTCGGTAACTGGGAAGCAAATTGGGTAGGCTTTAATCATGCTCGTGATTTTGATCTTTACCCTGCACCAGCCCTAAAACCAATTAATAACTTTGGTTATCCATATGCGGAAATTGGTGGTGATCCATTAAATTCATTTAATCCAAAAGAATTTGGTTATGAGTTCATTTCTAAAGAAATCAAATAATCAGTTTTTAGTGAGTTGGGTTACTGCGGTGGTGGCAGCAGTAACCTCAACATTATGTTGCATTGCACCATTAATCTATTTAGTTTTTGGGATTTCTTCAACTTGGTTAATTGAACTTAATCGCTTTGATTATCTGCGGATTCCAATGTTACTACTCTCATTAGGGGCATTTGCATATGGGTTTTGGCTACTCATTTTTTCTAAAAAAGTTATCTGTAGCAAATATTTATCACGAAAATGGCTGATTGCCTTGTATTGGGTAGTGTTTATCGTGATTCTATTTTTTCTCACTTATCCCACTGTATTACCTTGGATTTTAGAATAAGAGGTGTTGATATGTTAAAGAAAATTATTCTTGCGACCTTGTTTGCATTGTTTATGGTTCAAAGTGTTTCTGCCACAGAAGCACAGATACAAACAGTAAATAAGCAAGCTGAACAACGTGAAGTTTCTTTTTATATCAAAGAGATGACTTGCCAATTATGTGTGTATTTAGTGAATAAAGAGTTGCGGGCGCTTGACGGCGTAATAAAAACCAAAGCAAATATGAATGAACATACCGTGAAAGTGATTGCCAATCTTAATGTAACAGATCAACAAATGATCCAAGCGATTGAGAAGTTGCATTATACTGCCAAATTAATTTTGTAAGATATTGATATTATTTATTTTTCTTATTTTCCCTCTTTGCTTTATCAAAGAGGGTATTGATCAAAATGATTTTTCCAGCAGTAAATTGACATTTTTATCGGTGTAGGAGTACATCGATGGAATGTTGCTGATTTGCTGTTTCCAATTAAATTGTAGTTTTGGCGTAATATTCCACCACTGCCAATCTCGTTTCCACAAGGTCAGACTGGTTTGGTAGATTTTGTCTGAACGGATTTTTCCTAGAGGTAAAATCCCACCGAGAACGGCTTTATCACGATACTTACGTTGCGAAACTGAGAAATTTAACTGGTTTGAAATTCCTAAATTCCATTCTTGTTTCCAGCCAAGGCGTAAAGTTTGTGTATGATAGGAATATTGCTTAACTTGAGTATTTTCATGTAAAGCATCAATGCCAATATAGAAAAGTTGAGTACTTTTAGGTAACCATAATAACGTTGTAGAAAATAATTGGCTATGACCATCTAATTCCCTATTTTGTGGATAGTAATTTTTAGCATATTCAAATGTATTGGAAAGTTGAAAATGATTATTTAACCAGTGAGACCATTCCAGTGCCACGCCATAACTTTGTTGATAGCGGTGATTACCCACCCAGCGCCATTGATAAAAAGGCAGAATAGCGAATTGCTGAATTGCATTCTTATGCTTATAACCCAAATTTAGGCGGTTTTGAATATCGGTATAGTCGTGTTTATCCCAATAATATTTACCGCTAATACTGTTTTCTAAAGCAAGATAGTGAGCGTGTATTAAGTTGAAGTCTTTGCCAACGCTACTATTAAATGCAATACCGTGTGCTGATTGTGGCAACATACTTGAGTTTTTTCGAAAACCAGTATTCTCAATATTTATATCAGAAGAAACATTATTGACATTATTAGTTTGAGTGTAATACGCATTAAAGCGACTATACCAACGATTTCGTTGTTGAATAGCTTCAAGATAGAGAGTAATGAGCTGCTCAATAGCTAATGGTAAATTATCTGACTTAACAAGCTCAAATTGTGCTTGTGCTTCGTTATTTTGTTGATTTAAAAAGAGGGTTTTTGCTAATTCAATTCGTACAGGATTTAATGTTGGGTTAATGGCTAGAATTTGGCGTAGAAGGTTGATTGCCTTGTTATAGTCTCGATTATTCTGAGCTAAAATGCTTTCAGCAAATAATATTAAGGATTTATCCGTTTGAGGAAAAGTAAGATATAAGGGTAAAAATTTATTAATTAGATTAGAATTTCTTTCTTGAATAGCAAGGTTCAAGCCCTTTTCAGTGAGTATTTTATTATTTTTAAACTGATTGAGCCAAAAGTCAGTGTTAGTATTTTTTATCTTTTCTGTAGAGGCAAAAGAGTTTGTTTGTACAGATATTGATAAAAGAGTAGTTAGAGAAAAGATAAATCTATTTTTCATTATAATGATAAAGAATTAAGGTTATAAAATTATCAATACACTCCTATCTGAAGTGTATTGATTGACTATTATTGTTTGCTACCAGCGAATACACCTTGGGCTTCAATAGTTGTTGAGTCTTTTTCTAAATTACCAAAAATAGCACCAACAACTTCTTCATATTGTTTTCCTGCAACAAACCCATAAAATCCACCATCAGATAGGGGAATATTTTTAATACTACCAGTTAACTCACCACCAATATTAAAATTGGCACCTGATTTTTTCTCAGTGATATTTGATGTGTCAATTTCTGCATTAGTAATAGTCAGTTTTCCATTTTGAGCAAAATCAAATGCTCCAGTAATTTGTTGATTCTTAATGGTCATATTTATCGTACCATTTACGAATTGATTCTCTTGCTCTGGGTCAGTAAAAATGGCTTTTCCGTTATAACTTGCATCTAAGCTATCTGGTAGGGTACTAGGTATGTCTTTTGCCGCAAAAACAACACGGTAGTCTTGTGAACTTTCTGTTCCCATATTGTGTAAACCATAAGCGGTATAGGATTGATGATAGGCATTTTCTCCAGTTTGCTCGATAAGTGTTTCATAAACTTGTTTATAAATGCTTTGATCACTCTTAGTTGCGTTAACAATTTTATGTCTTGCATCAACAAGTAGCCCAGAACCGTCTTTGTTAAATCTAACATCACCAGTAGCATAAAATGTTGTATCAGTACTATTTGACGAACTCTGAGTTGAAGAATTATTTGTTGTTGTAGTCGATTTTACACCACTACCACCACCAGAACTGCCGCAAGCAGCAACAGATAACGAAATAAAGGTTGCTAATGCGATTGGTTTAAAAGGAAATTTTTGCATATGTAGATCCCCATAAAAACTGTGATTAAATTGTGCAAAACAGATAGTTTTGCAATAAAAACTGTTATAAAAAAGTGTGTTTTTGTTGGCAAATTATTTTGCTAAGCAAAAACTTTCTTAGTTTAAAAAAAAAAAAAAAAAAACAAGAGGTTAGCGTGGAAAAAGGAAAGTTTTTTCTTGATGAATGGCAATGTATCGTGATCGATTTGTGATCATTTGAAGCAAGAGAATAACCGTAGTCATTTTTTAAAGTAGAATGTGATTTTGAGGGGTAAATAATAGAAACAAAAAACGGCGATCATTGTGATCGCCGTTTTTAATACAAAGGAAGAACTGAAAATTATAAGCTTTCAGTGAAAGTACGGGTGATGACATCGCGTTGTTGTTCTGGCGTTAAAGAGTTAAAACGTACCGCATAGCCAGAAACACGAATTGTTAATTGTGGATATTTTTCTGGATTTTTTACGGCATCTTCTAACGTTTCGCGACGTAATACGTTAACATTTAAGTGTTGACCACCTTCTACTTTCACAGTTGGCGCAACATCAACTGGTAATTCACGATATTCAATTTTGCCTAATTCATTGATCGCAACGATTTGGTCTTCAGCATAATCACCTTTTGCACATAAACAACGTGCTTCACCTTTTTCGTTGTCTAATAACCAGAATGAGTTAATTAAATTGTCATTTGCTGCTTGGGTAATTTGAATACCTTTAATCATGATAGCCTCCGAAAGCATCTAATTATTAACTTAAAAACTGTCTAAATTTTATCAAAATATTTTATATTTTCAAAATAAATTATAATTTTTTAGCTAACGCAAGAATAAAAATATTACCTAAGTATAGTTAATTTGATTTTAATCAATAAATAAAGATAGGAATGTTTTTGTATTGTATTTTTATTTACGTTTGGATAATGAATTTGTAACAAAAGGGTGGAAAATTTTTATTTGTAATTTCAGAAAATGTTTTTTTATATTTATAATTGAATGGTTTTAGAAGATAACAAGGATACGACCATGAGAACATGGAAAGAGATGATTGGGGCAGAAAAAGTGCAACCCTATTTTCAACATATCTTGCAACAAGTCCAACAACAACGTGATTTAGGTAAGATAATTTACCCGCCAAAAAGTGATGTATTCAATGCCTTTCGTTATACAGAATTTGATCAGGTGAAAGTAGTGATTTTAGGGCAAGATCCGTATCATGGTCCTAACCAAGCTCATGGTTTAGCTTTTTCAGTACGACCAAATGTGCCACCCCCACCATCGTTAGTTAATATTTATAAAGAATTAAGCCAAGATATTACTGGTTTTCAGATTCCTAATCATGGCTATTTAGTAGATTGGGCAACACAGGGCGTATTATTATTAAATACGGTGTTGACAGTGGAACAAGGAAAAGCCCATTCACATGCTAATTTTGGTTGGGAGACCTTTACGGATCATGTCATTGCCACTTTAAATCAACATACGACAGGATTAGTTTTCTTATTATGGGGAAGTCATGCACAGAAAAAAGGGGCGTTTATTGATCGGCAAAGGCATTATGTATTGACTGCGCCGCACCCTTCCCCATTGTCTGCACATCGTGGTTTTTTAGGTTGCCGCCATTTTTCACGCGCTAATCAATATTTGTTGCAGCACGGGAAAGCCCCGATTGATTGGAAATTAGCGAATTTATAAAAGAGAGAAAAATTTATGTTAGCTGTTATTTCACCAGCGAAAACGCTGGATTTTACTAGTCCATCACCTATTACTACAGTTACTCAACCCAATTTAACCAAGTATAGCCAGCAATTAATGGAGATTTGCCGTCAATTATCGCCAGTGGATATAGCTTCATTAATGAAAATTAGCGATAAGTTAGCAGGTTTAAATGCAGCGCGTTTTGCAGAGTGGCAAGTAGCGCATAATCAAAATAATAGTAAAGCAGCAATTTATGCGTTTAAAGGTGATGTTTATACAGGGTTAGACGCAGAAAGCTTATCTGCGGCGGAAATTGATTTTGCGCAAACACATTTACGAATGTTATCAGGACTGTATGGTGTATTACGCCCATTAGATTTAATGCAACCTTATCGTTTAGAAATGGGCACAAAATTAGCAAACCCTAAAGGAAAAGATCTTTATCATTTTTGGGGCAATATTATTACCGAACAATTACAGCAAGCATTGGATCAACAAGGGGATAATATTCTGATCAATGTGGCATCGGACGAATATTTTAATGCCGTTAATCCTGAGCGTTTAAATGCCACGATGATTAAACCTATTTTTATGGACTATAAAAATGGCAAATATAAAATTATTAGCTTCTATGCGAAAAAGGCACGAGGCTTGATGTGTCGCTATATTATTCAGCATCAGCTTACACAGGCAGAACAATTAAAAGAATTTGATTTAGCAGGATATTGGTTTGATAAAAATGCCTCAACTGCAACTGAATGGGTGTTTAAACGGGAGATAAAAGATGATTAAACACTTACCTTTAATAGGCATATTGTTTGTAGCGGGTTGTGTTAGTCATCAAGTGAGTCAACATCGAGTTCAAGTACCCACAACATTGAGTTTTGCTGAACAACAATATCAATTAACTAAAACTGATGATTTAGGTAGTGTGGTGAAATATACCTATCAATTAATTGATACCAATAGTAATAAAAATTCACATTTAGAGATTTTTCAAGATTTACAACAGGATTTTGTAAAAACTGATCCAACTTATCAACAACGGATAGCATTGCGTGAGCAAATGTATGCTCGTTCAGATATCAACGTGTTTAATAATCAAGTGAACAACGGTAAGTTATATAGCTATGTAGTATATCCACCAGCAGAACGCTTTATTGATTATCAAGTCGATGTAGCAAAGGGGGAGAATTTAGCTTCTTGTGGGTTTGTACAGTTGCAATATAGTGAGCAATTTGCTCCAGTAAAAAGTAGCACGATGGCAGTGTTGAAAAAACTGGAACAACAAAAAGCACAGCCATTAGTTAAAGCGATGATGCAATATCCATTAGCGTGGAGTTGTAATGCAAAATAGTTATTCAATCTATGTTAAACGTGCCGCTTGTTTTGCTATTTTTACTGCATTATTTTTAGTATTGATTAAGTCGGTTGCGTGGTGGAAAACAGGATCAGTTAGTATTTTGGCTGCAATTACTGATTCATTATTGGATTTATTGGCATCTTTTACCAGTATGTTGATCCTCCGTTTTGCATTGATGCCTGCTGATAATAACCATTCATTTGGGCATGGTAAAGCGGAGTCGTTAGCTTCATTAGCTCAAGGTATGTTTATTTGTGGTTCGGTGGTTTTCTTATTTTTACAAGGCATACAACGTCTGAATTCACCTGAATTAGCTGACCATAATATTTGGGGAATTGCCGTAACAGTGATTTCTGTTGTGATGACGGGGATTTTGGTTGCCTTTCAAAAATATACAATTAAGTTAACCGACAGCCCTGCGATTAAAGCGGATAGCCTGCATTATCAAACAGATTTATTTATGAATCTTGGAATCTTACTTGCATTAGTGTTAAGTTATTATGGTTTTGTGATAGCAGATGCGGTTTGTGCGCTAATTATTGCAGTCTATATATTGGTTAATGCGTTGAAAATGGTGGCAGATGCGATTCAAATATTGTTGGACGTAGCCTTACCTGATGAGGAAATTGCATTAATCAAGTTGATTGCGAAACAGAATAAACACGTTCTAGGTATTCATGATGTAAAAACGCGCCGTGCAGGTGCAGTTCGTTTTATTCAATTACATCTAGAATTAGAGGATCATTTACCATTAGTAGTGGCGCACGATATTACTGAAGAATTGGAGTTAGCGTTATTAAAAGCATTTCCAAATTCAGATATTATGATCCATCAAGAGCCTACTTCAATCGTAAAGCAAGAAATGCAACAACAAGCTAACTCCTGATTAGATCAAAAATTATTAAACTAATCGTAAATTTCACTAGAGCAAGAATAGTGAATAGTGTAATCTTAGCGCGTTTTTGATTTATTTTTTTATTTAAAATATTTCCTAATGAGGACAAAATATGATTAAGAAAATTGCCGTATTGACAAGTGGTGGTGATGCGCCAGGTATGAACGCAGCAATTCGAGGTGTTGTGCGAGCAACATTATATGAAGGTTTAGAAGTTTATGGCGTTTATGATGGCTATCAAGGACTTTATTTTAATAAAATTAAAAAGCTTGAACGTCATAGTGTATCAGATGTAATTAATCGTGGTGGTACATTCTTAGGATCAGCTCGCTTTCCTGAATTCAAAGATCCAGCAGTACGCGCGAAATGTGTTGAAAACTTACGTTTCCATGGTATCGATGCTTTAATCGTTATTGGTGGTGATGGCTCATATATGGGAGCGAAATTATTAACTGAAGAACATGATTTCCCATGTATTGGTTTACCAGGCACAATCGATAATGATGTAGCTGGAACAGATTATACTATTGGCTATCAAACTGCATTAGAGACTGCATTAGATGCGATTGACCGTTTACGTGATACTTCAAGTTCACACCAACGTATTTCGATTGTGGAAATTATGGGACGACATTGTGGTGATTTGACGTTGGCTGCAGCGATTGCAGGTGGGTGTGAGTTTATTGTTGTGCCAGAGCGTCCATTTGAGCGAGAAGCATTAATTCGCAAAGTGGAATATGGTATTGAAAAAGGTAAACGCCATGCGATTATTGCTATTACAGAACATATGTGTGATGTGAATGAATTAGCAAAAGAAATTGAAGAACGTGTAAAACACGAAACACGTGCAACTGTATTAGGACATATTCAACGTGGTGGTGCGCCTTGTGCCTTTGACCGAATCCTTGCATCAAGAATGGGGGTTTATGCGGTAGAGCTTTTACTCCAAGGTGAAAAAGGTCGTTGTGTCGGTATCCAAAATGAAAAACTAGTGCATCATGATATTATTGATGCCATTCAAAATATGAAACGAACCTTTAAAGAAGATTGGTTCAATACTTCAAGAAAACTTTACTAAGTTTTGCACGCATAGTAGAAACTTAGTTAGTAAAAAGTGGGTTAAGGTCTTATAGTACAAAGCCTTAACTCATTTTTTTTGAATTATGAACAAAAAATTATCTAAATTGCCAAAACGTGAATAACACTGAATTAGATACATAAGATCTTAAAAAACAACTATTTTGCTTGCTATATTGTTTTGGGGAAGAAAACAGATATTTGCCATAAAAATATAAAGAGCAGAAATAGAACTTACTGTTAAACAAATAGGCGAAATAATGGATAGCAGTACAAATTGCTTTACTAAGTATTATTGTAAAATACGTTGTGATGCGCCGACTTGTTTTCCTAAAGATTCAACCTTATTTTGGTAAAATTGGTTGCCGTTGCGTTGATCCAAAAGTAAAGCTATCTCTTGAGCAGCATCATAATGTTGCACATCATAATAGGAGAGTGCCATTAACATTTTTAAAATATGTACACTTTCGCCTACTTGGAGAATAGTATTGCTGTATTTATCAATAAGCGTTAGGGCGGTTTCGGTTTCTTCTAATTGTGCGGCAATAATCATTAAATCTGGCAATTCATTTAGCATTTTTGCTTTTTCAATTACATTGATGGCTTGAGGCAATAATTTTTTTGCTTTATCAAGTTGTTGGGTTTCTAATAAGCTGTATAAGATTGCAGCATACGTAATATGAGGCACCTCAGCACACGTTAATTTGCCCGATAAAATATCCTTAGATAATGCTAACACTTTGTCATAGTCGCCAATAAAATGATAGTAATTTACTTGGTCTGCTACTACACAAGCAGGGCAGTCATTCATTCCATCAATTGGTTCGTTCTGCCATAATTGGAAAGATTCTTGTGCTTTTTCTCGCTCGCCTCTCACCATATATTGCAACGTTGTGGACGTGTAAACGGGTGCTAGAGAAAATTCAAAATGCGCAAAATAATCTTTCATCAATTCCAACATACCGTCAATTTCGTCTAAGGTAATATAGGCATTTTCGGGCATATGAGGAATAATCCATTTAAATTTCCATATCAAATCCATCAAGCTATCAAAATATTTTTCTGTTTCAGCATCTTGTTCGTTGTCTGCGGCATTCTTGAGCTTTTCATTCGTATATTGCAACAAAAAGTGAAAACAATGAACACGAAAATCAATATGTAAAGGAAGTTCTAATTGCATATCTAACACATAATTGGCAATATCAGCCGCCAAAGTTAGATTATCCTGTTTGATGGCAGCGTTATATTGTTCAGTCAGTACAGCTTCTTTCTTAATGTTGTCTAAAGATGAGAGCATTTCTTTGATACGAAGCATATTCATGATTATTTACCCTTTGGTTGTGTTAGATATGTTGAAACTAGTTACCTAAAAATTGTATTTTATATAGCAATCCGCTCATTCTTCAATGAGTTGTTCATTAGCCCATAATTCTACAAAACGCTCACGTTTTTTAATCAGATAAGCTTTATCACCATCGACTAAAACCTCAGCCGCTTTTGGGTGTGAGTTATAATTAGAAGCCATACTTGCCCCATAAGCCCCCGCCGAACGTTGTGCGATAAAATCTCCCTCAGCAATAGCAAGTTGACGACCTTTCCCTAAGAAATCAGAGGTTTCGCAAATTGGACCTACTACGTCATAAGTGCGTGTTTCTCGCTCAAGCGTACGATCGACTTCAATAATTTCCATATAAGCTTGATAGAGTGCTGGACGAATCATATCGTTCATACCTGCATCAACAATCGCAAAATTAAAATCTTCATTTGATTTTAAATATTCTACTTTGGTAACTAAGATCCCTGCGTTTGCACTAATCGCACGTCCTGGTTCAAGAATAATTTCTAACTCTGGATAATCTGCGAATTTTGTTAATAATGCACTTGCATATTCTGTTGGGTGAGGTGGTGTTTCATCGCTATAACGGACACCTAACCCACCGCCTAAATCTAAATGGTGTAATTCAATGCCATCTTGGCGTAATTGTTCTAGCAAGACTAATAAACGATCTGCAGAATCTAAGAAAGGTTGAATTTCTGTAAGTTGCGAGCCAATATGACAATCCATTCCAACAATCTGGATATTACTTAAACGCTTAGCTAAACGATAAACCTCTCTTGCACGCGCCACACTAATCCCAAATTTATTTTGCTTTAAACCAGTTGATATATAAGGGTGGGTTTTAGCATCAACATCGGGATTGACTCGTAATGAAATCGGTGCTTGTTTATTGAGTTGTGCAGCTACTTCATTGATACGATGCAGTTCTGCTTCAGATTCAACATTAAAACAACGAATTCCCACTTCTAAAGCTCGGGCGATTTCGGTATGGGATTTTGCTACCCCTGAAAAAACGATTTTACTTGGATCTCCGCCAGCTACTAAAACACGCTCTAATTCACCTTGTGAGACAATATCAAAACCTGATCCCAATTTTGCTAATAAATTTAATAAAGCGATATTTGGGTTTGATTTGACTGCAAAGCAAATAAGATGAGGGTGTCCTGCGAGTGCAGAGTCAAAAGCATGCCAATGACGTTCTAAAGTGGCACGAGAATAAATATAGAGTGGGGTGCCGAATTGTTGTGCTAGTGAGCTAACGGCTAATTCTTCCGCCATTAGTTGATGATTTTTATAATTAAAATAGTCCATATACGATTACTCAAACCTCGTAATTATTATGAATTTTGTTGTTGAACAGGTTGATCGTTAGTTGGGTGGTATAAAGGTCCTTTCACACCACAAGCTGTTAAACTAAAACAAACACTACTTAATAACAACATAAACCATACTTTTTTCATCACTTCACTCCTTTTTTTAATAGGTGTTCTTTTTACCATTAATTAATGCTTTGTGCTATCTCTAAGAGAGGAAAATCTCTATAATGAGCAGCTATTTTTAGGAGAATGCTATGAATAACACAGAATATCATCAAAAAATAGAACAAATATGGCAACAAATCGAAGAGCAATTAGAAGAACAGGATTGCGATGTCGATTGTGATACTCAAGGTTCAGTATTTACTATTACCTTTGCTGATCGTAGTCAAATTGTGATTAATAAACAAGAACCACTACAAGAGTTATGGTTAGCAAGTAAATTAGGTGGTTACCATTTTAGTTACCAACAAGGGCAATGGCTAAATGCAGAAGGAAAAAATTTCTGGACATATTTAACTGAAGCTTGTTTGGCACATGGCGAACAAGTCAACTTTATTTAATAAAAAAGGAAAAAGCAATGCGTTTTACCCATTATTTTCTCGCATTATTAATGTTAATTACATTGCCTACGGCAATGGCGGATCTCTTACCATACCAAAGTCGAACAGCGTTATTGTTAACTGCGGCACCTGATAATTTTATTGGCTTAAGACCTTATGAACAAAATTATTTAATGGAAACTTATTCTAATAGAAACTTTAATTATCCTGAAAATATGAAGCATGATGAAGTAAAGTTTCAAATAAGCGTAGCGCTACCGTTTTGGCGAGGGATTTTTGGTGAGAACTCCGTATTAGCGGGAGCTTATACACAACGTTCTTGGTTTCAATTAAGCAATCGGAAACAATCTTCTCCTTTCAGAGAGAGTAATTATCAACCACAACTTTTTGTTGCTTGGGCAACAGATTATCCGCTTTGGTGGGGCTGGAAGTTAGCTGATGTAGAAACTGGGGTGGTACATCTTTCTAATGGACGTAGTGATGAAATGGGAAAATCACGCAGTTGGAATCGCCTGTATCTGCGAACAAGTTTTACAAAAGATGATTGGCTCGTGGAGCTAAAACCATACTGGCGAATTCCAGAAAAAGCATCTGATGATGACAACCCAGATATTGTTGATTATTACGGTTATGGTGATGTCAGTGTAGGGTATCGTTTCGCTGATCATATTGTAAAAACAACAGCTCGTTATAATATGGCAACCAATAAAGGGGGAATTGAACTCTCTTGGAGTTATCCTATCGCAAAATATGTGCGACTATATACCCAGTATTACCACGGCTATGGTGAATCCTTATTAGACTATAATCGTTCTATTGATCGCATAGGGATAGGTATTAGCTTAAACAATGTATTCTAATGATAACGATAAAGAGGAGATTGCAGAGAATGATTCTCCGCTTTCTCTTACTCAAGCCAAAACAATTTTGCAAGATGTGTTTGGCTATCAGCAATTCCGCCAAGGTCAACAACAAATTATTGAAGCAACCCTAAAAGGACAAAGCAGTTTTATTTTAATGGCAACAGGTGGTGGAAAATCACTTTGCTATCAAATTCCTGCATTGTGTTTCTCGGGGTTGACGTTAGTGATTTCGCCGTTAATTGCCCTAATGCAAGATCAAGTGGATCAGTTGGTTGCCAATGGTGTCGCTGCTGCTTATCTAAATTCTAGCCAAACATTAGAACAGCAACGAGTTACCGAACAACAAGCGTTAACAGGGCAATTAAAATTACTCTATATCTCGCCAGAAAAAGTGATGACAGATGCCTTTTTCTATTTTATTCAGCAATGCCAAGTCAGTTTTATTGCTATTGATGAAGCACACTGTATATCACAATGGGGACACGATTTTCGTCCTGAATATGCACGATTAAGTAGCCTCACTCGGGTATTTCCCAATGTGCCAATTATGGCATTAACCGCCACTGCGGATCAGGTAACTCGACAAGATATTTTATCTTTACTCAATTTAGATCAACCGTTTATTTATATTGGTAGTTTTGATCGACCAAATATTCGTTATACCGTAGTTGAAAAATTTAAACCGCAAGAGCAATTAATCCAGTTTGTGCTAGCGCAAAAAGGCAAAAGTGGTATTGTTTATGCTAATAGTCGGAATAAAGTAGAGCGGCTTGCTGAATCATTACAACGGCGAGGAATTGCGGCGAAACCTTATCACGCAGGCTTTAGTAATGAAGTTCGAGAACAAACACAGCACGACTTTCAACGTGATAATATTCAGGTTATTGTGGCGACTATTGCCTTTGGTATGGGAATTAATAAACCTAATATTCGTTTTGTGTTGCATTATGACTTACCCCGAAGCATAGAATCTTATTATCAAGAAACTGGGCGGGCAGGACGAGATGATCTCCCTGCGGAAGCGGTATTATTTTATGATCATCAAGATTACTTATGGCTAAATAAATTACTGCAAGAGAAACCAGATTCTTCACAAAAAATGATTGAGCAACATAAATTACAAGCGATGGGAGAGTTTGCGGAAGCACAGACTTGTCGCCGTTTAGTGTTGCTAAACTATTTTGCAGAACATCGTCATCAACCTTGTCAAAATTGTGATATTTGTTTAAATCCGCCAAAAAAATATGATGGGTTGATTGACGCACAAAAAATGCTTTCTACGGTATATCGTACTGGACAGCGTTTTGGTAGCTATTATGTGATTGCAGTATTGCGTGGCGTGAATAATCAAAAAATCCAAGAATTACAACATGATAAATTATCTGTGTTTGGAATTGGCAAGGATCATACACAAGAATATTGGCATAGTGTGATCCGTCAATTAGTGCATCTTGGTTTTTTAACGCAAAATATTACCAATTTTTCTGCGTTACAACTAACAGAAGCTGCCAGACCTATTTTGCGTGGTGAAATACCATTATCACTAGCCTTGCCTCGGCAAAACCTTTCTATGATTAATCACGCTCATCTACAACAAGCTCGACAAGGCGATCGGGTCTTATTTAATCAATTACGCCAATTACGCAAGCAGTTATCAGATCGAGATAATATTCCACCTTATGCGGTCTTTAATGATGCGACATTAGAAGAAATGACACGCAAAACACCGACAACATTATCTGAAATGTTAGCGATCAATGGGGTGGGGTATAAAAAATTGGAACGCTATGCAGAACCATTCCTACAAAAGATTATTGCCTATCAAAAATCTCACTGAACAAATGTTTTATATTTTAATATTTGTTGAAAAATTGATTTATTTTTCTTAGTAAATTATTTAAACATTTATATTCTTTTCTATATCAACCTGATATTTTCGTGATCTCTTTCACATATTTAATATAAAAGTTCACTATTTAATCAATACTGTGAGATGTATCACAAAAATTATTTCTTTTTTTATTTAATATGCCTTAACAAAAGTTAATATGCTGAACATTTGTTAAGTATAAGGTTAAGTTGATCAACATTAGTACAAATAAGGAAAAATAATGATGCAAAAACCAACAGTTGCTTTAGTTCTCGGAGATCCTGCAGGTATTGGACCAGAGCTAGTTGCAAAATTATTAGCTCAAGGTGAGCAAAGAGAAAAAGCAAATATTTTACTTATTGCTGATAAAGATGAGTTACACAAAGGAATGGAAATTGCTCAACAGACATTTTCTTATGAAGAAATTACAGAGGCGCAATTACCCACTTATTCCTTTCAATCCGGTGTGCCTGCTTTAATTGCCTATAAGTGTTCAAATCCGAAACCTTTTGAATATGGAAAAGCAACTGAACAGAGTGGAATGTATATTTTAGAAACACTCAAAAAAGCAGTGGAATATGCTCAAGCTGGATATGTACAGTCAATTTGTTTTGCCCCCCTTAATAAGCAAGCAATGCATTTGGGGGGATTGAAATATCGTGATGAACTGCATTGGTTTGCAGAGCAAACTCATTTTGATGGTTTTGTTTGTGAACTCAATGTTGTTGACAATATTTGGGCTAGTCGGGTTACTTCACATATTCCATTTAAAGATATTGTCTCTAATTTATCCATTCAATCGGTTATTGACTGCATTCTCTTATTAAATAGCTCTCTTATTCGTGCAGGTGTTTCACAACCTAAAATTGCAGTACAAGCTTTAAATCCTCATGGTGGAGAGGGCGGAGTATTTGGTGATGAAGAACTGACAATCATTAAACCTGCGATTGAACAAGTTCGTGAGAAATACGGTATTGATTTATATGGTCCATTCCCAAGTGATACCACCATGCACGAAGTCAAACGCCAAAATCTTGATGGTGTTGTATCGATGTATCATGACCAATTTTCTACCGCTCTTAAACTGTTAGGCTTTGAAAGAGGAGTTACTGTACAAGGTGGTATTTCCATACCAATTACCACTGCAAATCATGGTACGGCATATGATTTACACGGCAAAAACGTAGCAGTGCCAACGGCATTTGAAGCAGCATTTAACATCGCTGTTCGCATGGGAAACGGTGTGCTTAAGTCAGAATAATACAACATTGGAGATATGCTATGACGAGAAAACCAAAAAAATTATTGAATGATCCTCATGCTGTACCAACAGAACAATTAGAGGGATTACTTTATGCTTGCAAAGGTCAACTCTTGAAAGTAGATGGCTATAGTGGAGTGTATCGTGATTGTATCGAAAATGATCGAGTTGTTGTCGTTACTGGTGGGGGAAGTGGTCATGAACCTATGTTTGCAGGATATGTTGGGCAAGGGTTAGCTGATGCAGCTGCACTAGGCGATATTTTTGCCTCACCTTCTCCGGATATTATTATCGAAACAACCAAAGCAGCAGAAAAAGGAAAAGGTGTCTTATTCGTTTATGGAAATTATGCTGGCGATAATATGAATTTTGATATTGCAGCAGAACTCCTAGAAGAAGAGGGGATTAAAGTAAAAACCGTGCGAGTGTCTGATGATATTTCGGCGGCTCCACTCTCTAAAATGAGCGATAGACGTGGTGTTGCAGGTGATATGTATGTTTTAAAAATAGCAGGCGCAGCGGTTGAACTCGGGTATGACTTAGAAAGTGTTTATGAGGTAACACAACGAGCGAATTTTAATACCCGAACAATGGGGGTTGCATTAGGTGCTTGTTCTATTCCCCAAACAGGAAAATTCAATTTTGAATTAGCAGATGATGAATTAGAACTAGGAATGGGAATACATGGTGAACCTGGGGTAAGACGCCAAAAAATGACAACCGCAGACGAAATTAATCAAGAAATGGTTGAGCGTTTATGTGATGACATTGAACTGCAGAATGGGGATAAAGTGTGCGTAACTATCAATAATTTAGGTGGTTCGACCTATTCAGAGTTATTTATTGCTTATCGGAAAGTTCATCAAGAATTACTAAAACGGAACATAGAAGTTCACGATGTTTTGATTGGTCCTTATTGTACTTCTCAAGAGATGGCTGGATATTCAATAACTTTCTTCCGTTTAGATGAAGAATTACAAAAATTATATGACGCACCATGTGAAAGCTTTGCTTGGAGAAAATAAAAATGAATTTAGCAGAAACAAGAGCAATGTTGCTCTATACAGCAGAAAAAATGGTTGATAGTGAACCAATGTTGACAGAATTAGATTTAAAAATTGGTGATGGTGATCATGGCATTGGTATGCAGCGAGGGTTTGCGGCTGTTCGTGATTTACTGACTAACGAAACATTTTCACCTAAAGATATTGGCGAGTTATTTTTAACCTCTGGTACAAAGATGATGT
Source organism: Gallibacterium trehalosifermentans (assembly GCF_042433055.1). Lineage (NCBI taxonomy): Bacteria > Pseudomonadati > Pseudomonadota > Gammaproteobacteria > Pasteurellales > Pasteurellaceae > Gallibacterium > Gallibacterium trehalosifermentans. The sequence continues at coordinate 93,283 of NZ_JBHLWB010000005.1, forward strand.
CGAGTATGGGCGGAGCTTCGGGGGCAATTTTTGGTACATTGTTTAGAGCTGGCGGAAAGGCGATTGCAGGCAAACAAGAATTTGATAGTAAGGTGTTATCGCTATTTTTAAGTGCTGGTTCTGCGGCTGTTTTTGCAAGAGGTGGAGCAAAACCAGGAGATAAAACGATGATAGATGCTTTGGTGGCAGCAGAAAAACAGGCGGAAGATATAGCAGATCAAGATTTAAAAATATCGTTATCTAAAGTAGCAGAAGCCGCAGCACAAGGAGCTGAAAATACGCGAAATCAAGTCGCTGTTTTTGGTAGAGCGAAGAGTTTAGGAGAGCGTTCTCTTGGTCATGTTGACCCTGGTGCTGTATCTATGTCTTTGATTTTAAAATATATGTCTGAATATAAGTAACTTATATTAATTTTTGCTATTAAAAGCTTGAAGGAGACAAATATGAAAAAAAATTTATTGCTAACATCATTGGTCATGTTATCAACAACAGTAATGGCATTTCCCAGCAAAAATTTAGAAATGGTAACTCATTCTGGTGCAGGAGGTGGAACAGATTTAACTGCAAGAATGGTTGCGAGTTTATCTGAACCACTTTTAGGAAAGTCGATTATTATTGTGAATAAGAAAGGTGGTGGTGGATTATTATCCTTAGATTATGTGGTATCTCGCCCAGCAGATGGACATACAATTTTGACTTATACGAGTGGACAAGCGGGAGAAATAGCTAAAGGAAGCTCCAAAACAACGTTAAAAGATTGGATTCCGATTGCAAGAGCAACAGATGATCCGCAAATTTTGATGGTGAAATGTAATCGCTTTAAAGATGCAAATCAATTTATAGAATCTCAAAAACATAAAGCACTTACTTATGGAACTACTCATTTAGGTGGAATTGATGATGTATCTGCGTTTGCATTTACAACAAAAGCTAGCTTAAAAACAGCTGAAGTGATCCCTTTTGATAGTGCGAATGAAGTTGCCACTCAAATTGTTGCTGGGGGTGTTGATGTAGGGGTGTTAAATTTAGGTGAGGCTAAAGTACAAGTTGATGCAGGACAAGTGTGCCCAATAGTAGTTTTATCCGATAGTCGAATGAAATCTTTACCTGATGTATTTACAGCTAAGGAATTAGGAATACCAGTAAGCTTATCTACAGTGCGTGGTTTTGTTGTTAAAGCAGGGACGCCCATCGATGTCGTTGATAAATTAGAAAAAACATTATTGGAAGCCATGGCTCAACCAAAGTTTCAGAAATTTTTGGCTAATCTTGGTTTAGATGAAACTTCTATTGCAGGTAAAGATGTATGGGGAAGACAATTAGAAGAAAGTGATAAAGAAATGCATAATTCATTGAAACAATTAGGCTTTATTCACTAAAAGGTAAGTTATGTATTTTTATATATAAGGAGACATCATGAGAAGTAAGAAAAATTTATTTATCTTTTTCACTATTTTTATCTTTGCAAGTGTTGTTATTTATCTTGCTTCTCAGTTTAGAGATCTACCACCAATTTTACAGAGAGGATTACAACCATCAACTTTTCCTATTGCTTGCGCAGTACTGATAATATTACTTAGTTTTATATTATGGTTAAAGAGTAATAGAGAAGAAGATATACCTGAAGCTAATTTTAATATTATGACGATAAAAATATTTTTTATTATTCCAGTATTTATATTGGTATTGATGGTAGATTTTTTCTTAGCAGTTACTTTGTCGTCTTTAGCTATTCATATGTTATGGACAAAGAAAATAAAAATACTTCCTGTTTTTTTATTAGGAATTGTTTTACCTCTCTTTATTTATGTTTTATTTGATCAAATTTTAGGAGTTAGATTTCCAGATGGAATTATAATGAATTATGTGCATGAGGGGGCTTTATGGAAATAGTTTGGAGTGCTTTAGGTAATTTAGCTGATATTGAGTTGTTTATATGGATTATTATTGCGTCAATTGGTGGTATTTTAATTGGTTCATTACCAGGATTAAATGCTACAACAGGAGTTGCACTAATTCTTCCATTTACAATTACAATGAGCCCTATACCAGCTGCAACAATTATGCTAACTATTTATTGTGCAGCAACGTTTGCTGGCGCTATTACTGCTATTTTAATTAATACTCCTGGAACATCTGCAAGTGCTACAACTTGCTTAGATGGATATCCACTTGCACAAAGAGGAGAAGCAGGTAGAGCATTAGGAATAGCGACTGTATCTTCAGGTATTGGCGGTATAATAAGTATTATTTGTTTGATGGTGGCAGCCCCTCTTCTTGCTGATGTTGCTTATAAATTTTCTCCACCAGAATATTTAACATTAACTATTTTTGCTATATCTATGTTAGCAACAGTTGGAAATAGTTCTGTTTTAAAAAATCTATTATCAGGTCTTTTGGGAATATTGATTGCAACTATAGGTGTTGATCCTTTAACAACTATAGATCGTTTTACTTTCGGGGTTACTGCTTTATATGAAGGAATAAATTTAGTGCCAATGATGATAGGTATTTTTGGAATTAGTGAATTATTTATTCAGGCTTCTAAGTCATCAAAGACAGGTAATATTATAAAAATGGATAAAATTAAATTACCGTCTTTGCTGGATTATAAACGAATTTGGAAAACTATTTTACGTTCTTCTGGTATTGGTACATTTATTGGTGTTTTACCTGCAGAGGGGGCAACAGTAGCATCTATAGTTGGGTATAACGAAGCTAAACGTTGGTCTAAGACTCCCGATGAATTTGGTAAAGGATCTATTGAGGGTATTGCTGGTTCTGAAGCCGCAAATAATTCTGCAACAGGTGGATCTATGGTACCAAGCCTTGCTTTAGGTATCCCAGGTAGCCCTACAGCAGCTGTAATTATTGCTGGATTAATGATTCATGGAATTAATCCAGGTCCTAACTTGTTTATTGAAAATGGAGAAGCTGTTTATACAATTTTTTGGGCTATGCTTTTGGCTAATATTATCTTTTTTATTATTGGATTAGCTGGGGCTAAATTATTTGCTCGAATTACATTTATTCCAACATCTATTTTATGGCCAATGGTATTTGTTTTTTGTATTGTTGGAGCATATGCAGTAAGTCTGTCTGTAGTAGATGTTTATGTTGCATTAATTTTCGGGATTCTTGGATATTTAATGAGATTATTTGGCTTTTCAGTAATTCCTCTAACCATAGGATTGATTTTAGGTGGCGTTTTAGAATTAAGATTAGGACAAACAATAACAATGCTTAAAGGGAATTGGTGGACTATCTTAGAGCGTCCAATATCTGTTTTCTTTATTCTTTCAACAATTCTTGTTTTTGTTATGCCAATTATTAAGGCTTATTGGAATAAACGTAAAAGTATAAAAAAATGATAATTTAAAATATTTAAATAAAGTTGAATTATTAGTTAATTCTACATAAAACTATAATTTGGAAATTAAAAATGAATAATAACTTTATACTAGCAGTTAACACCTCTATTTATGATGGGTATAACTTGGAAACAGTATTTGCTTCGATTAAACGATGTGGATTTAATTATTTTGAATTAGCCTATAATCAGGGTTATGTTGGTAATTTAAATCAAGATTTGTTTAGTGAAGAAAATGCTAATTATATTAACTTGCTAAAAAGTAAATATGGATTAGCTACATTAGCGTTAGGTTGCACAATGGATCTGTCTACAGATAATTTATTTGAGATATTTTCTCCTCGTCTTAAATTTGCCAATTTAATTGGTGCTAAATATATCAATGTTTGCACCACCAAATTAGCCAATAAGGAGAAGTTAATAACGAATTTAGTATCTTTAAAACCTTTATTACAAAAATATCAATGTATTTTGTGTTTGGAAAATGGTGGTGATTATAATTTTGATGCTTTTATTGATGTGGACGATGGTGTTGAAATATTAAATCAATTAGACAGAAAATATTATGCGATAAATTTTGATCCAGGCAATATGGTTACTTATAACAACCAATTAAATGTAATAGAGGAAGCAATAAAATCTCTGCCATATTGTAAACATTTTCATATTAAAGATGTTTTTGTTGAGAATGAAAAATTTAAATTTTTATCAATAGGTGAAGGGATTATTGATTATAAGACGATTCTTTTAGGGATTAAGGAAAGACAGTTATGTTGTAGTTTGGAAATTCCATTAAGAATTTATAGAGAATTAGATTCAACACCAAAAAGATATGCAAATAAGATTTCGATTAATGTGATTGAAGAAACATTAATTAAGTCTCGTACATATATTTATAACATCATTTAGGAGTTAAAGAAAAATGATGATCTATAAAGAAGCTGATCTATTAACAGAAATTGCGATTGCCTATTATGAGCATGAATTAACCCAAGAAGAAATTGCGAATAAGTTTAATATTTCCAGAATAAAGGTTGGTCGATTATTAAAAAAAGCAAGAGAAGAGGGGGTAGTAGAAATTAATGTTAAATATCACCCTATTTTTACTTCTCAATTAGAAAAGCGATTAATTGATGAGTTTGGGATTCAGAGAGCATTGATTGCGATTGATGCCCAAAATGAAGTAGAGCAAAGAAGGCAGGTAGCATCGTTAGTGAGTTCATATCTCTCGCATACATTAAAAGATGGAATGACGATAGCTGTTGGTCAAGGACGTAATGTTGCCTCAGTTGGTGAACATATCGGTATTTTTCCTGCAAAATCTTGTAAGTTTATTTGTGGTATTGGTGGCGTTCAGCGTAATGGTGAGCCTGTTGATGCAGATCATACTTGCCGAAATTTAGCGCGAAATTTCAGTGGTATTAACGAAACGCTCTATGCTCCCGCATATCTTGAAGATAAAGAGTTTCGAGATGTTTTTATGAAAAATGGTGTGATTAAAGAAACCTTAGATAGAGCTAGAAAAGCTGATATTGCTTTAGTTGGTATTGGCGATATGAATGAAAACAGCTATATGGTGCAGCTCGGTTGGTTTACACCACAAGAAGTTACAGAAGCGAAACGAAATTTAGGGGTTATTGGTGATATTGCGGGGTATGGTTTTTTTAATTTGCAAGGGGAATCAGTCGAAACGGTAATGAGTGATCGCGTGATAGGGCTGAGCCTTGAAGATTTAAGGGCAATTCCTTGTGTAATTGGTATTGCTTCTGAAAGCAGTAAAGCAATGGCGATATTAGGCGCATTAAGAACGGGTATTATCAATATCATTGCGACCACAGCAAGTAATGTGAATACCATTTTAAATTTAACAAAAATGTAATTATGAAGGAGAACTTGATATGAAAATTGCAGTTGGCTGTGATGAAGCAGCATATAACTTAAAAGTAGAACTAATGAAATATTTGGATACGTTAGGTATTGAATATGATGATTTTGGCGCTAAAGCTGGAGATGTTGTTTTATACCCTGATATTGCAGAAGCTGTGGCATTAGCGGTTGCTGAGGGAAAATATGAGCGTGCAATTTTGACCTGTGGTACAGGTATTGGTATGGCGATTACCGCAAATAAGATTCCAGGTGTCAGAGCTGCAGTATGCCATGATGTTTTTTCAGCAGAAAGATCAAGAAAGAGTAATGATGCGCAGATTATCTGTTTTGGTGAGCGTGTGATTGGCGTTGAACTTGCTAAATCATTATTAAAAACTTGGTTAGATTGTGATTTTTCTGGTGGTGGTTCAGCTCCTAAAGTCGCAAAAATTAATGAGATTGACCAAAAATATCATCGCTGATATTTCAATAAAAGTTTAAAGATTCCTTAACGATACAAAGAGGGTGTAACTATGAAAAAACCTAGCTTAATTTCAACAACAGTATTATCTGTCATTCTTTCATCGAGTGTGTTGGCTGCGGGGACACATGAATTAGCGTTAAGTCATTATGGCTCACCAACAGATACCGTAACTAAAGCAACGGAATTTATGGCTAAAAGGGTAAATGAGCTATCTAAAGGAAGAATTACGATTAAATTACACCCAAATAGTGAGCTAGGACCATCAGGTACACAAATTGATGGAACAAGAATGGGAACTATCGATATTGTTGTGGTAGGGAATCCATATTATACAACATTTAATGAGAAGCTTAATTTATTAGATTTACCATTTTTATTTAATGATGAAAATCATGTAGAAAAAGTATTAAATAGTGAAGTTGGGGAGAAATTACTAAAATCATTAGAGCAATATGGTTTAAAAGGTTTAGCTTTTTATGAAATAGGCTTTCGTGATATTACGAATAGTAAGCGACAAATTAAATCAGTTAAAGATCTCTCTCATCTAAAATTAAGAACTACACCAAATCCTGCGCATATTGCCGCATTTAAAGAATGGGGAGCAAATCCAACGCCAATGCCATTTAATGAAGTTTATTTTTCATTAAAAACAGGGGTAATAGATGGACAAGAAAACCCAATTCATCATATTTATAATAATAATCTACAAGAGGTCCAAAAATATTTATCTTTAACACACCACGCTTATACTGCGGCACCAATGGCAATGAATTTGGATCGCTTTAATTATTTAGATAAAGAGGATCAAGAAATATTATTGCAAGCGGCCAAAGAGGGAGCAAATTTAGAAAAAGCATTAAATGTTGAAGAAAATAAAATATATTTAGAAAAATTAAAACAACAAGGTATGGAAATTGAAGAATCACCAGATATTACTTCATTCCAAGCTGGCGCAAAAAAAGCATGGGACGATTATGCTAAAAAATTTGGTGATCAAGAAATCAAGACTATTTCTAATCTTAAATAATAGCATCTTTTAAATTATACCTATATAAGGAGAAAGGGATATGATTGAGCATTATGAGAAATTTATTAAAAAAACATTTTTGTCATTGGGGTGTCTCTTTTTCCTTATTCTGGTTTTGATGACATTTATCCAAGTAATTACGAGATATGTTATTAATATTTCTTTTCCTTGGGCAGAAGAGTTTTTAAGATTCTGTTATACCTATATGATCCTATTTGGGATATTAACAACAACCCAGATACAAGTTCCTTTGTTAAGGATAATGATATTTGAAAAGTTTAAATATGGCTGGTTATTATCCTCTGTATTATATATTGTGATGTTAATTTCACTATTTTTGCTCGTTAAAGGTGGAATAAAACTCTATAGTATGAATTTAAATAGTTATTATTCTGCATTTAAAATTTCAATTTCTTGGGTCTATGTTCCATTTATTCTATGTCTATCTCTTGAGATGATTAGAATCGTCATTGCTTTTATATCATTAGCAAAAACCAAAGTTGTGGGGGAATTGTAATGTCATTTATTATTTTATTGGGCGTAATGTTTATTTTAACAGTCTTTGGATTGCCATTATTTTATAGCATTATTTTCTCTTCAATTATTACTTTATTCTTATTTTTACCTTATGTTCCTGTAACGATTGTTGCTCAACAAGTTATGCAGGGAATTGATACAAATGCCTTGCAAGCATTGGCATTTTTCTTCTTAGCTGGTGAACTGATGAGTGTTGGTGGGATTACGGCTCGGATTATTCGGTTTGTAACCTCATTTGTCGGTCGTTGGAAAGGTTCTCTTGCTTATATTAATATTTTTTCTAGCTTATTTTTTGGATCAATTAGTGGCTCAGCCGTCGCTTCAACAGCTGCTATTGGTAGTTCATTAATTCCTGAAATGAAAAATAAGAATTACCCCGCACCTTTTTCTGCCGCATTAACACAATCGGCATCAATTATTGGACCAATAATTCCACCTAGTGTTCCTATGATCGTATTTGCTGCACTTGCTGGTGCAGGTGTTTCTGTCGGAAAAATGTTTTTATCTGGTATCATTCCTGGACTATTAATTGCATTTACACTGATATTAGTTACTTGCTTAATTTCTAAAATTAAAGGTTTTGGTAATCAATCAACAGCTTTTAGTTGGCAAGAGGTAAAAGAAAGTTCTAAAGATGCAATTTGGGCTTTATTTTGTCCAATTATTATCTTATATGGCATTATTTCTGGTATTTTTACAGCAACAGAAGCGGGCGCTGTATCTGTGGTGTATGCCTGTTTAGTAGGAAAATTTATCTATAAAGAATTAAATTTAGAAAGACTAAAAAAAGCACTTATATCTTCTTTAAAAGGAACAATAACAGTGATGTTAATAGTTGGTGCTTCTTCAATATTTGCATGGGTTATTGCAAGATTACAAATTAGTCATCAAATAGCAAATTATGTAGCTGAAATTTGTTCTTCTCCTATATCTGCCCTTATTTTAATAAATATTATTGTCTTCTTTATTGGTATGATAATGGATCCAACAGCGGCATTAACGATACTTGTTCCTGTTTTTATGCCAATTATTAATCAGTTTGGTATATCACCAATTCACTTCGGTTTGGTCATTATTTTAAATTTAATGATAGGTTTAATAACGCCGCCAGTAGGATACCTCATATATTTATCCGCTAATATTGCTGAATGTGAGCCAATTAAAGTATTAAAAAGTAGTGTACCATATTTACTTTCTTTATTAGCATTATTAGGGCTTTTAATATTAGTGCCAGAATTGAGTACTTATTTGCCAAATGTGTTCTTTGAATAGAGGAGATTCATTATGAATAAAGATTGGATAGATTTATCAATGCCTATTTCTAATAACCATATACGTTGGAAAACAGTGATTGATAAAAAAGGAAACTTTAATGATGGGGATTTATTTGAGGCGACACAAATACAAGTATCTTGTCATGCTTTTACTCATATGGACGCATTAAGCCATATTAATAAAGAGGGGTATGATATTTTAGATATTAATCCTAGTACTTATATTGGTGAGTTTTATATTATCGATCTTTCAACCTATATTACAGATAACTTTGCGATTACTGAAAATATTTTAAAGAGTGTTTGGCCACAAAATAATCCTGATAAAATTATTTTTAAAACACATTGGGATACTTTTTATAGTTATAACTCTAAGGAGTTTTGGACAAGATCGCCTTATTTGACTGATGATGCTGTAATATTTATGAAAAATAAAAATATAACTATTGTTGCATTTGATTTTCCTCAAGATTATCCAATTCGATTTTGGGTGGAAAATAAGATTGAAAAACCTTTAGAAAAACATACAACGCATTACCACTTATTGTCGCAAGGAATAACTTTAGTGGAGTATCTTTGTAATACTAAAAATATTACAAGCAATAAGGTATATGCTGTTATGGCACCAATCGCTATTGAAAAGGCAGATGGTGCGCCTTGTCGAGTATTAATAAAAAATATTGAGGAATGAATCAATGAAAAATAAAATTTATTTTGGAACTAATCTGAAAATGTATAAAGGGAATAAAGAGCTTATTCATTATTTATCAGCATTAGGAAGATTATATAAAGAACAAATCAAGCAAAATAATATAGAATTGTTTGTCATACCTTCATATACAACATTAAGTGATGCTTCTCATTTAGTTAAAACAGAATTAAATAATGTGATCACTATTGGTGCTCAAAATATGTGTTATGCCGATGCTGGGCAATTTACGGGTGAAATATCGCCATTAATGTTAAAAGAGTTGGATGTTAAATTAGTGATGATTGGACATTCAGAGCGACGTCATATTTTTAAAGAAACCGATCAAGAAGAAAATAAAAAGGTTCTTTCTGCATTAAAACATCAATTTATTACATTATTATGTGTTGGTGAAACATTAGAACAAAAAGAATATGGTATTTCTGATGAAGTATTAAGAATGCAATTAAAAATTGGTTTAAATGGTGTTACTAAAGAACAAATACCACTTGTGAGGGTAGCTTATGAGCCAGTCTGGGCAATAGGTGAAAATGGTATTCCTGCGACAGCTGAATATGCGGAAGAGAAACATATCACGATTAAGCAATGTTTATTTGACATTTTTGGCAAAGAGGGGCTGGATATTCCTGTATTGTATGGTGGTAGTGTTAATCCAAATAATGCTAATCAATTAATAAATAAAAAGAATATTGATGGACTTTTTGTTGGGCGAAGTGCATGGAATGCAAAAGACTTTGTTGATTTAATGAAAGGTGCATTGAATGCGTTATCTGTAAATAATGAGGATAATCAATATTATCAAACAGCATTAAAATTGATTGAGTATTTAGGGGGCAATAACAATATTACAGCATTAACACATTGTGCTACCAGAATTAGGGTGGTATTAAATAACCCAGAAAATATCGATAAAAATAAAATAGAAAAATTAGAATTAGTAAGAGGATTATTCTCTATTACAAATCAATATCAAATTATATTGGGAAAAGAGATTGTTGATATTGTGCATCAAAAAATGCAAGAACAACTTTCATATCAAATTTAGTAATTTAACTTTTAGGAGAAAGAAAAATGGAAACTCAACTAGACACATTACGTAAATTAACCGTTGTAGTTGCAGATACAGGTGATATTGAAGCAATCAAAGCCTACCAACCAGAAGATGCAACGACGAACCCATCTCTTATTCTTAGCGCCTCTCAATTACCACAATATGCGTCATTAATTGATGAAGCAGTGGCTTATGCGAAAAGTAAAAGTGCAGATAAAGCACAACAACTGATTGATGCAGAAGATAAATTAGCGGTTAACATTGGTTTAGAAATTTTAAAAATTGTCCCAGGGCGTATTTCAACGGAAGTTGATGCGCGCCTTTCTTATGATACACAAGCGACAGTAGAAAAAGCACGTAAACTGATTGCCCTGTATAACGAAGCAGGTATCAGCAATGATCGTATTTTGATTAAAATCGCTTCAACTTGGCAAGGCATTCGAGCAGCGGAAATTTTAGAAAAAGAGGGGATCAACTGTAACTTAACGTTATTATTCTCAGAAGCGCAAGCACGTGCGTGTGCAGAAGCAGGTGTGTATCTCATTTCGCCATTTGTAGGGCGTATTTTAGATTGGTATAAAGCAAATGGTGATAAAAAAGAGTTTGCACCAAGTGAAGATCCAGGTGTGATTTCGGTAACCAAAATTTATCACTATTACAAACAATATGGTTATAAAACGGTGGTAATGGGGGCAAGTTTCCGTAATGTAGGTGAAATTACGGAGTTAGCGGGCTGCGATCGTTTAACGATTTCACCAGCATTATTGAAAGAATTACAAGCAAATACGAGTGAATTACCGCGTAAACTTGATTATCAAGGTGAAGTATTAGCTCGCCCAGCAGCAATGACTGAAGCGGAATTCTATTGGCAACATAATATGGACGCGATGGCGGTAGAAAAATTAGCAGAAGGTATCCGTAAATTTGCTGCAGATATTGAAAAATTAGAAGCGATGCTTGTTACTAAACTTTAACAGAAAATAAGGAATGAAGAATATGCCTACAAGAAGAGAGCGAGCAAATGCAATCCGCTTTTTAAGTATAGATGCAGTACAAAAAGCAAAATCAGGGCACCCAGGAGCGCCAATGGGCATGGCGGATATCGCAGAAGTGTTATGGCGTGATTTTTTATCACATAACCCGACTAATCCGTACTGGGCAAACCGCGACCGTTTTATCTTATCGAATGGACACGGTTCGATGTTAATTTATAGCTTATTACATTTAACGGGCTATGAGTTATCGATAGAAGATTTAAAGCAATTCCGCCAATTACATTCAAAAACGCCAGGGCACCCAGAATATGGTTATGCCCCAGGCGTTGAAACTACCACAGGTCCATTGGGACAAGGGATAACGAATGCAGTGGGTATGGCGATAGCCGAAAAGACCTTAGCAGGACAATTTAACCGCCCAGGTCATGAGATAATAGACCACCACACCTATGTCTTTTTAGGCGATGGTTGTTTAATGGAGGGAATCTCTCATGAAGCATGCTCATTAGCAGGCACATTAGGACTAGGTAAATTAATAGCGTTTTACGATGATAATAACATCTCGATTGACGGACACGTTGATGGCTGGTTTACTGATGATACACAAAAACGCTTTGAGTCCTATGGTTGGCACGTGATTCCATCGGTTGATGGACATAATGCTGCCGAAATCAAAGCGGCGATTGAAGCAGCAAAAGCAGAAAGCAACAAACCAAGTTTAATTATTTGTAAAACGATAATTGGTTATGGCTCACCAAACAAAGCCAATTCACACGATTGTC